>CALXWL010000014.1 GCA_944392385.1 uncultured Clostridia bacterium | reverse complement strand
AAAAAATAGAAAAATTTTTAAAAAGAAACAATGGTTATATAACATCTAATGAAATAGAACAAAACGGAATTCAAAGAATATATATTCCAGAATTAATAAAAAATGGAATAATTAGAAGAGTATCAAGAGGTTTATATATTGATAATAAATTAATTGAAGATGAATACTATATTTTGCAAAAACGTTATAACAATATTATTTATTCATACAATACTGCGTTTCACTTGCTGGGAATTAGTGAAAGAGTGCCATATGAACTTGATGTTACTACATATTCTCATAAAAGAATTAGAGAAAATGTAAAAATTCACTATGTATCTAAAGAAAAGTTAAATATAGGTAAAATTACTATAACAAGTCCATATGGTAATCCTATAATTGTATATAATTTAGAAAGATGTATATGTGATATGCTAAAAAATCAAAATGAATATGATATAGAGCTATATAATAAGATTTTAAAAAATTATTTTAATTCAAAAAATAAAAATTTAAAGTTATTAGATGAATATGCTAAAATCTTTAATGTATATGAAAAATTAACTACTATAATGGAGGTTTTAATTAAGTGATAAAATATAAAGAGCTTAAACAAAAATCAAAAGAACTAGAGAGAAAATATCAGTTAAATCATTATGAACTGTTACAAAGATTTATGTTTGAAAGAATCTTAGAAAGAATTTCAGTTTCAAAATATCAAGAAAATTTTATATTAAAAGGTGGTTTACTGTTATCAGCACTATTTGGGATCAATAATAGAACTACAAGAGATATGGATACAACAATCAAAGGATTAGATATTTCCAAAGAACAGATGGTAAAAGTTTTGAGCGAAATATTAAATATTGATTTAAAAGACGGTGTAAAATTTGAGTTGGTTGATGTAACTGATATAAGAGAAGAAGATGAATATGGAGGGAATAAATATCACTTAATTGGAAAATTAGAAAATCTTAAAATTAATTTAGATATTGATATTTCTACAGGAGATAAAGTTATACCAAAAGAGTTAAAGTATAGTTATCCATCATTATTTGAAAATAAAAAGATATTAATTTATACCTATAACGCTGAAACAATAATATCTGAAAAAATTGAAACCATTTTAAGAAGAGGACAATACAATAGCAGAATGAAGGATTACTACGATGTACATATGTTTTTAAGCAAATTTAAAGATAATATTGATATTAAGAATTTAAAACTATCAATAAAAAATACATTTGATAAAAGAGAATCACTTGATTACTTAAAAGATTATGAACAGATTTTAGATAGTATATCTTCATATGATAGAATTATAAGTTTATGGAATGGATATGCTAAAAAGAATAAATATGCAAATGATATTAAGTTTGAAGAAATCATAAAAGAACTAAAAGAATTTATTTCAAGTTTAGACATAGAAATTTCAACTGTTTAAGCAAAAAGGGAGAGCATATGATATATTTTATAGGGTGAATTGTAAAAGTAACTTCCAAAAGAAAAAGTAAATTCCAAATGTAAGAGAAACAGCCATTTTCTAAATAAAAAAATGAATGAAAAATATATAAAAGTGGTAAAAAAGTGTAAAATTAACATCTATTTACGAAAAAAAGCACAACACAAACAAGCAAAAAGTTAATAGTTCTCAAAATGTGTAAGACTAAAATCCATTTGCTTAAAAACTTATGAAATTAATCAAACACAGTATATCACACATTTTTTCATTTGTTAAGGTGTTAATCGATATTCATGCGATTAACACCACATACCATTATAAAGATATAGCTATTGTCAATTACAGAAATAGCATAAAGCAGTTATTTCAAGGAGTAAATGCATTTTATATATTTCTTTCATTGACAATAAAATGGAAGTTATCCTTACAATAATTGTTAGTGTAATATTAAATTCCATTATTATATATTATAAATGGAAATTACTTTGTCAATTTACAGTAGTGTAATTGGTAAAAAATATTTGTAAAAACACTACACAAATTAAAAAAATTGTGATAAAATAATTTAGAACTTTTGTTAAAATTTTCAAATATGGAAAAACAAAAGTTCAATTAAAACGCATTAAAAACTTTACATAAGATTTTTGGAGTAAATTTGGAACAATTTTGGAGCAATCGTTTCAATAAAGAACCATAAAAACCCCTAAAAATCAATAAAGTTCAAATAATAAAAAAACGGACAAAATAAGTATTTACAAGGCGAAAACCGCCTAGAATAAAGGGGAAAATTAAAAGGAGGAGAGAGAAAATGTCAGGACACAGCAAATGGCACAACATTCAAGCTAAAAAAGGAAAAACAGATGCAGCAAGAGGAAAAATATTTACAAAATTAGGAAGAGAATTATTAATGGCAGTTAAAGCAGGTGGACCAGATCCAGCTGGAAATTCAAAATTAAAAGATGTAATTTCAAAGTGTAAGGCAAATAATATGCCAAATGATACAATAAATAATGCAATAAAGAAAGCAGCAGGTGCAGGCAATAATGAAAACTATGAAGAAATTACATATGAAGGATATGGACCAAATGGAGTAGCTATAATAGTAAATACCTCAACAGATAATAAAAATAGAACAGCAGCAGATGTAAGACATGTTTTTGACAAATTTGGTGGAAACTTAGGAACATCAGGATGTGTATCATACATGTTTGAGAAAAAAGGAGTAATAGTAATAGAAAAAACAGAATGTAAATTAGTAGAAGATGACCTTATGATGCTAGCTTTAGAAAATGGAGCAGAAAATATGGAAGTAGACGAAGAAGTCTATGAAATAACATCAAAGCCAGAAGATTTTTCTACTCTAAGTCAAGCATTAGAAGAAAATGGAATATCTTTTTTAGAAGCAGATGTAAAAATGGTGCCAAATAATTATGTACAATTAGATGAAAATGGAGTAAGAAAGATGGAACTTATTCTAGAAAAATTAGATGAATTAGATGATGTAATAGATGTATACCATAATTGGGAAGAATAGGAAATTAGATGCTAGCAAAATTCAAATTTTTGCTAGCATCTAATTTTTAAACAACAATTAGTTTTTTCGTGTAATCCAAGTTAGCTTCTGAATTTTTCTTATATCCTAAAGTATATATATTTGTAGCTAATATCTCTTTTTCAAGCATACTTTTTAGAATCTTGTTATTACTGCTATCCATAAACTGTTTTACAGAAGTAATAACATTGAGTTTTCTATTTTTACTTAATTTAGATAATAAAAGTTTGCCATTTTCACTTAAGCCTAAAATACGAATATAAGGATTAACTTTTTGAGAATTTATATAATCTTGCTTTGTTATATCCAAAAGTGCATATAATAAAATTCTGTGAATTCTAGATAAAGTATAACGTTTAGACTTTATCATAAATTTTAAAGTCTCTAAATCATTACAAACATTTGCCGCTTCTTTTATTTTATATTCTAAACCTTCTGTAACATCAGGCAGATTAGCTATTTGTTCAATATCCATACATCTTAATTTGTAAATAATTTCTCTTTCAAATTGAGAAATATCTAAAACAAACCTTCCGCTTCTTAATTTCTTCTTCCAAGATAGAATATGCAGACTTAGACATTAAATTTTTTACAGATTTCTTTTGAAGAAGCATTTCACGAATGGCAGTAGCACTTGCAATATTACCTACTACAGATAAGCTATTATACTCAGACCCCATACGTTTTATTGTAATAGGTTTAATTGAATTACCAGTTTTAATTATCTGTTTTAAATATTCAATACCTAAAATATTATTTGAACCAGATAGAACATTAGCATAGTTACGGATATCATTTATATATAGAAGCATAGCGTTTTCACGAGCTTTTGGAAAAGATAAGCCTTTTGCTAGTTCATGATTTAACATTGTAACATACTCAGAAGGTTCATTAACTAGAATATCAGCAAACCTATTTAAAACATCAATATCGCCACACTCACTTCCAAAAGAAAGAAAAGTATCACATTTTAGGCTGTTTAAAATTTTAATACTTCCAGCAGCAAAATTCTCAGCACTAGAAATACTATAAATAGTAGGAAGCTCAATAACCATATCAACACCAGATTTTAAAGCCATTTCAGCACGAGCCCATTTATTAATTAAAGCAGTATTACCACGTTCAACAAAATTACCACTCATTATGCAAACTACAAAATCTGGGTGAACAGTATTAATGGATTCAGTTAATTGGTACAAATGTCCATTATGAAATGGATTATATTCACAAATAATTGCTAGAATTTTGCTCATTAATTTTCTCCCATATATTGATTTTTTTCTTGATTTATTGATATAATATCACAAGACAATAAAAAATACAATTGTTTTTGGAGGAAATATGGAGAAAATAATTATGTATACAGATGGAGCATGTTCACGGAAATCCAGGACCAGGAGGATGGGGAACAATTCTAATGTATAAAGAAACTATAAAAGAAATAAGTGGATATATGCCAAATACAACAAATAACATAATGGAAATGACAGCAGTAATAGAAGGACTTAAAATGCTTAAATATAAATGTCAGGTAGATATATATAGTGACAGTAGTTATGTGGTAAATGCATTTAATAATTTTTGGATACAAGGATGGATAAAAAACAACTGGATAAATTCGAGCAAAGAACCAGTAAAAAATAAAGAATTATGGCAGGAATTATATGGATTAACTAAAAAGCATGATGTAAAATTCATAAAAGTAAAAGGGCATAGTGATAATGAATATAATAATAGATGTGATGAGTTAGCAAGAAATGCAATAAAGAAAAATAGTAAAATATAAAACAATTTTACAGAAATGAGGGGAAAATGTACGAAGTATTTGCAGATTTACATATACATATAGGAAGAAGCGAAAAAAACAAACCAATAAAAATAACAGCAGCAAGGTCTTTAAATTTTGCAAACATTGCAAAAGAATGTAGCAATAGAAAAGGAATAAATATAGCAGGGGTAATAGATTGTGCTTCTCCATATGTAATAGAAGATATAGAAAATTTTCTAAAAACAGGTGAAGCATATGAAATTCAAGATGGAGGAATAATATATAAAGATAAAGTATGTATAATTCTAGGAAGTGAAATAGAAACTTCTGAAATAGGTATAAATGGTCATTGTGGGAGTGCCCATAATTTATGCTATTTTCCATATTTGAAAGATATAAAAGGCTTTTCAAATGAAATGAGCCATCATATAAAAAACATAACATTAAGCTCACAAAGAGCAAACCTATCAGCATATGAATTAATTGATATAGTAGAAAAATATAATGGTATATTAATACCGGCACATTGCTTTACACCTCATAAAAGCTTTTATGGAAACTGTACAGATAGATTAGAAAAAATATTTAAAGAAAAATATAATAAAATATTAGCAATAGAATTAGGATTAAGTTCAGATACAAATTTAGCAGATAACATATCAGAATTAGAAGGAAAAACATTCTTAACAAATTCAGATGCACATTCGCTTCCAAAAATCGCAAGAGAATACAATAAAATATTAGTTAAAGATATAAGCTTTAAAGAGTTATTGAAGGCTTTAAAAAATGAGGATGGAAGAAAAATATTAACAAATTATGGATTAGACCCAAAATTAGGGAAATATCATAGAACATATTGTGAAACATGTGGAAAAAACATACCAGGGATAGCACCTGTAACTAAGTGTGACACATGTGATAGTAGAGACATAACAATGGGAGTTTACGATAGAATACAAGTTATAAAAGACAAAGAAAAAAGTAAAAGCCCAGCTAATAGACCAGAATACGTATATCAAATACCATTAACATTCATACCAGGACTAGGTAATAAAACCATAGAAAAATTGCTAGGACATTTTGAAACAGAAATGAACATATTGCATAAACTATCATTTGATGATTTAGAAGGAGTTGTTGGAGAAAAAAACGCAAAAAATATAATAAATGCAAGAGAAGGCAAAATGAAAGTTCAAGAAGGCGGAGGTCGGAATATACGGTAAAATAGGAGCTGAATAGAGTTGAAAAAATTACTAATAACAGAAAAGCCATCAGTAGCTATGGAATTTGCAAAAGTTCTAAAACTAGGGAATAATAGAAAAAATGGATACATAGAAAATGAAAATTGGGTAATAACATGGTGTGTAGGACATTTAGTAACAATGTCATATCCAGAAAAATATGATGAAAAATTAAAATTTTGGAGACTAGATACTCTGCCATTTATACCAAAAGAGTTCAAGTATGAAGTAATACCACAAGTAGAAAAACAATTTGAAATCATAAAAGGTTTACTAAAAAGAGAAGATATAGATACAATATATGTAGGAACTGACTCAGGAAGAGAAGGAGAATATATATATAGATTAGTAGACCAAATGATAGGAATAGAAAATAAAACAAAGAAAAGAGTATGGATAGACTCACAAACAGAAGAAGAAATATTAAGAGGAATAAAGGAGGCAAAAGACTTATCAGAATATGATAGCTTATCAAATTCTGCATACTTACGTGCAAAAGAAGATTATTTGATAGGTATAAACTTCTCAAGATTATTATCAATAATATATGGCAAAAAACTAGCACAAACAATAAATGAAGAAAAGTCTGGAATATCAATTGGTAGAGTAATGACATGTGTGCTTCGGAATGATAGTAACTAGAGAAAGAGAAATAAGAAATTTTGTTAAAACAAAATATTATAAAATAAATGCAAATTTTGGGATAGAAAATAATTTTGTTGGAGAATGGAAAACAAATGAGAAGTCATTAGTTTTTGAATCTCCAAAACTATATAACGAAACAGGATTCAAAAAAGAAGAAGATGCAAAACAGCTTATTGAAACCTTAAAAGGTAAAAAAGCAGTAATAACAGAATTAAAGAAGACAAAGCAAAAAGAAAAAGCACCACTTTTGTTTAATTTAGCAGAAATACAAAATGAATGTACAAAAAGATTTAAAATAAAACCAGATGAAACACTTGAAATAATACAAAGTTTATATGAAAGAAAATTAGTAACATATCCAAGAACAGATGCAAGAGTTTTATCAACAGCAGTAGCAAAAGAAATATCAAAAAACTTAAATGGGCTTGCTAAAAATTTAAAAAGTGATGCAGAAATAAATAACTATATAACAAAAATGATAACAGAAAAGTACCCAACAAATAATTTAGCAAAAACAAAATATGTAAATGATAGTAAGATAACAGACCATTATGCTATAATACCAACAGGACAAGGGTTTGAAAATTACAATAAATTACCAGATTTACATAAAGAAATTTATAGAATAATAGTAAAAAGATTTTTAGCAATATTTTATCCAGAAGCAGAGTTTAGCAAAATAAGTGTGTGCATAAATATAGAAAATGAAACATTTTATGCAAATGAAAAAATATGTACAAAAATGGGGTATTTAGAAATTTTAAGACCAAAAGAAAATAAAGAAGAAATAAAAGAAAATTTAAAGAATTTAAAACGAGGGCAAGAAATAAATGTCTTAGAAATGAACACAAAAGAAGCAGAAACAACACCACCAACAAGATATAATTCAGGTTCACTAATTTTAGCAATGGAAAATGCAGGAAAACTAATAGAGGACGAAGCATTAAGGGAGCAAATAAAAGGAGCAGGAATAGGAACAAGTGCAACAAGAGGCGAAATAATAAAAAAATTGGAAAAAATAAAACATATAGATATAAATCCAAAAACGCAAATTGTAACTCCTACGCAAAAAGGAGAAGCAATATATGACGTAGTAGAAAAATCAATGCCAGATATGTTAAACCCAAAACTAACAGCAAGTTGGGAAAAAGGTTTAGAAATGGTAGCAAAAAAAGAAATACAGCCAGAAGAATTTATGCAAAAATTGGAAAAATATATAAAGACAAAATTTGGAAAGTTTATATATAGATAATAATATATAGTGAATAAAGTATTTAAATCAGCACATAATAAATAAGAAAAATAAAGAAAGGAAGATAATCATGGAGAACATTTTAAAAGATTTAAATACTTTTTTAAGTGACTTAAACGTTTTTTATCGAAAATTACAAAACTATCATTGGAATATAAAGGGGAAAGATTTTTTTGTTATTCATGCTAAATTAGAAGAATATTATGATGAAATAAATGAACAAGTAGATGAAGTAGCAGAACACATTTTAGCTCTAGGCGGAGAGCCTTTAGGGACTTTAAGGGAATATTTAAATGAAACAAAAATTATAGAAGCTGAAAATAAAAAAGTAGACTCTTGTTTAGTGATAAATGAAATAATCAAAGATTATTCTACACTTTTGCAAGATGCAATTAGTATAAAAAAATTAGCAGAAACAGAAGGAGAATATAAAACATCTGCACTTATGGATACAATAATAGAAGATTATACTAAGAAAATATGGATGTTAAAACAAAGTATGGAAAAGTAATTACTATGTAAAATGAAAAAAATTCCATTAAGTTTAAAAATTTCTAATATAAAAGCAAGAAAAATCGACATAATATTTACTATAAAATAAAAAAAGGAGGAAATCTTTTATGAAAAAAATAGTAAATATTGTAGCAATTTTTCTTGTTTTATTTTTATCAATTCTTACAACTGAAATATATGCAACCCCAATAAGTAGTATTGACGTTACAACTGACAAGGAAACAGTACATCCTGGTGAAACAATAACCTTAAATGTCAAATTTGGCGAAGAATTAGGTGCATATACAGTAGATGTTGCATATGATAATAAAATATTAGAATATGTATCAGCAGAAGGCGGAACAGCAAATGACAATGGAACAAGAATAAGGGTATATTTCTTTGATGATACAGGTGGATCTAACCCTAGAAATAATATGTCTGTTACATTTAGAGCAAAAGCTGATTTAACAACATCTAATCCAACAGATTTAAGTGTTACAGCAGAAGGGTTGGCAAATCCAGATGCTTCAATTAGCTATGATGATATTACAGTACCTATAGATAAAAGTATAATAGCAGAACCAGTATATGTAGATTACAGTGTTAATCTAAGTTATACAGGAGATATCATAGTAAATGAAGAAAAAGATATGAAACTAACAATTTCATCAACAATGGGAAAAAACTATGAGCATACAAGAATAATTGGAGAAGCTACAACACCATCAGGTGCAACTGCAAAACTTCTTGCAATAGATGGTCAAAGTTTAGAACATGATATTATTCAAAGCGGTTGGGGAGATGCTTCAGGAGACCCAATAGGTGGTAAAGATGTTGTAAAAGAACTTGCTGTAAGAGGATTGTTTAATCAAGCAGGAGATTATTCTATTACATTAAAGTTGATAGATAGAGATAACTCAGATGCCGAAATTGCAAGCCAAACTTTTCAAATTTCAGTAAAAGAAAAAGCAACAGTTACTGTGCCAGAAGAAAAACCAATAGAAGAAAACCAAGGAAATCAAGAAAGTACTGAAACAACAGAAAATAACAATGAACAAAATAATACCACTAATATAAACGAAACACAAACAAATGAAAAACCAGAAACATTACCACAAACAGGTAACACAATTTATCTAAGCATAATAGGTATTATATCAATATTAATAGCATCTTATATTCTTTTAAGAAAAAAAGACTAAATAAATATTATTGTATAGGAAAAATGAAAAATTTTTCTTATACAATAATAAAATTCTACATAAAAATAAGAGGAAGCTAAAATGGGAAATAGAAGATTAAAAAAAAGAAATAAAATTAAAAAAATAATGAGAACTATTATTGCAGTAATGATATTTTATATCTTATTATATATAAGTTATGGCTTCTATAAAGAAAATAAAATTAGGCTAGTAGAAGGAAAAAACGAAAGCAATATAGAAATAGAAAAAAACATGGAGAAAAACACAAACATTGCATCAGAAGAATCAAATGTACCTGCAACATATTTAGGATTTGAAGTTACAGCCCAATTGATTATACCAAACATAAATTTAGAAACAAATATACTTAAAAACTACACAGAAGAAGCAATGGATGTATGTGCTTCAAAATTCTGGGGGCCAGAACCTAATGAAATTGGAAATTTCTGTATAGTAGGGCATAACTATAATAAAGAAAATATGTTTAATAATTTAATTGACCTAAAAATAGGAGATGAAATATATCTAATAGATAATAAAAATGGAAAAATTACGTATACTATTTTCGACATATATAAGGTAAAACCACAAAATACTTCTCCATTAGACCAAAATACGGCTGGTAAGAGGATAATTACATTAATTACTTGTGTAAATTATTCAAATAATAGATTAATTGTGCAAGCTATTGAAAAATAAATAAAAACTTTAAAAGAAAGGGATAGGAAATGAAATACTGTAAAATGTTTATGATTATCACATGCTTTCTTTTTATTATAGGACTTAACAGTACTCATTATTGTGCAGAAAAAAAAGAGGGCATTGAAAATTTCCCAGAAAGTTACAAACCATATTTATTAGAATTACAAAAAAAACATCCTAATTGGCATTTCACAGCATTGTATACAAACTTAGATTGGAAATATGTAATTGATAATGAAAATAAATTTGGGAAAAATTTAGTACCAAAATCTTATTCAGACAGTTGGAAGAATACAACACCAGGAGAATATAATATAGAAGTAGACGCAGGATGGGTAGATTGTTCAAGACAAGCAGTGGAATATACAATGGATCCAAGAAATTTTTTAAATGAAGTTAGAATATTTCAATTTGAGGGATTATCATTTGATGAAAAAACAAACAATATAGATGGAATAGAAAAAATCCTATATGGTACAGAATTTTACAATAGAATTGTAGATTATGTAGATGGTACTGGTAATACAATAACAACACAAAGCAAATATTCAGATCTTATCCTTGAAGCTGGAAAAACTTCCAAGGTAAGCAGTTTCCATTTAGCATCTAGAATAAAACAAGAAGTAGGTCCATTCTTATCACATTCATCTATTAGTGGAACGGTAGCAGGGTTTGAAGGACTATATAATTTTTATAACATCGGAGCGACTAGTTCATCAGAGCCTATGGGAGCAATAAAAAATGGTTTGCAATATGCAAAAGATGGAAAAGGTGCAAACGAGCAAACAAAAGATAAATATTTAATACCATGGAATAATAAAAGTAGAGCAATAACTGGAGGAGGAATTTTTATAGGGTCTAGTTATATAAACATAGGACAAGATACAATATATTTACAAAAATTTCATGTAACAAGCAATAATGGAGGAGAATTATTCTGGCATCAGTATATGACAAACGTACTAGCTCCATATAGTGAATCAAAATTAATTCATACAGGATATAAAAACAGTGGAATGTTAGAAGATAGTATTTCATTTATTATACCTGTATATAACAATATGCCAGAAATTCCTGTTCAAAGTCCAAATATAAAAGAAAGTGATTACACTAGTGATAATACAAAAGTATATGCAGATGTAACTAGCACTTTAAACATAAGAACAGGTCCTTCTACTTCCTATGAAATTTTAACATCTATTGATAGAACAGTAGTAATGACAAGACTAGCAAAAGGAAAACAATCAGGAGAATTATGGGACAAAGTACAATTACCAAATGGTATAATAGGATATGCTTTTCAAAGCTATCTAAAAGAGGTACCAGAATTACAAATAGAAAAGATAAATGTTTCAATAGACGATCCTATAATAAAAAAAGGTGAAACTAAAAAAATAACAGTAGAAATACTGCCAGAAGAAGCTAAAGAACAGGAAATAGAATATATTTCTAGTAATAAAAATGTGGCTACAGTAGATAGTTTAGGAAATATTTTAGGAATCAAGTCAGGAAATGCTGTAATTACAGTAAAAGCAAAAGAAAACAATGTTTCTGCCAATTTAAGTATACAAGTATATACACCTGTAACAGATATGCAATTAAATGTAGAAAACTTAAATTTGCAAATAGGTGATGCTTTTATAATAAAACCTACAATATTACCAACAGATGCAAGTAATCAAAATATAAAATACCAATCTGAAAATAGCAATATTGCTCAAATAGATAATGCAGGAAAAATAACAGCTATAGAAGAAGGAACTACCAAAATAATTGTGCAAACAGAAGATGGAAATATAACAAAAGAAATACAAATAACAGTAGTGCCAAAAATCCAAGAAGGTGAAATCACTTTTGATGAAAACCTGAAAGTAGAACAGGATATAATAAGTGGCTGGAATCTTGAAAACTTAAATGTAAGTAAAATAAAAGAGCAAATAAACACCATATATACAATTGAAATATATAACCATGCAGAAGAAAAACTAACAGATGAGCAAAGAGTAGGCACAGGTTCAAAAATTAGATTAGTAGATGAAAATGGAATAATAAAAATGGAATACAAAATATTAATCTATGGCGACTTAAGTGGAGATGGAAAAATCAATAGTATGGACTTATTGGTATTACAAAGGCATATATTAGAAATACAGAAACTAGAAGGAATATTTATGAAAGCAGGAAATATTAATAAAAATGGAAAAAATCCATCATCTTTAGATTCACTAATAATACAAAGACACATATTAGAAATAAAAGAAATAGAACAATAAAAAATGTATAAAAAGGAGTGTTGTAAAATATGAAAAATAGAATAAAAATATTAATTGCCTTTTTTCTAACACTATTTCTTAACACAAATATCTGCTCTGCACAATCTCAAATAAAGATAATATCTGAAAAAGAAATAATACAAAAAGATGAAACCGTAGAAATAAAAATAGAAATTAATGATATTCCAATAGCTGCATTTACATTGGAAATTTATTGGGATAATTCTAAATTAGAATATATGCAAGGACCAGAAAACTCTAATTATTCAAATAACAGAATATTGTATACATGGGTAAATAATAATGGAAGAAATATGCAAACAGTAGATGTTGGAACATTTGTATTTAAAGGAATAGAAGATGGAACAGCTAACATTACAGTTACAGGAGAATTTTATAATGAAACCGGAGAAGAAATAGAAATAGAAAGCAGTAGTTTGGAGATAGCAATAGGAGAAACAGAAAATGTAGAACAAATTATATCAGAACAAAGTAATGTTTCTGCTGACAATACTAATTTAAGAATACTCAGATTAAATCATGAGGGAATTAGTCCAGAATTTCAAAAAGACATAAAAGAATATTACTTTGTTACAGATAAAGCAATTGAAAATTTAGATGTAACAGCAATTCCAGAAAACAGTAAGTCTACTGTAACAATAACAGGAAATAGAAACTTGCAGATGGGGGAAAATACAATTACTATAGCAGTAGAAGCGGAGGATAAAAGTAAAACATCAGAATATAAAATATATGTAACTAGAACGAAAAATTTAGAACTGGCTAATGCAAATCTAGAAACACTTGCAATAAGGCAAGCAACATTAAATCCAGAGTTTGATAGCAACATGACCCAATATAAAGCAGAAATAGCAAATGATATAAATAAAATTGATATATTAGCTATTCCTCAAAGACAAAACGCTACTGTAACAATATTAGGAAGTGAAGAAATGCAGATAGGACATAATAAAATAGAAGTTACGGTATTAGCAGAAGATGGTATAACAAGTAAAAAATATTATATAGATATTTATAGACTAAATGAAACAGAAAAAATTCAAAAGCAAGAGCAAAAGGAAGTAGAAGCGGAAAGACTTTCTGCTATTCTTGAAGAACAAGTAAATAACAAAAATGAAGAAGAAATAAATATAGAAGAAAAAAATAAAAAAACAGTATTAGGTATAAGTATTTTAATTCTTTTAGCAATTATTTTAACTAGTATAATTATTTATAAAAGAAAAAAGAGTTGAATAATTTTAATATAGATAGTATAATTCAGATGTAAAAGTTTTGATAAAATGAAATGTTAATAAAAATTAAAAAAACATTTATGGATAGGAGAAAATGTAATGAAAGCTATAGTAACAGGTGCTTCTTCAGGTATAGGAAGAGATATGACAAGGTATTTAGTTCGGACTAGGATATGAAGTATTCGCAGTTGCAAGAAATAAAGAAAAGCTTGAAGAATTACAAAATGAATTAGGTAATAAAGTAAAAGTAATATCAATAGATATAAGTAGTAAAGAAAACTGTATAGAATTGCATAACAAATTAAAAGAAGAAAATATCGATTTACTGATTAATAATGCAGGGTTTGGTGTTTTTGGAAATTTTAATGAAACAGATTTAGAAAAGGAACTAAGCCTTATAAACACAAATATTATAGCAGTTCATATATTAACAAAACTATTTTTACAAGATATGATAAAAAGAAACAAAGGAAGAATTTTAAATGTATCATCAATAGCTGGTACATCACCAGGACCATTAATGGCAACATATTATTCTTCAAAAGCATATGTATTAAGACTTACAGAAAGTATATATGAAGAATTAAAAAAACAAAAAACAAATGTAACAATAAGTGTACTAGCTCCAGGTCCTGTAGCAACAAATTTTAATAATGTAGCAAATGTAAAATTTAGTATAAAAGCATTATCAAGCCAATATGTTGCAAAATATGCAATAGATAAAACCCTAAAAGGTAAATTAATGATAATACCAGGATTTAAAATAAAGATATTAAAAATTTTAAGTAAAATATCACCTGATAAACTAGCAATGAAAGTAATATATGCAAACCAAACAAGAAAAATGTAACAAGTATTGATTTATTAGTTATTATAAAGTATAATGTAAAAAACGGAGGTAAACATATGAAAGTTGGAATAGGGCAAGACAGCCATAAATTCGATTTTAAGAACAAAAGTAAAAGGCTTATACTAGGAGGAATAACATTTGAAGGATATCCAGGATTACTTGGAAACAGTGATGCAGATGTAGTATTGCATGCAATTACAAATGCTGTTTCTGGCATAACATGCAAAAATATATTAGGAGAAGAAGCAGATAATTTATGCAGAGCTGGTATTACAAATAGCGAAATATATTTAAGAAATGCATTAAGATTTCTAACTTCAAAAATAATTCATGTATCAATATCAATTGAATGTAAAACGCCAAAAATAACACCTAAAATAGAAAACATGAGAAATAATATATCTAGAATTTTAAATATAAGTAAAAATAGTATAGGAATAACGGCAACTACAGGAGAAGAACTAACCGAGGTTGGAAAAGGCAATGGTATAAGTGTTATATGCATTATAACTGTAGAATAGGAAGGATTTGATGGTGTGGATAAAATATATACAAAAGCTAGAGCAAAGGTAAATTTAAGTTTAAATGTCTTAGATAAAAGAAAAGACAATTATCATAACTTAGAATCTATATTTCAAAAAATCAATTTATATGATGAGTTATATCTAGAAAAAAATGATAAAGAAACACTAGAATTAATCACTAATCTAAAAAATGTTGAGCTAGAAAATAACATCATATACAAGGCATATATAAAATTGAAAGAAAAATATAATACTATAAAAGGAGTAAAAGTAACATTAAATAAAAGAATACCAACACAAGCAGGACTAGCAGGAGGGAGTACAGACTGTGCAAGTTTTATTCTTGCAATGAACAAATTATATAATTTAAACTTAACTGAAAAAGAACTAATAGATTTAGGAAAAACATTAGGTGCAGATGTATGCCCATGTTATTATAATAAGGCTGTAAAAGGAGAAGGAATAGGAGATGTTATCACACCAATAGATACAAAAATGAAATATTACATGTTAATAATAAAACCTAGAATATCATATCCTACTAAAGATATGTTTGAAAAACTAGATAAAACTCAGCACCTAAGACAAAGAGAAATGGCAGCACCAATTGTAAGAGCATTAGAAACAGATAGTCTCCCATTATTATGTGATAATCTATATAATGTATTTGAAGATGTAATAACAGAAAAATATATGTTACAAACATTAAAAAACGAACTAATACAAAATGGTGCTATGGGCACACTAATGACTGGCTCAGGTTCATGTGTGTATGGTATCTTTAAAAACAAATATGAAGCAAAAAAGGCATATGATACACTAAAATCAAAATATGAAATATACATATGTACATCTTACAACACAACCAAAAAAACATATTAAGTATAGCATAGTAACTTAAAAACCTAAGGAGGCAACACATGACTGTAACAGGAATAATATTAGTAGCAGGAAATAGCACTAGATTTAGAAAAAATTCAAATAAAAATTTTGAAAAAATCAATGACAAATATATATTTGAATACAGTTTAGAACAATTTTTAGAAAATTCAAATATAACAAATATAATTATAGCAGCTAAAAAAGAAGAATTTGAATTCATAAATAATGTAATACATAAAAAAAACGGAAAACCCATAAACCTTATAGAAGGTGGAACAACAAGACAAGAATCTGTATATAATTGTATAACTAAAACAAACTCCGATATAGTAATAATCCACGATGGAGCAAGACCAGTTATAAAACAAGAATATATAAATAATTGCATAAAAGAAATGAAATATCATGAGGGAGCAACAATTGCCGTAAAATCAAAAGACACAATAAAAATATCTGATGATAATAATATTGTAACTGCTACAACAGAAAGAAAAAATACTTGGATAGTTCAAACACCACAATGTTTTAGAAGAGAAACATTGCTAAAGGCACACGAAAAGTTCAAAAATAATCAAACAATAACAGATGACTGTATGTTAATAGAATTATTAGGAAAACAGGTAAAACTAATAGAAGGGGATTACACAAATATTAAAATAACTACACCAGACGATATAAACTTAATTAAAGAATTTATAAGAAAAGTGGCAAAGCCACACTAGCATTGCTAACGCGGGTCTTTTTATATGTTACTTTTCTTGTTGTATATGGAAAAATCTTATATTTTGCCAAGATAAAAGTCGATTTTTCCTATACAATAAAAAAAAGCACCTAAGGGAGAACTTAAATAAGGACAAAATTGTTCTTATTTGGTTCTTCCTTATTTTATTGATGTTTTGATAGCCCGATATTGATTAACTGTTAGTCAGTAAAGGGTGAGTAAATTCTACTCACCCAAAAATATTATATAATTTTTGCAAATATTTAAACTATATGTTGATATTATATTTTATAATTTGTTATTATATATTTCTTTTTCAATCAAAGATTCTAAAGAAACGGTTTTATTTAAAAAATCGTTAACCAATGTATCATTTGTTATTTGTAGAGGATTGGTTGTATTAAAATTATTAGCAACATTTGTATCAAATTGTTCTGTTTCAACAAAAAATTTTTTTTCCATATTGAACCTCCTAAATTTTGTTATAGTTTAATTTATTATTAGAATCTGAACTATGTAATAAATATTCTGACAGTTTAGTTAGATGTTTTTTGTGATTCATCATTTTAAATATTACACTTAAATCTTGATGATATTGTATATTATTTTCAATGTCAATTCTATTTCTTATATGAAGTAAATAATTTTCAATAAGTGAAAAAACATCTTTATTTTTTAATATAAAATTATATTTTCCACTCGATATTATATATTCATATTCTTTATTAAACTCATTAATAAACTTCTCTGAATATTTCTTAGGATTATTTACCGTAAAATAATATAATTTATTATTTAAAAAATTTCTCCATAACAAAACATAGTTTATTACTTCTGAATTTCTTTGACTAATATGTGTAGAATATACAAAATAGTTTTTGTTTTCATCTATATAAGTTTTTATTCTATCATTAAGTTTAAGAATATTGCATACTTCTACATCAGAGAAAATATCAATTATATTAGAAAAATCACCATCATAATCAGGGTAGCGACCATTTCTATCCTCAATATAAAAACTGTTAGAAACAATTTTTCCATTAAAGGTATAAATATTTGTAATTGTTTCAAACTCTTTATACATCATTATTTTAAATTCTTTAATAATAAATGCTTTCTTTTGTTCAGAATTTAAAGAAGTATTTTTAAATTTTTTATAATCATTAGTCATATAATATTTTAGACTTTTTGCCTTAAAATCATATTTAGCATAAATAGAATGATATTTATCTAGTTTTTTAAAGGCTTTAATATTATTTTCTAAATTATATATGTATTTATCTAACATATTTAAAGCACTTTCATAACCTACAATAGGTTCTATATAATTAGTTTTATCAAATAAAAAACTGATTACAAATACTTTTAAAAAACTTTCTGGATTAGTTTTAATAAAAAAGTTTTCTAATTTCTCTGTTATTAAAATTTTATCTATCATACTTTTAACTCCTGTTAATCATCATAATCCCTACCATCATCTTGCTCATAATCATCATAATCATCTTGTTCATAGTCATCATAGTATTGTCTATCTTCATATTGTTCTAAAGTTGGATTTCCATCCATTGATACATCATATACAAGTTCAGGATTATAATCACATAATTCTGGATCAACCCAATCATGTAATGTTGGATCTTCCCATGGGTATCTATCCTCAGTACATAGGAAATATGGTATTTTATCTTTTTGACATAAATTAGCCATTTCGCAAATAGAAGATAAACCATCAAAATCAGCAAGTATTACAGAAAACTCAGCTTCATTAGCCATTTTAGCTGCAGTTTGTGGGGTAGGGCAAGCTATTTTGCTTACTTTTCCAGTTTTGTAACCTTCTAGTGTTTTTCTAGTTCCATAATATTCATCTTCAACCATATCTCTTTGATAAAATCCGTTTCCACAAGCTGCAATATAACATTCATAACCTTGTCTTTCTAGCATACTAATAACCTCTGGCATAAGTTCATGCAATATTTTGTTAGAACCGCAGCCATAAACTCCAGATGTATCAATAAAAAACTGAACATATCTTGCATCTCTTAAATCGTATTTATCACTTAATAATCTATAATTTTGATGTTTTAACATATGCCCAAGCATCTGTTTTTTATCATAGGTTTCTGAACCATCTTGTTTATCTATTCCAGCATGTTGTGCTGCAATTTTCTTTATAATTTCAAATATGTATTTTTTCAAATATTCTTGCCTGTTTTGACTCTTAAAATCATCTTGTTTTTTCTTTTTTTCTTCAAATAATTTTTCAACAGCTTGTTGTAAATCTTCTGGAGTAGTTTTGGGTTTGCTTTTACTAGGATTTTTGCCATCTGTTGTTATAAAATAATCTTCATCTTGTTCTTCTTCGGATTTTTTTTCCCCACTTTTATCTTTTTTAGAATCTTTTTTTGAAGAAGACCCTTTTGAAGAAGATTTTTTATCATCAGATTCTTTCTTTTCTTCACTAGAAGTTTGTTTATCTCCAGTCCCTGAACCATCACCTTTGCTACCAGTATTCTTACTAGATTCTAATTTCTTTTTTTCTTCTTCACCTTGTCCATCACCTTTGCCGTTTTCACCAGTATTTTTTGTTTTCTTACTTTTGTTTTCTTTATCTGGATTTTCACCACCATCTACAGAGTTTGGAGAATCTTTAATTTCTTTAGATGCTTCATCTCCGCCATGTGTATCTTCTGTAGTCTTTGATGTAGCAGGTGCAACTTCTTGCGTTTGTGGAGCATCTTCTGGTGATTCAATAGGATCATTCTCTTTAGTTGGATCAACTTTTTCATGTTTTTTGCTTTTTTTTCTGGTTTGTTGTTCAAGTTCTGTAAATATTTTATTTATATCATATTGAAGAGCCATTATTATTCCTCCTAATTATCATAATCTCTACCATCATCACCATATTCTGTATCTGTATCATATTCTTGTTCGATTTCATCTTTTGGTTGACCTAAGAATGATTCTAAAGTATTAGGAGAAGCAGAATCTAAATAAACGAATGTATTTCCTTTATTCATAGCAATTCTAAACATTTTATCTCCCTCGATTTTTATTCCAAATCTTGTACCATCTTTTTTACTCTTATTTCCTGCCCATATAATACTATCTGCTTGTATTTCTTCATCTGATAATGAATATTCAAACCAGCCTTTATATCTATTGGAATAATCATCAAAATCCATATATTGACTAGCCATTTGTAATTGTTCTATTGTATCTATATCCACATACATTCTATCTTGTTCATTATCATCTGAATATAATCTAAAATTTCCTTTATTTCCATCTTGAAAAAGCTTAACCCAACCCTCTTGATTATTAGAAGTAATAGTAATATAACATCTTTCTAAATCAGGTAATTCAAATTCTAAATCTCCATTTTCCATTTCAGAAATTCGCTGTAAATCAGCTAATGACATTACATCTAATTCATCTAAATTGATATATTGAGATAATGCTTCTTCATCTATTTCTGTTCCTAAAACTTCTAAATCTTCAATGTATTGTCTGGCTTGTCTTATAGAAAAATTAGGACACTTATCATAAATATAACCTAAATAGTGATTTTCAGGTAATCCTAATATTTCTAAAAATAAATCTTTGCTAGGTCTAGGAACTTCAACTCTTTTACTTCTATTTATTAATGCTTCATCTATTTCTCTTTTGTCATTCGATGTAATAAAAGTATAAATTGGAAATTTTCCTTTTTCATATGTATCTGTACCAGTTGTTAGTCTTCCATTTTCTAAAAAATCTAATAAAAATGAATCAACTTCAGGTCTTGCTTTGTCTAATTCATCTATAACAAGGACTACAGGACTTTCTTGAGATTGTTGTAAAGCTTGTAATAATATACCAGCTTTAATTGAGCTGTCTGCATCTTGTTTCATTACACCTTCAATATTAACATCATATTGAAAGTTCTCTGTTCCCATTCTAGGAAAACATTGTACGAATTTTTCATCAGCACCAATCATTTGAGAAAAAGTCTCAGCTAAGAATGTTTTTCCAGCTCCAGATTTTCCTTGTAATAATAGTGTTGGAATACTCTTTTTATATCTTTTTCCTGCTGCTTCAAATAATAGTACTATTTTTGCTAAATCTTCTGATGCAAAATACCCTAATTCCTTTAATCTTGATTGAGTTTCTTGTATTTTTTCTGACATAATTACACTCCTTTTATATTTACTCTTTTAATAAAATATATACTACATTTTGGAAATAAATCCCTTTTGCAATAATCATATCATAACAGCAAAAAAATAACAATTAAAATGGAATAAAATTTATAAATGGGATAAAATTTTACAAATTGAAATATTAAGTAAAGATATTTCTAATACTGAACAAAAAGAAATTGCAATAACTTCATTTGTAGATAAAGTTAAGAAATATACTGAAATAAAAGAACTTACACCAGAAATTATAAATGAATTAATTGATAAAATATTAGTCCACCAGCAAACAAAAGTTGATGGAAAGAAATATCAACAAATAGATATATATTATTCAGGAGTTGGAATTATTTCAGTTTCAGCAAATGAATATGATTTTGAAAAAGAATTTCAAAAGTGGTGCTTTTTTTATTATCCCTGAATATAATAGAAAAGAAGTTAATACGAGGAGGTAAAAAAATGGATTATGAAGAATATATGAGGAGCGTTTTAGGTTACAACCAAACCCCGAATAATATTTATACAAATACATATGATGATTACTATTATGATATGCAGTATTTAAACAATTGTAATAATATGAGTAGTAATATGAATACAGAAATTTTAGATACTATGTATCCAGAAATATATAGAATAGTATATCCAATGGTATGTAAAATTTGCACACAAAATAGTCAAAGAGAAATAACAAGAGAACTAATAGATAGCATGACAGAAGAAATATATTTAAATATAGAGCCAGAAGAAAGGCAAGAGACAGTAAACACTACTGCTAGAACAGTATTAAAAAATGGAGATGTAAGAAATCCAAATAGTAAAGAACCAGAAACAAGAAATGAAACTAGACAAAGAAACTTCTTACTAAGAGACTTAATAAAAATACTAATCCTAAGAGAATTAGGAAGACCAAATAGACCAGGCCCAATGCCACCACCACGTCCCACAAGACCACCTAGGCCACCAATGCAACCACCATACAATCAAAGACCAACATGGAGAATGTATTAGAAAATAATGTATATTTTTCCCCAAAAAAGAAATACTAATATAAATAAAAAGAAAGGGGAAAAGTATGAAAGTTAGAGAATGTATGTGTAATCAAGTATCATGTGTTAGTCCAGAGACGACATTAAATAATGTAGCAAGAATAATGCAAGAACAACATGTTGGATGCATTCCAGTTTGTGATACAAACAAAAAAATAGTAGGATTAATAACAGATAGAGACATAGTTTTAAGAGGGGTTGCCTGCAATAAAGATACAAATACAACACCAGCAAGTCAAATTATGACAACAAAAGTATATACAATAACACCAGATGCAGAAGTGACAGAAGCAAGTAAAATAATGTGTGATTGTCAAATAAAAAGAGTACCGGTAATAGAAAACAATACAGTAGTTGGAATGATTACATTAGGAGATTTAGCAAATAATCAAAATGTTCAAGGACAGCAAGTATATCAAACAATAGAAGGAATATGTAAATGTGGAAATAATGCAAAAAATAATCAATAGTAATATAAATATGGGCAGGTTTAACCTGCCTAAAAAAATATTATATACATAAGGAGATAAGTATGATAATAGATGTTGGATATTGGACAAGAATACTAAAGAATATAGCTGTACTTATAATATCATTAATTTTGATATTTTTATCATTTAAACTTGCAGTATTCTATATGCCATTTTTAATAGGATTTATAATATCTTTAATAGTAGAACCACTTATAAAATTCGTTGTAAAAAAAACAAAGCTAGAAAGGAAAAAAAGTGCGATACTAGTCTTAGCAATAATATTTGGAATATTATTAGGATTACTTGCATGGGGAATATTTAGTTTAATTACAGAAAGTTCAAATTTATTACAAGTATTTAATAGTTATATAGAAATGATGTATGAGAAAGTAAAAGATTATATAGGAAGCATAAGAGATGGCAATATAAAATTACCAGCAGAGGTAGCATCAATAATTGAAAACTCAAGTAGTAAAGTAGTTACATTTATAACAGATTATGTATCTAATTTTTTAACAAAAGTTACACAAATAATTTCAGAAATACCAGTAATAGGAATATATGTTTTCATAACTATTCTTGCAACATATTTTATATGCACAGATAAGATGTATATCATAGACACAATAGAACATCAATTGCCACATAGATGGGCAAAAAAAATAGGAATTCATTCAAATGATATTATAAAAGCATTAGGAAATTATTTAAAAGCAGAAGTTATATTAATTTTGATATCATTCTTTATAGTATTAGTTGGATTGTATGTAATCAAAATATTAGGTTTTAATGTTCCATATCCATTTTTAACTGCTCTTGGAATAGGATTCGTAGACGCATTACCAATACTTCGGCTCTGGAACAGTAATGATACCTTGGGCAGTAATATCAGCACTAAATGGTGATTTGAATTTAGGAATAGCAATAATAATAATATATGCTATTATCTTAATAGTAAGACAATTAGTAGAACCAAAAATAGTAAGCAAAAAAATAGGAATACATCCAATATTTACGCTAATTGCAATGTATACAGGCTTTAGAATGATAGGTGTACTAGGGCTATTTGTAGGGCCAATAATTTTAATAATATTGAAAAACATATTCAGTGTAAGTATTGAAAATGGGATAATAAAAAGTATATTCACATAAAATAGATTGATTTTTCCAAGATTTTAGAATATAATTAAAAAATAGGAGAGAAAAATGTTGGAAAAAAATCAAATTTATCAAGTAAAAATTATAGACGATGGATATCAGGGAGAAGGAATAGCAAAAATAGATAATTTCCCTATATTTATTCAAGGTGCAATAAAAGGCGAAGAAGTAAAAATAAAGATATTAAAAGTACAATCAAGCTTTGCATATGGGAAAATAATTGAAATAATAAAACAAGCAAAAAATAGAGTAGAATCAGAATGTAAAGTATATAACAAATGTGGTGGATGTAACTTAAGACATATAGATTATGAATATACTCTAAAAATAAAAAAAGCAATAGTTCAAAACTGTTTATATAAAGCATTAAATAAAAACATAGAAGTAAAAGATGTAATAGGAATGAAAAAGCCAATGTTTTATAGGAACAAGCTCCAATATCCAATAGGGCTAAACAAAAATAAGCAAGCTGTTATGGGAGTATATTCAAATAGAACACATAACATAGTTCCAGTATCAAAATGTTATATTCAAAACAAAATATGCAATGAAATTGCAAACGATATATTCGAGTTTATAAATAAAAATAATATATCAGTATATGATGAAGTTACTTTAAAAGGAACAGTAAGACATATAGTCATTAGAATAGGTGTAAAAACAAATGAAATTTTAGTTACAATTGTAGTTAATGACAATAACTTAAAAAAAGACAAAGAGCTTGTAGAATATATAACAAAAAAATACCCAAATATAAAAACAATAGTAAAAAACTATAACACAAAAAATACTAATGTAATATTAGGAGATAGAAATGAAATAATATATGGAAGCGGATACATATATGACATTTTAGGAGAATACAAATTTAAAATATCACCACTATCATTTTATCAAGTAAACCCAATACAAACAGAAATACTATATAACACTGCAATAAAATCTATAGAAAAAAATTCTCTTGCAGACAAACAAATAGATATTGCATTAGATTTATACTGCGGTATAGGAACAATAGGAATATTTGCATCAAAGTATTTCAAAAAAGTATATGGAATAGAAAAAGTTAAGCAAGCCATAGATGACGCAAAAGAAAACGCTAAAATAAACAATGTAGAAAACATAGAATTCCATGTAGGAGATGTGGAAGAAATACTTCCACAAATACTAAAAAATATAAATAAAACTCCTAATGTAGTATTTGTAGATCCACCAAGAAAAGGACTAGACAACAAAACAATAGATGTATTAAAGAAAATACAACCTGAAAAAATAATATATATAAGTTGCAATCCAGCAACCCTTGCCAGAGATTTAAAAGAATTAGAAGAAAAATATCTAATAAAAGAAATACAACCAGTGGACATGTTCCCATATACAAGTCACGTCGAATGCGTGGTTGCTATGATTTTGAAAGAACACTTGTAACCCTTGATACAAAAGGATTTGACAAATTTTGAAAAAAGTGAAAAATTGCTAAAAAAGCTAAAAAAAATGCTAAAAAATACAATATTGACATAATTCAAAAAACAACGGGGGATGTGGCAACATGTTTCCACATACGCCCCTAAAATAAAAAAATATTAAGAAAAGTGCTTGTTACACAACGGATAAAGTAGAAATACTTTATCTTTTTTTGGTATGACGGGCATATCAATGCTCTGTGGTGAAAGTCCACTGAGGCGTAGTTACCGACGAACTCTTAAGTGACTTGCAAGTTTCACATCGTGAGGTGTGGGAGAGAAGAAGCAATAGCGAAATCGTAGCCTGACGGACAGAAACCTGATACTAAGGCGTATTAAGCGGATAAGTTGTCCAAAGTCAACGAAGTCCAAAAGGTAACCGTAACCTTAATGCGTAAATCAGGCAGGTAGACGAGGAAAGAGTATTGGTTTATCCCGTGAGGTCTCATAGGCAGAGAAACCTGTAGTAACAACGAACTATGAGAAGTCAGCAGATGCCATAGTACTAAAGAAATTTAGGAAGGGCTGAACAATTCAAAGCGTCAAATTAAAATGTATGTTTCAACAATAACCTGACAAGATGCGAAACCAAAACGTAATTGAGGGGAAACATCACAACATAAGGTAATTTGTTTGAAAACGGAAAGGAGAGGAGACGAAATATGTCAGAAATGCTTGAAAGGATACTTAGTGACGACAATATAAAAACAGCATACAAAAGAGTATATGCAAATAAAGGAGCAGGAGGAGTGGATGGAGTCACAATCAATGAACTTGAAGAATATATGAAAGAACATTGGCAAGGTATCAAAGAAGAAATCCGAGAAAGGAAATATAAACCACAACCAGTATTAAGAGTAGAAATACCCAAACCAAATGGAGGAATGCGAAAACTTGGTATTCCAACTGTAATAGACAGAGTAATAGAACAAGCAATAACGCAAGTATTAACTCCAATATTTGAGCCAATATTCAGCGAGAGCAGTTATGGATTTAGACCAAATAGAAGATGTGAACAAGCCATAATTAAATTACTTGAATATTTTAATGACGGATATGTATGGATAGTGGATATTGATTTAGAGAAATTCTTTGACAATGTACCACAAGACAAACTAATGAGCTATGTAGGAAGAGTAATACATGATGGGGATACAGAAAGTCTAATTAGAAAATATCTTAAAGCAGGAGTTATGGACAAAGGAAGATATGAAACAACAGAAATAGGAACACCACAAGGGGGAAATCTATCACCATTGTTAAGTAATATAATGTTAAATGAGTTAGATAAAGAGCTTGAAATCAGAGGACAACGTTTTACACGATATGCAGATGATGTAGTAATTGTGTTAAAAAGTAAGGCAGCAGCAAGAAGAGTAATGTATTCCATAACAAACTGGATAGAAAGGAAACTTGGACTAAAAGTAAATGCAACAAAAACGAAAATAACACCACCGAGTAAACTCAAATATCTTGGATTTGGATTCTGGAAAAGTAAAGAAGGATGGAAAGCAAGACCACACCAAGACTCTGTAAAGAAATTTAAAAGGAAACTAAAAGCATTATGTAAAAGAAGTTGGAGTATAGACTTAACATATAGAATTAAGAAAATAAACGAAGTAATAAGAGGTTGGGTAAATTACTTTCGCATAGGCTCAATGAAAACCATATTACAGAGAATAGACGAACATTTAAGAACAATGATAAGAGTAGTAATATGGAAACAGTGGAAAGTAGCTAAGAAAAGATTGTGGGGACTAAGGAAACTTGGAGTTGAAAATTGGATTGCACATAAAGTTGCATATTGGGGAGATTGCTATCAAAAAGTAGCAACCAAATCTATTGTAACGAGAGCAATATCAAAAGAAATACTAACTAAGCGAGGCTTAATTAGTATTTCAGATTACTATCAAAAGGTAGCACATATTTAATTTTGAATTGAACCGCCGTATGCCGAACGGCACGTACTGGTGGTGTGAGAGGGAAAATTTAAATTTTCCCTACTCGATTTGCAATTTACAAAAGAGGAGGGATTTAATGATAAAATTATTAAGCTTATTCACAGGAATAGGAGCATTTGAAAAAGAATTAGAAAGATTAAATATAAAATACGATTTAGTAGGGTTTAGTGAAATAGATAAACATGCAATAAAAAGTTATTGTGCGATACATAATGTTACAGAAGATAAGAATTACGGAGATATAAGTAAGATTAATGAAAATGAATTACCAGACTTTGATATTATGACTTGGGGATTTCCATGTCAAGATATTTCAATTGCAGGTAAATTAAAAGGTATTAAAGAAGGAGAAACAAGAAGCGGGTTATATTATGAAGGATATAGAATTTTAAAAACTAAAAAACCAAAAGTAAGTATAATTGAAAATGTAAAAAACTTAACAAGTAAGAGATTTAAAAATGAGTTTGATTCTATACTAAAAGATCTATCGGATTTGGGGTATAATAATTATTGGCAAGTATTGAATGCAAAAGATTATGGAATACCACAAAATAGAGAAAGAGTATTTATTATAAGCATTAGAAAAGATATTGATAATGGCAAATTTATATTTCCAGAAAAAATACAATTACAATTGAAATTAAAGGATTTATTAGAAGAAGTTGTAGATAATAAATATTACTTAACTGAAAAGGGGATTGGAAGGCTTATAAAAAGAAACAACAAACTAATTAGAAATAATGAAAATCCAGATGTAAGTTCTTGTATTATTGCAGGTTATCACAAAATGGATGGTAGAAATAATCAATACATATCAGAAGAAAATAAACCTAAAAGAATTGGTGGAATCTATGATACAGATGAAAGAAAAAGACAAGCAGGTGGAATTTATGATCCCAATGCTATTTCTCCGACACTAACAACAATGTTTCCTGGAGGAGATAAACAACCTTTTGTACTTGTAAATGAAGGAACAAAAAAAGGTAGTTCAGAAGCAAGAGAAGGTGATTCAATTAATATTTCATATCCTAACAATATGAAAAAAAGAGGTAGAGTTGGTAAAGGAGTTTCGCAAACTATTTTGACATCTCCTAATATGGCAGTTGTAGAAAATGCAAATAAACCAATTTGCTTAAATGCAAATAAAAAAGTAAGTATCCAAGATAGAATATATGATGAGGAAGGAATTTCGGCAACAGTAACAGCAAGTGAATTTAGGTCTAAAGTTGCAGAAAGAAAAATGTTTAATTTATATAATGATAAAGAAATAAAAGATATAGCACCAACACAGACAACAAATTGTGGTTCGTCAACATCAAGTGCTGCTGTTTTGATTTCAGAAAATGGGAGTAATTATTTAAAAATAAGAAAAT
>CALXWL010000013.1 GCA_944392385.1 uncultured Clostridia bacterium | reverse complement strand
TCTTTTATGCTCTTGGATGAGCTTTTTTATAAATATTTTTTATACTATCATCTTGAAATTGCATATATACTTGTGTTGATGATATATCAGAATGTCCAAGCATTGTTTGAATAGATTTTAAATCTGCTCCATTTTGTAAAAGATGTGTTGCAAAAGAATGCCTTAATACATGTGGAGTTATTTCTTTAGTAATATGAGCTTGTTCTTTGTAAAATTTTATAATTTTCCAAAAGCCTTGTCTTGTCAATCTTTTCCCATTTATGTTAACAAATAAAGCTTTTTCCTCATCTTCTTTTATTAAGTTTGGTCTTGCTGTTTTTATATATTCTTCTAAGGCTTTTAAAGAAAGTTTGCCTAGTGGTATTATTCTTTGTTTATTTTCATTTTTACAAGTAACAGAAGAAGTAAGTAGGTCTACGTCTTCTACATTTAAAGATATAATTTCTGTAACTCTCATTCCTGTTGCATATGCTATTTCTAACATTGCTTTATCTCTAATACTTTTCAAATCTTCACCATTTGGCTGTTCTAGTAATAAGGAAACTTCTTGAGAAGATAAAATATTTGGAGCTTTTTTTTCTATTTTTGGTGACATAATTCCTTTTGTAGGATCTTCTTTTACAATTTTATTTTTTAATAAGAATTGATAAAATAATCTAATTGATGCTAAGTGTCTTGATATTGTAGATGATTTTTTGTTTAAATCTTTTAAGTAGTCTAGATATTTACAGATATCCTCATTTTCTACTTTTGTATAATCCATTTTGTTATAATCTATGTAGTCCTTGTATTGGTAAATATCTCTTTGATAAGATTCTAAAGTATTTTTTGATAATTTTTTGTCCATTTTAATAAATTCTAAAAAATTTTTTATATCTTTTTCCATAATTTACTCCTTCTATTGTAAACATAATTAACATGTGTATAGTTATATCAAATAAAAAGAAAAAAGTAAATAGATTTTTAACAATCTTTTCAAAAAATTTTTTTGCCTTTTAAATACCATTTATGCTCAGAAATTATCTTTATATTTATGACCTGACCTATCAAGTTCTTTTCTCCTTCAAATATTACTACTTTATTGCTATATGTTCTACCTGTTAACATGTTACTATTATTTTTACTTATACCTTCTACTAGTATTTTTTGAATAGTTCCTATGTATTTTTTATTATTCTCCTCTACTTGTTTTTCAAATAGAACTTTTAATTTATCAAATCTTTCGTGTTTTATATTTTCTGGAATTTGATTTACCATTTTATCGGCTGGTGTTCCTTTTCTTCTAGAATATATAAACATAAAAATTTGTTCGAAATTTACTTTTTTTACAACATCTAATGTATCTTCAAAATCTTGCTCTGTTTCTTCTGGGAAACCTACTATAATATCTGTTGAAAATAATGCATTTGGTATCTGCTTTTTTATTTTTTCAACTAATCCGTAAATATTGCTCTTTTGTGTATTTTCTATTCATCTTTTTCAATACATTTGTACTTCCAGATTGCAACGGTAGATGAATTAATCTAGAAACTTTATCACATTCTTTAATTGCTTGTATTACATTATCTGTAAAATCTTTTGGATGTGGAGATACAAACTTTATTATTTCTATTCCTTCTATTTTTTGAACATCACGCAGTAATTCTGCAAATCCATAATTTTCTTTTCCTTTATATGAATTTACATTCTGACCGTAATAATGTTACTTCCTTATACCCTTCTTTTGCAAGTTTGTTAATTTCTGATAATATATCTTCTGGTCTTCTGCTTCTTTCTCTTCCTCTTACATATGGGACAATACAGTATGAGCAAAAGTTATTGCAACCATACATAATTGTAACAGAAGCGGTTTTATTACTATTTCTTTTTATTGGTAACCCTTCATATATTTCTCCATCAATATCTAAAATATCTTTTATTTTGTTTTTCTCTGTTATTGCATTATATAAATCCTCAGGTAACTTATGTATTGTATGTGTTCCAAATATTATATCAACATATGGATAACTTGTTTTTAGCTTTTCTTGTATATGTTTTTCTTGCATCATACAACCGCATATTGCAATTATTCCATTATTTTCATATTTAAGCTTTTTTAATTCTCCTAATTTGCCAAATAGCTTTTCTTCGGCATTTTCTCTAACACAACATGTGTTTAATATGTAAATACTTGCTGCTTCTAAATTATCTGTACTTTTATATCCCATTTCTTCTAACATACCAGCAAGTTTTTCAGAATCGTTTTCATTTAGTTGACAACCCATAGTAAATATATTATAGTACTTCTTTTTATTCTCATTTAATTTTCTTATTTTTTTTATATATTCTTTTTGTTTTTCTATTACATCTGAATCCAATTTTTTGCCTCCAAAGTTTCATAATGTAATATTATATCATAACTTGACCTAACATTACAATAATTTACATAAAATTACTGTAATGTATTCATATTTTCCATTAAGTTTACATATTTTAAAAAGAATAATTGTTTGTCATTATTAGATATGCTATTTTGCAAGTCTTTTATAAGCATATAAGTTTTATTTATTTTAAACTCTCTATTTTTGGAATATTCATTATCATTTACTACATTTAAAAAACTAGTTTCTGCATTTGAAAGATGTGAAGCTACTGTATTCCAATCATCTTGAGAAACTGCAGAATATGCCATGAAGATGTTATATTTGGTAGTTTCTATATTTTGCATGTATTTTTCACTAGAAGTTGCTGATAAGAATTTAGGAATATATGAATACAAATTACATAGATTGTTTAATGTTGATGTTTTATCTTCATTTTTTATACTTATTATTGTTTTATCTAAAGCATTACCAAATGATATTATATCATCATTTGGAACATTTGCATCATATAAGTCTAGCATTACTATGCTCCAAGATGTATTTATATTTTCTATTTGTTCTCTTATTATGTTCCAATCTATATCTTCATTATTTTTGTTTAACATACTACTGTTTTCCATGCTAGTTATTGATACTGTTTGTTCTCCGCTCTCCTTGATTTGTCGATGATTGCCCACTAGATTGAGAGCTATTTTGACTAGAACCTGATTGTGAATCTTCTCCTCCTCCGGAACTAGAGCCAGAACTATCCATACTTACTTTTTCAGATATTAATTCATAGTTTTCTAATGATATATTGTTTAAATTATTAAATAAATCTGCAATTTGTGTACTAAAATATTCTATTTCAGAGCTAATCTTTTCTTTATTATCATCTTGATTGTTACTACATCCTACTAAAAATAATAAACAAGTTAATATTATTAAAATTTTTTTCAAACTTTATCACCTTAGAATTATTATTTCCGAAAAATTACCTTTTATTCTGATGTATAAGTTATTTATGTTCACAAATACTATTTAATGAAAGGATTTATTATATGGGAGTAATAGTTAGTTTATATAGTAATCAGAAAAACGAAATTAGAAGGTTTTTATGTAGTTTTTTTAATACTGATAATATAAATATTGATAATGATTTAAAATGGGAATACTATTATGAAAATGCTATTGAAAGTGCAAATATTATTGGAGTTTTTATAGATAATAACGAAAAGTTTAAAATTAATATGTGGGTTAGTTTAGATACAGGATTTTTTATTAATGTTACAGATTTTAATAGCGATAAAATAATAAGGTACCTATATGAAAGGTACCCATATTAATTATTGCTTATCATTATTTTGCTCTATTTCTTCTTTTAAGTCTTCTTTTACACTTTCTGCTTCTTGTTCTTTTCCTGGTGCTACTACTCCGTTTTCTAATTTTTCTAATGGTTCTTCCTTTACTGTAGGTTCTGATATTTGTTTTTCACCACATTTTGGGCAGAACATTGCTCCATCTTCTATTTCTGCAGAGCAGTTACTACATAACTTTTTCTGATTTAGTTTTAATATTTCTAGTCTTGCATCTTCTATTTCCTTAGATAATTCATCTAGTTTAGAACATTCACTTTCTAAATCAACTTTTATATCTATGTTTTCTTCTCTTAAGTGTTTTTCATATACTTTCTTTCCAATTTCTTCATATACATCCTCAATTTTACCTTTGTTTTCATTAATTTTCATTTTTAATTTTGTTTCTCTTGCTATTTTTCCTGTTGTTTCAGTTGTTTTTTTACCTAAATCACTAAAAAATCCCATTTTTATTCCTTCCTTTCATATATATATTATATTATAGTCTATCCAGAGTTATTTGTAAATATTCTAATCTTCAAATTTTGGATTTCTTGTCATTAAATCTGCAATTGCTTGTTTTGCGTCAAAATTTTCAAATAACACTTTATAAACTGTATTAACTATTGGCATTTCTACATCATATTTTTTAGAAAGTTTATATGCAGTTCTTATGTTGTCAATACTTTCAATTGTCATTCCTATTTCTTGTTTTGCTTCTTCAATAGTTTTACCTTGACCAATTAACATTCCTGCTCTTCTATTTCTACTGTGATTGCTCATACATGTTACTATTAAGTCCCCAAGCCCTGTAAGTCCATATATTGTTTTTGGCTCTCCTCCCATTTTTATACTTAGTTTTGCCATTTCTGATAGGCCTCTTGTAAGTAATGCAGCAAATGTATTATCACCTAGGTTTAATCCTGCAATAGCACCTGCACAAAAAGCTATTATGTTTTTCAAGGCTCCTCCAAGTTCAGCTCCCCTTAAATCATATGAAGTATAAATTCTAAGTGTTTCGCACATAAATGTTTCTTGAACTGTTTTTAATACATCATCATGTTTTGAAGCTATAACTAATGCTGTTGGTATTCCTATTGATACCTCTTCTGCATGGCTAGGTCCAGATAAACCACCTATTTTGCAGTTTGGTAATTCTTCTTCTACTACTTCATCTAAAGTATATAATGTAGATTCTTCAAATCCTTTTGAACATATTATTATATGCTGGTTTGTAACATATTGTTTAAACTTTTTGATAGTTTCTCTTACAAATTTTGAAGGTGTTACTATTAAAAGCATTTCTGTTCCTTCTATGGCAGTTTTAAAATCTGTTGTGCACAAAACATTGTCTGGTATGGTTGCTTGCGGTATAAATTTACATTTTCTGAAATTATTTATTAAGTCTGCTTCCTCTTGTGAAAAAGACCATATTTTTATATTATTTCCCAATTTTGCTAGATGTATTCCGAGTGCTGAACCCCAGCTACCACTACCAATAATTGAAATGTTTTTCATAGGCTCCTCCTTTCTTTTTTATTTTTACTTTTTAAATGATAATTTATTTTCTGTTCCTTCTTTTAGCCTTTTTATGTTGGTTCTGTGGTTGAAAATTACAAGTAATCCAATCAATATACTTATGATTTTTGCTGCAAAATTATCAGTCATAAATATTGTTAAAATTGGAAATAGTGTTGCTGCTAAAACAGAACCTAAAGAAACCCATCTTGTTGCAATCATTATTATTAATGCAAATACTAAACAAATTATTCCAATTTGAGGATTTACAACTAATAAAACTCCTAATGATGTTGCTACGCCTTTTCCTCCTTTAAATCCATAATATACTGGGAATGTGTGCCCAATTATTGCCATTAATCCTGCTAAATATTTTAGTACTTCTGCATCACTATCTTGCCAAATATTAGCAGCAAGCATTGCTATTAAAACTGCAACTACCCCTTTTAATATGTCACATATTAGTGTTAAGGCTGCTGCCTTTTTTCCAACTGTTCTTAATACATTTGTGCTACCTGCATTTTTACTTCCTTTTTCTCTTACATCAAATCCTGCAAATTTTTTACTAAAAATTATAGCAAAATTTATGCTTCCTATTAAATATGCTACTAATCCTACTAATACATATACTGCTGACATTTTTTATACCTCCTATAAAATTATTCTATTCTTTACTATTCTGTCTTGCCTCTATGTTTACAACATTTCCTTTTCCCCTTTTTCTCTTGAAATTATCCTAACAGGTGTTCCTTCTAAGTCAAAATTACTTCTTATTTGATTTACTAGATATCTTTCGTAAGAAAAGTGAAATAATTCTTTATTATTTACAAAAATTACAAATGTTGGTGGTTTTGTTTGTACTTGTGTTGCATATAGTATTTTTAACCTACGTCCTTTATCTGTTGGCGGTTGCACTACAGCAATTGCTTCATTTATTACTTGATTTAGTGTTGCTGTTGGTATTCTCATTGCATTATTATTTGCTACTCTTTTTATCATATTAAATAGCTTGTCTACTCTCTGACCTGTTTTTGCAGAAATAAATATAATCGGAGCATATGTTAAATAACTTAATCTATTATATACTTCTTTTTTGTATTTTTCCAGTGTTCCTGTTTCTTTTTCTACTTCATCCCATTTGTTTACAACTATTATTATACCTTTTCCTGCTTCATGTGCTTCCCCAGCTATTTTAGTATCTTGGTCTGTTACTCCTTCTGTAGCATCTATCAATAATAAACATATATCTGCCCTTTCTATTGCTAATAATGAACGCATTACACTATATTTCTCAATATTTTCCTCTACTTTACTTTTTCTTCTTATTCCAGCAGTGTCTATAAAATTGTATTTTCCTGTTTCATTTTCAAAGTATGAATCTATTGCATCTCTAGTAGTACCAGCTATATTGCTTACTATTACTCTATTTTCACCTAATATTCTATTTACTAATGATGATTTCCCTACATTTGGTTTACCTATTATTGCAACATTTATAATTTCGCTATCACTTTCATTTTCTTCTTTTTCAGGAAAATGTTCATATATTGCATCTAGAACATCTCCTATGCCAAGAGCATTTGTTGAAGAAACTGGATAAGGATTTCCTAATCCTAAATTATAAAATTCGTACAAATTTGGGTCTGGCTTTCCGAAATTGTCTGCTTTATTACATACTAAAACAATTGGCTTTTTAGATTTTCTAAGCATTATTGCTATTTCTTGGTCTGAAGCTGTTATTCCTTGTTTAATATCTGTAACAAATACTATAACATCTGCTATATTAATTGCAATATTTGCCTGTTTTCTCATTCCTACATGAATTACATCTTCTAATTCTGGTTCTATTCCTCCGGTATCTATTAATGTAAAATCTCTGCCACGCCAATTACTATCTGCATATATTCTGTCTCGCGTAACTCCTGGTGTATCTTCTACTATAGATAATCTTTGCCCTACTATATAGTTAAAAAAAGTTGATTTTCCTACATTAGGTTTGCCTATTATTGCAACCATTGGTTTTGACATTATCTATCACTTTCCTTTCAAAATTGATTCAGCAGCTTTTTTGCCTGTTGCAATTGCTCTTGCAACAGAAGATTTTGTTTCTACTGAGTCTCCTCCAGCATATATTCCTTCTATATTAGTCATGTAATTTTCGTCTACACATAATAATCCATTTTCTGTTTTTAATCCCATGTTAGTAAAGAAAGTCTCATTTATTTTAGAACCTATAGCAAATATTACTGTATCTGCTTTCATGGTATAATTAGAGTTTTCTATGTCTACTGCTTTTTCATTTTCTATCTTTGTTTTTATACATTCTATTTCTTTTAATTTTCCATTTTCTACTTTTGCACCTATTACTTTAGTCTGGAATACCATTTTTACTCCATCTTGGATGGCATCATTTAATTCAACTTCTCTTGCTGGCATTAATTCTTTATTTCTTCTATACAGTATGTAGACTTCTTTAGCGCCCATTCTTATTGCAGTTCTTGCTGAATCAAATGCTACATTTCCTCCTCCTATTACAACTGTTATGCCTAAATTTTTTAAATTGTTTTTTGTATTATAAGCCTTCAAAAATTCATCTGACTTAAGGATATTTCCGTGTTTTTTCATCTGTTAACTTATAAGTACTTTGCTTTTCTGCTCCCATTGCTAAGAATATATTGTCATATCCTTCTTTTTTTAAACTTTCCAAAGTTATATCTTTTCCTAATTCCATGTTCGTTTGAAATTTTATTCCCATATCTTTTAACTTATCTATGAGATTAGTTAATATATCTTTAGATAATCTAAAATCTGGTATGCCATATTCTAAAATTCCTCCACATTTAGCTTCTTTTTCAAATATAGTTACATCTGCCCCAGATTTTTTAAGTTCTATACCACATGCCATTCCTGCTGGGCCACTACCTATTATGGCTACTTTTTTATTTGAAACTTTATTTATAGGTACTTCATATGTTATATTATTTTGATTAGCCCAATCATTTACAAATTTTTCCAAATAATTAATCCTAACTGGTTTTCCTTTTATTCCTCTTATACAGCTACCCATACACTGATTTTCTACGGGACATATGTTACTACAAATTTGGCTCATTAAATTATTTTCATGTAATATAGTATATGCCTCTTTAAAATTATTATCTTTTATTTTAGATATAAATGTTGGTATATTAGTTGCAATTGGACAACCTTTTCTACACATAGGCTTTTTACAATTTAAACATCTGCTTGCTTCTATTAAAATATCATCTATCTTTTCCAATTATTTCAAATCCTTTCTAACATCAATTGCACATATATTATATATGTTTTTATAAGAAAAAATCAAGATATTTTTTAAAATATCCTGATTTTTGAATAGTTTTTATATGTATAATTTATTTTCATGTATATATTTTAACACATCTTTATTTATCCAGTTTGATACGTCTTCTTTGCTTTTTAGTTTATTTCTTATGGCTGTAGATGAAATATCTTCTATTTGTTTGTTTTTAAAGTACAATACATTTTCTAGATTAGACGTAGTTTCATGTTTTAGTCTTTCTAATACTATGAATTTGTATTTTTTAATTATATCGTCATAGTTTTTCCATTTTGGCATTTTCTCAAAATTATCTGAGCCCATTATTAGATATATGTCAGTATTATTATGATATTTTTCATATAATAGCTTGAATGTATCTTTTGCAAAAAGCTTTTCTTTATGCGTACTTGCAATGTTTTCTACTTCTAAATTTTTATAATTACTACATGCTAATTTTAGCATATTATATCTATGTATTGCTGTTACAAGATTTTGTTTTTGATAATAGTCACCTACAGGTACAAATATTACTTTATCTACAATATTAGCTTCTATTAAATTATTTGCTAAATTTACATGTGTGTTAATTGGAGGATTAAAACATCCTCCAAAGAAACCTATTTTTTCTTTTTTCATAGTACAAACTTCCTTGCTTTATTTTTTAAATCTTCTAATGTTCCATTATTTTCAATTATATAATCATATTTGTAGTTATATACATTTTTATCTGAATTATTGCTTGTTATTAATGCTACTCTAGGATTTTTTATTAAAAGTGTTTTTGCATTTAATAGTTTTTTTATTTTTTCTATTTCTTCTATTTCTCTTATATGTATAAATAAAAATTGCAAATCGCTTTTTTTAAAAATTTCATATTGTTCTTTTATATATTTTGTTGGAGAATCATTATATTCTATACTCAATCTTTTTAAATCTACTAATAATTTCCTACTTTTCTCGTCTTTTTCTCCATTCCAACCTACTAGAATTTTTGCTGCTTCTTTTACTTTATCAACTGAGGATATGTTTTTTACTTTTGCAAATTCTGTGCAGAATTCCACAAATGTATCTTTCCCTGAACCACCAGTTCCATTAATAATTATAACTTGTTTTTCCATATTTCATGAAATCCTTTCTATATTTCAAAATGAAAGTGGAACAATAACTTGTCCCACTCTTTAGTTTTAAATTTTATTCCAGAACCAGTCTAAGCTGTTGTCAAGACTTTTCTTTTTACAAAACTTGCTTGCTATATCGTCTATCCATAAATATGCGAAGAATGATACAAATATCATTATACAATCAATTGATATACATCTGATTAATATGTCATAATATACTTCACGATATTCTTCTGTTAAGTTAGCTAATTGCACACTATGCATTACTACAAGTATTAAGTAAGCAAATAAAGCAAATGCTGGAATATATGGTTTTTTAATTTCCTTACCTAAGAAGATTAGTAATACAGTTGCTATTGTGAATAATAATAATGTAATTGGTTCAGACACATTTACAATAAACATAAAAATCTCCTCCTTTTCTTTTGTGGGATATATACCCTAAAATTAATTTAATTTTAATTTAATTAATTTTGCCAATTTTGAGGCCATCTGTTCAATTTTCTTTTGGTCTTGACCTTCAAGCATCACTCTAATAAGTGGTTCTGTTCCAGATGCTCTTATTACAACTCTACCATTTTCTTTAAGTTCTTTTTCTATATTTTTTATTTCTTCTTTTATTTCTTCATCTTCAAGATATAAAGACTTTTTATCATTATTTACTTTTACATTTATTAAAACTTGAGGATATTTGCTTATTGTTTTGCATAACATTGATGTTGTAACATTCTTTTCTAATAATATTTGTATTAACATTAAAGATGTTAATATTCCATCTCCTGTAGGGTTATAGTCTAGTAATATTATATGCCCTGATTGTTCTCCTCCTAAGTTGTAATCATTTTTTAGCATTTCTTCTAAAACATATCTATCTCCTACTTTTGTTTGTTTTAATGTTATACCATGTTCTTTTGAAAATTTATTTAAACCTAGATTACTCATTACTGTTGCAACTATCGTATTATTCTTTAAGATACCTTTTTCTTTAAGATACTCTCCAAATATTGCAAGTAATACATCTCCATCTATTTCATTTCCATTTTCATCTATTGCTAAACATCTATCACCATCACCATCATAGGCAATTCCTAAATCCATATGATTTTCTTTTACAAATTCTTTCAAATTTTCTAGATGTGTAGAACCGCAATTTTCATTTATATTTATACCATCAGGTGAATTATTAATAATTTTATATTTAATTCCTAATTTTTTAAATACATTCTCAGCCACTTTATATGTTGCACCATTTGCAACATCCAATGCAACACAAAAATCTTCTTTTAAATTTTTTTCTATATTCTCTTCAAAATTTTTTCTTAGCATATATATATATTCATCAACTAAATCTTCTCTATATTCAGAAACACCTATCTTATTTGGGTGAGCCGTTAACTCATCAAAATTGCCAGACTCAAGTATTTCTTCAATTTCTTCTTCAATTTCATCTGATATTTTCATACCTTTATTACTAAAATATTTAATTCCATTAAATTCATAAGTATTATGTGATGCTGAAATTACAACACTAGCATCTGCCTTTAATTTTTTTGTTAAATAAGCCACACCTGGTGTTGGAATAACTCCTAACAACTTTACATTTGCACCATAACTTAGGAAACCTGCTGTCATTGCACTTTCTATCAAAGTTCCTGATATTCTTGTATCTCTTCCAATTAAAATTGTTGGTGCATGATCAGAATGTTTAGCCAAAACATACGCTCCTGCTTTTGCTACTTTATATACTAACTCTGGTGTAAGTTCTGTATTTGCAATTCTTCTAATTCCATCTGTTCCAAAATATTTTCTCATTATGATAATCCTTTCTGCGTACAACTTTTTTAAACTCTCTATTAATTATATTATATATTTTTTTATACATTAAATGCAATACTTTTTGGTAAAATTTTTCAATTTATTGTTAATATTCAGCATGCAACTTAAACAAAATATACAAAGTAGCTAAAATCATGAATTATATATTTATTTTGGAAGGAAAAGTCAACGAGTCACCTACCACTAGGGAAGTGACCTATTGACCCTACATGGTGACCCACGCGATTTGACTTTTACTGGAAAAATAAATATATAATTCATGATTTTAGCGGACTATAAACTTCTAACTCAAGTCAACAACACTACAATTCTACAATCTTTTCCCAAGGCAAATTCTCTTTACCAAAATGCCCATAATTAGTCGTATCCGTATATTTTATTTCCTTTAAATGTAAATAATTTATTATACTATCTGGTGTTAAACTAAATTTATTTTTTATGATTTTTATTAATTCATCTTCAGTCTTTCTACCTGTACCAAATGTATTAATACTTATTGAAATTGGTTCTTTTATACCTATTGCATATGAGACTTGTAACTCACACTTACTTGCATACCCATTTGCAACTATATTTTTTGCTATATGTCTTAACATATATGTTGCCGACCTATCCACTTTAGTAGGATCTTTTCCAGAAAAAGCCCCTCCTCCATGGCGACTATATCCGACCATAAGTATCTACTATTATTTTTCTTCCTGTTAACCCTGTATCTCCAAGTGGTCCTCCTATTATGAATTTTCCAGTTGGATTAATATATATTTTTGTATTTTCATCTATCATATTTTTATCTATAACTTTATTTATTACTTTTTCCAATATATCCTTTTTTATTTGTTCTAAAACAACATCTTTACTATGCTGCGAAGATATAAGTATTGCATCTATTCGTATAGGCTTATCATTTTCATATTCTACTGTTACTTGTGTTTTACCATCTGGCCCTAAATATGGTATTTCTTTGTTTTTTCTTACATCTGCTAATTTTTTTGATAGTTTGTGTGCTACATTTATTGCATATGGCATATAGTTTTCTGTTTCATTTGAGGCATAACCAAACATTATTCCTTGGTCTCCTGCACCGCCAACATCTACTCCGCATAGCTATATCTGGGCTTTGCTTTGTGATATTGATATCTATATTACATGTTTTATAATCTATACCAGTATCTGAATTATCATATCCTATTTCTTTTATTCTTTCTCTTGCTATTTTTTCTATATCTAATTTTGCATTTGTTGTTATTTGCCCTGCAATGGTTATCTTATCTTTTGAGGCAAAAGTTTCTACTGCCACTCTGGAATTTTCATCTTGTTTTAAACACTCATCTAAAATACTATCAGAGATAAAATCACATAATTTATCTGGATGTCCTTCTGTTACACTTTCAGAAGTAAAATAATATTTCATATAACTATCATTCCTTTCTAGGATAAATATAAGTCTAAAAAAATAGAATAAAAGATTAGTACATATAATCTTCTATTCTAATATTTGGGGTGATATTTTTGGATTGTTATACTTGTTGTCTATGTTTAATATTTTAATGTTCTATCCTTAAAATAATATTAAAAATATAATTTTTTTAATATTTATAATCTATCATCCACCTTTTTATTTCAAATTATATGTTTTTGCTGTTCTTGTTTTATTCTTCTTCTGGAGCACTTACAGGACATACACCTGCACATGTTCCACATCCTATACATACGTCTTTATCTATAACATATGTAGTATCACCTTGTGATATGCAAGATACTGGACATTCTGCAGCACATGCTCCACAGCTTATACATTTATCTGTTATTTTATATGCCATTTTTGTTCCCTCCTTTATATCTTTAAAATTTATATTTCGCAAGAGTTTTTCTCTTGTTTATATCTTTTTTATGAATTTTATGAATTTTGTTTTTCTTTTTTGTCTAGCTCTTCTAATTTTTCTAATTCTGCTAAGTCTTCTAATTCTGCTTTATCTATATTATCTTGTTCTTTTTCTATATTTTTAATTATCTTTATGTCTTTTGCATTATATTTTTTGAAAAATGTTTCGTCTCCATCTTTAAACTTTACTTTTACAATTTCTTTTAGTGTTTCTAACCCACATACTTCGCCTTGACCATCATCTGTTTTTACTATAGCTCCTATTTTAGGTAATTTTTTTAATTTTTCTTCATACACATTTTGCTCATATTGCAAACAACACATTAACCTTCCACAATTTCCAGAAATTTTTGATGGATTTAATGATACATTTTGTTCTTTTGCCATTTTTATAGATACCGTTTCAAAATTTCCTAAAAATGAACAACAACATAGTTCTCTTCCGCATACGCCATTTCCTCCAAGGCGTTTAACTTCATCTCTTACTCCTACTTGTCTTAGTTCTATTCTGGTTTTATATATTGCTGCTAAATCTCTTACTAGTTCTCTAAAATCTATTCTGCCATCTGCAGTAAAGAAAAATAGAATTTTACTTTTATCAAATTTGAATTCTACATCAAGTAATTTCATTTCTAAGCCATGCTCTTTTATTTTCTTTTCACATACCTTAAAAGCTTCTTTTTCTTGTTTTTTATTTTCTTCGTTTTTTTTCGCATCATCTTTATTTGCTACTCTTATAATCTTTTTTAGTGGTGTTACAATTTTTTCTTGTGGTAATTGCCTGTTTGCTATAACAACTTCTCCATATTCCATACCCATAGAAGTTTCTACTATTACATGTTCTCCTCTTTCTATTTGCTTTCCATCTGGATCAAAAAAATATATTTTGCCAGCTCTTTTAAATCTAACTCCTATTATGTTAGCCATTTGCCATACTCCTTTCTATTGAAAGTAAAAGATTATCTATTGTCATATCATAATTACTATTTCCCTTTAATCTTAGTTTTGTTTCTTCTATAATTTCTATGCATTTTTCATATTTATTTATGTTATTTATGTTGTTTAATATTTTATCATAGAATATTGTATTTATATAATCTAAAATGGAATATACTTCTTCCTTATCTTTAAATACTGTTTCTTTTATGCCTAATATTTGTAATTCATTCATATTTTCTATATTTGAGAAAACTTTTTCTACTTCTTCATATATTTCTTGTTTATCTTGGAGTATGATTGCTTTTTCAATACTTCCTCCTATTGCTTTAAAAATATTATTATTTATACTTATTGAATTTCTATTTAGGTATTCTTTTATTTCATCATTAGATAATTTCATGAAAGAAATTTTTATACATCTTGATTTTATAGTATTTAATAATAAATTTTCATTGTTTGTTATTAATATAATTACAACATATTCAGGTGGTTCTTCTAATGTTTTCAATAAACTATTTTGAGCTTCTTTTGTCATGTTTTCGCTATTATTTATAATATAGACTTTCTTATTAGATTGTATAGGTTTTTCTAGGATATCTTTTGCTAATTCCTTTATGTTTTGTGTTTTTATACTATTATCTTTTTCATCTATAATCGTAATATCTGGATTATTTGCATTTTCAAAACTTTCACATGATTTGCATTTATTACATGGCTTATTTTTTGAGTCAGAACATAATATTGCTTTTGCAAATTCTTTTGCAAATAGAAATTTACCTATGCCAGATATTCCTGAAAATATATAGCTGTGAGAAATATTATTACTTTCTATAGTATTTCTTAAAATTTTTTTATTAGTATCATTACCTATTATATTATCAAACATAAATTACTCAATCTTTCCAAATTTATTTAATGGCCAAAATCTAAATGCTACTTTACTTTCTATTTTTGATATTGGTATGCAGCCAAAATCTCTGCTATCTGTACTATGTTCTCTATTATCTCCCATAACAAAAACACAATTTTCTGGAACTATAATATCAGAAAATATTTTACCATCTGTAACTGCTCCTTCTTTTACATAATCTTCTTGTAGTTCGTTACCATTTCTATATACTTTGCCATTTTCAATTTTTATATGGTCTCCTGCTACTCCAATCACTCTTTTTATGTAACTTGTTTTTTTTCTTTCTAAAACATAATATACAAATTTTTCTATTAAACCTTCTTTTTCATTTTCATATATTGCAACAGGATAATCAAAATTTATTCTTGAAAGCGGAACAATTGTTTCGCTAGGAGCTTCAAATGTAATAATATCTCCTACTTTATATTCTCCATTTACTGTTCTTACCCATCTATTTAGCCAAAGTCTTTGGCCTTCATTTAAAGTATCATTCATAGATGTTTGTTTTACTACTGTAGGTGTTCCTATAAAATATTTAACTGCTAGAGCAATAATTATTGCAATTAGTATACAATATGCCCACTCAATAGCATTTTTGAGTTTTGGATTCATTTTTTTCCTTCTTTCTTAGGTTTCAGTTTTTAAAGTTGTAGGTATTGTAATAACAACTTCTGTTCCTTTTCCTACTTTGCTTTTTATATCTATTCTTCCATTATTCTTATCTAAAATTTCTTTAGCAATTGATAATCCTAATCCTGTGCCACCCATTTTTCTAGTACGAGCTTTATCAACTCTGTAAAATCTTTCAAATATTCTTTCTAAATCTTTTTCTGGTATTCCTATTCCATTATCTATTATTTTTATATATGCATCATTATACACAAATCCTACATATATTTTTATTGTTCCACCTTCTTCAGTATATTTAATGCTATTGGATAAAATGTTTAATATTACTCTTTCTATACCATCTTTATCTGCATAAATTTTGGGAACATTTGCTGTTACAAAACATTCAACTTTTTGTTTTTTTCTATCTATTTCAATTTGTAAATTTTCTTGGCATGATTTTACTAACTCGCCTAAATTGAACTCTACTTTTTCCCATTTTGTAGTTTCATTATCGTATTTAGAAAGTGTTAATAAATCATTTACAAGTTTTGTCATTCTTACAGCTTCAGAACTTATAACCTTCAAAAATTTTTCTTGCATTTCTGTATCATATTCAGAATTTGCCAAAGTTTCTGCATAGCCTAATATGGATGTAAGTGGAGTTTTTAATTCATGTGATACATCTGCAATAAATTCTTTTCGCATATTATCTAGTTTTACATGTTCTGTTATATCTTGTATTAGAACTATTACACCTGCTGGTCTATCCACTTCATCTTTATATGAAGCAAAAAATAGTTTTAAATATTTATCATTTATATTAATTCTTTTCTCTGATGTTGTCCAATTTTCCAAATATATTATTTTTTCTAGGTTAATTTCTGTATCTATTTTTTGGAAAATTTCATTAAATGTTTTTTTATCTCCAGTTATTTCTAGCAATTTCATTGAAGCTGGATTTATGTGTATTATTTTCCCCTCTAAATTAAAAGCTATTATACCATCTGTCATGTGTTGTAAAATTGTTTCTATTTGTTTTTTTTGCCTTGTTACTTCATTCAAGTTTTCTTTTAGACCAGCTGTCATGCCTTCAAATACGTTTATTAATTCATCTATTTCTGTATTTCTTTTAGAATTTTCAAATTGCATTGAAGGTGCTTTATCTTCTCCTTCTGCAATTTTTTCAGCACTTTTTATAAGTTTATATATTGGTTTAGTAATTATCTTGGAAGTAAACCAAATAATTATAGCAGAAATCATTATAAATGAAATACTAATTATTATCATAATTAGTATATTTTTTTCTATAAATTCTTCTGGTATAGAAGCTTCGTTCATAATTTGTATGGAAAAAATTCCATATCCTAGTAACATAAGAATTGCAAGAATCATTATTATAAGTATTATTTTTATCTGTACACTTCTAAACATTTTTTAGCCAATCCTTCCTTAATTTTCAGATTGTTCTGTTTTTATATAATATCCTATACCCCTTTTAGTTGCAAGTATTTTTGGTGCTGAAGTATCTTTCTCAATTTTTCCTCTTATTCTTCTTACAGTTACATCAACAGTTCTTATATCTCCATAATATTCATATCCCCATACAGCCTCTAATAATTTTTCTCTTGTTACAACTTGTCCATTTTGCATTGCCAAATATTTTAAAACTTCAAACTCTCTTAATGTTAAATCAATAATTTTTCCTTTAACTTTAGCCTCAATTTTCTCTAAATCTAAAACTAAATCCCCAATAGCAATTATTTTATTTTCATCTTTAGATTGTTCATTTTTATTATTAAATTGTTCAGATTTAATTTCTGATTTACGTAGATTCGCTTTAATTCTAGCCATAAGCTCGCGAACACTAAAAGGTTTTGTTATATAATCATCTGCTCCTAATTCTAAGCCTAAAATTTTATCAATCTCCTCATCTTTTGCAGTAAGCATCAAAATAGGAACATTATACTTGCTCCTAATCTTCTTGCAAACAGTTAAACCATCCATTTTAGGAAGCATAATATCTAATAAAATCAAATCAGGATTCTTATTCAATGCTATATCAACAGCAGTTAAACCATCATTTGCCTCTAAAGTTTTATAACCTTCTTTCTTCAAATTATACACCAATATATCAACAATTGGCTGTTCATCATCTACTATCAAAATAGTCTTTTGATTATTCCCATCATTGTTAACCATAAGGCCAATCTCCTCTCTTAATAAAAAATGAAAAGTAACTTTCACCTTCTAGCTAATTAATAACATAAGCAAAAAATAATCTCTACTAATTTATATCATATATCCCCAATTTATACAAGCCATTTTAAAAATATTTGCTAAAAAAAATAATGAACAGCCACCATCCAACTCCACACTATTCATTATTTATTAATACATTTCTGGCAGGGGTAGAAGGATTCGAACCCTCACAAGCGGTTTTGGAGACCGATGTGCTACCATTAACACTATACCCCTATTTAAAGTACCTCTTTATATTACCACAAAATCACAACATGTGCAATAGATATTTAAAAATTTTTTAAAAACTTGAAAAACCCCCAACTCCTACCAAAACAGCCCCCTCAACAAAGGAGCTGCCCTGCCAGTAGTTGAAGCCTGAAGCACTGTAACCATAAAGACAAAATTTCCGCCCCCCGTGTCTACTTTGTGGCAGTATTTACTGTATCACTATTAGCTTACAGAACTACGTAAAGCTGGAGACACGAACCATGATCGGTGCTGGTGCCGTACGGACGGTTGCTGAGGCGAGAACTGGCTGAATTGCTGTTGTTGTAATTGCCGGCCCCTGTAAACCCTGCCGGACGTAGAGTTGGCCTCTGTAGTCCATATAAGTACGTTTCCTTCTAGGTCGTATATGTTTTTTACTTTGTCGTTGTATGGGGTGCTTCCTGTATAGTTTGTTGAGTAGTCTCTTCCTCCTGTTTGGTATGGTGTTGTTGTGAATTGTGAATCGTCGTGTCCTACATTGCCAGATTCTTTTATTGTGTATGTTCCTCCATCTGGTCTTCTTCCATTTTCTACAAATTTCATTACTTGGTCGTATGCTGCTCCTTGTATCATGCTACTTTTTACACTAGTTAGATTTTTATTTTCGGCGTATTTCTTTTGTTGGGCATACATTCTGTACCAGGTTACATAACCTATACCTTCTGCCGTTCCTGCGACTGATTTTACTGTTGCGTTTGTATTACTATTTACCATACCACTTGTTTCGTATCTGCCGATATAGAATCCTTGGTTTTCATATACGCTCTTTACGATTTCATTGTATTCTTCTTGCAATCTTTGTTCAAAGTTTGCTGTTGTATCGTATCCTTCTGTTCCTAGTATACTTGATAATTGGGTTAAGTAGGTGCTACTTCCATCGTAGCTTGTTCCATTACTTCCTGTTACTACGTCGGGTTCACGGAAACCAGTGCCTGGGGTGTATACTTCGGTATAGGCTTTTTCAAAGTTTTCTCCATATGTTGTAGCATATAGCCTTCCTGCCATTTGGGTTGAGCTATGGGTGGTGCATTTTGCTTGTCCATTTTCTACGGTTATGCTGCAGTTTCCGTTACTTCCTGTTTTGGCTTGGCAGATATACATGTCGTTTATATCTTGGGCGTTTGCATCTGTTGTGTTTTTTATTGGGATCCATACGAATTGGTCGTATGTTTGTTGGGCTTGGGCTACTTCTACTTCGTCTGCCCAGTTTATGTTACTGCCATTGCTATTACTTACTAAAACATATTCAGTTGTTCTTTGTATATCATTAATTTTAGCTGTTACATTCAAGCTTTGTTTTTTACTTGGTTCAACTTCATATTGATATATTACTAGTCCTGTATCTATTGTTTGCTCTTCTGCTAAGCCAGATACAATAAATCCTGCTGGGATTACTGCCACATCTCCATTTTTATCTTCGTATTCTCTAGTTGTATTAAAATTTGGATCATCATCTATTGAGACTGTTTTTGTTTCAAATGTACATGATTCAAGATATTGTGCAATTTTTATACTGTCATTTAAATAAACTGCTTGTTCTTCTTCATCGTATGTGTATACATTTCCATTGGAGAATACTATTTTACTTGAATTTGATTCGCCTTCATTTATTGTATTCCCTTCCGTTTTTGTTTCTTTTAGGAATTGTAAGTTTAGTTTATCAAATTCTGTATCTTGCACTGACTGTGCATTCATTCCATTTATATTTGCCCTAAAACTAGACATAATTGCACCTAACATTCCTAAAGCAACTAGTGCTAAAATAATGTATAATATTAACGTTATTAGTGTTACTCCTCTATTTTTTTGTATTTTTTTCATAGCTCCTCCTTCGTTTTATATATTTCTCAATTATCACTTGATAAAATCATACCATTATGCAAAAAAAAAGTCAATAATTTTTTTCAAAAAGTATAGTTGTATAAATTTGTAATTTTATGTTAATTGTGTTATAATTTATGTAGATATCCGGTTTTACTGGGTATACTATATATATTAAGGAGTTTCATATGAGGAACGAAAACAACGTTTGGCCTAACATTTCAGGCTACTTTACTCCTGGGGAGGATAATTCTGTAATCTGTTTGGATGTACAAGAACCTCTCGTAAAACGTTTAAAAGAAACTTGCCCCAATGCTTTGGGAGGAATACTTGCTAAAGCAATTGCTATTAGCCACGAAACAAACAACCGGTGTCTTGTTAGCTTTATGACAAGACCAAGTTCATCAGAACTTGCAAGAGTTATTACATCTAGTAGTTACCATATTGATGGTAACACCTCTGTTCTGATGGAAAATCACCACTTTTCTGTCGTTTTGGATAATGGTGAGACGTTAGAAGGAGAAAAAGCCAACTCATGTACTATCTTAGATGATGGTACAACAGCATATGTTGTCAATGTATTTTTAGACAACTAACTCCTTTCCCTTCCAAGCATAGCTTGGAAGGGATTTTTTATTATAATATTAGCATTGCATCACCGAAGCTGAAAAATCTATATTTTTCTTCTACTGCTTTTTTGTAGCTTTCCATTATAAAGTCTTTTCCTGCTAGAGTTGATACTAGCATTATTAGTGTTGATTCTGGTAAGTGAAAATTTGTTATTAAACTATCTATGCATTTGAATTTATACCCTGGATATATAAATATACTTGTATCCCCCTCTACTTCTTCTACTGTTCCATCTTCTTTGCTGATACTTTCTAGTACTCTACATGATGTTGTACCTACTGCTATTATTTTATGTCCACTTTTTTTTGCTTTATTTATTTTGTCTGCATCTTCTTGTTTTATATAAAAGTGTTCTGTATGCATTTTATGGTCTTCGATGTTTTCTACTTTTACGGGTCTGAATGTTCCTATTCCTACATGTAATGTTACATTTGCAATTTCAACACCTTTTTGTTTTATTTGTTCTAATAATTCTTTTGTAAAATGCAAACCTGCTGTTGGTGCAGCTGCAGAACCTTCATATTTAGCATATACTGTTTGATATCTATCTTTTTCTTTTAGCTTTTCTGTTATGTATGGTGGCAAGGGCATTAGTCCTATCTTGTCCAATATTTCATTGAAAATTCCTTGATATTCAAAATGTACTTTTCTATTTCCATTTTCTAGCACTTCTAGAATTTCGGCTTTTAAAATTCCTTCGCCAAATTCTACTTTTGTGCCACTTTTTAATTTTTTCCCTGGTCTTACCATTACTTCCCAGTTATTATTTTCTAGTTGTTTTAATAATAAAAATTCTACTGGCTTTGATGTTTCTTTTCCTATGATATTTCCATATAATCTAGCAGGTATTACTTTTGTATTATTTATTACCAAACAATCTCCTGGATTTAAGTATTCTATTACATCTTTAAATTTCTTGTGTTCTATTTGCCTTTCTTTTCTTTTTAGAACCATTAATCTTGATTCATCTCTTTTTTCTATTGGATGTTGTGCTATTAATTCTTTTGGCAGTTCATAGTTAAAATCTGATACTTTCATATAATCCCTTTCTTTCATGTTTTTAGGAACGACATTTTTGTCGTTCCTTGAATTTATCTATTGGTTACCTTTTTTTAGTACTTCAATAATTGCTTGTATTTCCTCAAATATATTTTCTGGTTCATTACATATTTCTATTTCTATTGGATATTTGAAGTTGTCGCTGTTTGGAGGTTGTGTTGTGTATGCAAATTTACTAAGTCCTATATAGTTTCCTGTGTTTGAATCTAGTATATTCTTTTGCATATAGTTTATATACCAGTCATTAAGTCCATCTGATGCTTTTTCTGTATATCCATATTTTTCATAGTCGTGCAGTGCTGGTATTTCATATCCGTTTTCTATAAGGTTTCTTTCTAGTGTGTGTAAGAATTCATGTACATATACTTCTTCTGGTAACTGGTTTGTAATTCCATATCGATATGTATAGGTATTTGAGTTTTTGTTTATTCTAATTAGCGAATATCCTATTCCATACATATCCATACCTCCTAGACCTATCCAGTTGCCATTTATTGGTATAGATGTTTTACCTTCTTCATCTTCCATTCTACATACTACAAATATATGGTCATATTGTTTTTGTTTTACAATATCGTAAATTTCATCCTTTACATCATAATATGATAAATAATATCCATGCTCATCTGAGTATGTAATAGTAGTTATTGGTGTGTCTATTTCTAATATTTCATAATTTACTGTCATTTCTTTATTTGAGAAGTTGTAACAGTCTTCTTTATATCTTTCCATATTTAAGTTTACATTTCTAATATCTTCGCTATTGGTTTTTAAGTTGTATTGTTCTCCCTCTATGTTTACATTTAATTCTTTTATTATAAAACAGCCTATATTCCAATTAGTATCTTCATTTGGTATGCCTTTTTCTAGTTTAATATCTGAAAACCAAGCTGTTCCTATGCAGTTGTTTTCATTTCCTCCAAGTCTAAAACTTATTTTTACTTTTTTTCGGTTTCTTGAATTAAACATATATTCTACATATTGCCAGTCATTTGTTCCTATTATTGGCTCTGAATATTCTGTTGTATCTAATAATCCAATTGTAACTCCTCCATCTTGACCTTCTATTTCGCATTTTACATTTTCTGTTTTTACCATACAGGATATTCTATATGGTGTATTTGGTTCTACTTCTATTTCTTTATAAAATGTGGTGTCATTGTATTCTATATTTTCTAATTTATAACTATTGTATTCTGAATATTTTATTTTTGAATCTCTGCTAAATTCAGTTGCTACTTGTTTTGTTGCAGCTTTTTCAAATCCATTAAAATAGTTTGCTTTATACATATTAAAACAAAGTACTAGAATTATCAAAAGAATTATTGTTATTATTGTTGATCCTATTCTTATAGCACCTTTTTGATTTTTCATTAAAATTCTCAATCCTTTCTAAGCATAAATTCAATTTGTTTTTTTATATTCCCGTTTTAAGTTTTGTATTTTTCTATGAATGTGTTTATCCTTTTTACTATAGAGTTTTCACCTAAGACTTGCATTATTTCGTAAAGGTCTGGTGTATTGCATCTGCCTGTTAGTGCAACTCTAATAACTGTGCTTATATCTCCTACATGTCCTTTATATTTTTCTGGTTCTTGTTTATATTCTTTTACTTCTCTTGCATAGCCCATGTTTTCTGCTAGGTCTTTTATTTTATTAAACCATGTTTGTTTGTCATCATTTATATTGAAATATTTTTCTATATATTCCTTTAGTATTGTTTTTATTTCGTTTATATCTGTAATCTTTTGAAATTCGTAGTTTGTATTATTTTTAAATATATCATCATACATGTATTCTATTGATTTTTTTATTTCAGACCATTTTGAAATGTCTTTTCGTGGTTTTTCTTTTCCTCTTTCTATACTTAAAATTTTTATGGCATATTCTTTGTTTGGTACGGTAAGCATTGTTTCAAGTTCTTTATCATATCGTTTTGCCCATTTTAATGCTTCATCATATATTTTTTCTGCTGTAAATTTTGATATAACATTTTTTGAAACATCTAATAGTTTTACCATATCAAATACTGCTCCACTTACACTCATTTTGTTTAGTTGTAATTCAAATTGGCTTAAACTTGCGTCTTTATTTGCTCTTCTCCAAGGCTCGAAGTTAGAATTAGCTATGTTTAGTAAATATTCTATAACTGCTTCTTTTGGTATTCCTTCTTCATGATAATAACTTACTGCTGCTTCTGGGTCTTTTCTTTTACTAATTTTTCTTTTACTTCCATTTTCATCTTTCATGATTGTTGCAGTGTGTGCATATTTGGGAGGTTTAAATCCTAATGTTTTAAATAATTCTAGATGTAGAGGTATTGAAGATACCCACTCATCTCCACGTATTACATGTGTTACTCTCATTAAATGGTCATCTACAACATGTGCAAAGTGATATGTTGGAAGTCCATCTGCTTTTATTATAACTATGTCTTGGTCATTTTCTGGAAATTCTATGTTTCCTTTTATAATATCTTTATGTTTTATTTTTCTATCTTCTCTACCTTGTGATTTGAATCTTATAATATATTCTTCTCCATTTTTTATTTTTTGTGCTGCTTCATCTATTGGAAAGTTTCTGTATTTTGCCCATATTCCATAATATCCTGGTCTTATCTTTGCTGCTTCTTGTTTTTCTCTTATTTCATTTAGTTCCTCTGGTGTACAAAAGCATGGATATGCTAATCCTCTTTTTATGAGTGATTTTGCATATGCTTGATATATTTCTTTTCTTTGACTTTGTTTATATGGTCCATATTTTCCTTTTTCTTCGTTTTCTGAAATCATTCCTTCGTCTGGCTCAATTCCAAAGTCTTTTAGGCTATTTACTATTTGCTCTGTTCCATTTTCTATTTCTCTTTTTTGGTCTGTATCTTCTATTCTTAATATAAATACACCTTTTGATTGTTCTGCTAATTTTTTATCTATTATTCCTCCAAAAAGTCCTCCAATATGTACAAATCCTGTTGGACTTGGTGCAAAACGTGTTACCATGGCTCCTTCTTCTAGTTTTCTTTCTGGATATTTTTCCTCGTAATATTCTATTTCCTTTGCATTTGGAAATATTAATTCAGCTAATTCATTATAGTCCATATTGCTTAATCATTCCCTTCATTTTTTCTTCATTTTCTTCCATTTGCTTAATAATTTCAACTTGTGCTTTTACTCTTACTAAGTTATGATCTGGTATGTCTTTATTTACTGCATAATATGTATCTCCATTTAGGTAATCTGCCATAAATCTTGTTGTGTTTTCATATGTCATCATCCAAGCTCCTATTGGTAATAAATCTAGTTCTTCTTTTGTTATTGTATTTTTCATTATTGATAAAAAGCCTTTTGTGAATGCTTCAAATCGTTCCATGTCTACATATATTTTTGATAAGTCTTGTTCATCTTCTGGAGCTGTTGTAACTCCTGTTCTAATACCTTCTCCAAAGTCGTATACTATTGAGCCTGGCATGATTGTGTCTAAGTCTATCAAACATTTATATTTATTTGTGTCTTTACAAAATAATATGTTACTAAGTTTTGTATCATTGTGTGTTACTCTTAGTGGTATTGTGCCATTTTCTAATTTACTAGTTATAATATCTGCTCTTGAGGTTCTTTTTTTATCTGTTAAAAATTCTATATATGGTTTTGCTTTTTCAAAACGTTCTTTTCTTTTTTCGTTATTTTCTTTGCTGTTTATGGCTTCCATTAGTTGTTTTACTCTATTTGGGGTATAGTGGAATTTTTCTATTATTTCGTATAGTGTTGATGCATCAAATCCATCTAATTCTTTTTGAAAGTCTCCAACTGCTTTTCCAGCTTCTTCTAATATTTGCATACTTTCTGTTGATATATATGTTTTTGTATTTTCGATAAAGTCTTGCATTCTCCAATTGTTGTCGTATATATATTCTGGATTTTTACCTTTTGTTTTTATAAAATTTAGACTTGTACTGTTTCCTTTTTTCTTTATAAATTCTGTTACTTTTTCTATATTGTTCATTAGTTCTCTAATGTTTGAAAATACTTTTGTGTTTACATATTGTAATATATATTTTTTCCCTGTATCATATTCTACTAGATATGTTTTATTTATATGTCCACTTTCTATTAGTTTTACATTTATTGGATTTCCTTCAATATTAAATTTTTTTGATATTTCTAATAATTTTTCTTTTTTCATAAAACCTCCCAATATTATAACATTATTAATAATCCACCTATAATACTTATGATAAAGCCTACTACTTTCAAGGCAAGTGTTGCTTCATTTTGGTCGCCAAAACTGAATATTTTTTTTGTTATTTGCCTTGCATCATATATTAATATTATTCCACACATTAGTACTATTGTTCCAATTATTGCCATTATTTCCATATATTTGCTCCTTATTTTTTACATATGAAATTATACCACATATTTTTAGTTTTTTTCAACTATTGATATTACTGTTTTTTCTTTTCTAAATACTTCGTCTAATACTTGTTTTGTATATTCTGGTGTTACTTGCTGATAGTCTTCTATATATTCAAAACTGTTTATTCCTTTCATATAATCTGCTATAAACATTCTGCATATTTCTGCTACATCATCATACTCTTTTACGTAATTTCCATATATCATGTTCTTTATTCTTTTAAAGTGTTCTATATCAATTTCTTTATTTTTCATGTTTTGAATTTCTTCTTGCAATTTTTTTAGAACTTCTTTTGGATTGTTTGATTGACCTGTTATTGCTATGTGTGCATATTGTTTTGAGAATTCATATTCTAAATATGGTTCTCCTGTTATTAATTCTGATTCATATAATTCTTTATATAATTTTGAGCTTTTTCCTATTAACATATTTAATAATATTTCTATTGCTATATGTTTTTTTACAATACTACTGCTACTACAGTTTTTATCGTTTAAACTATCTTTTATGCCTATTACAAATATTGGCATACTTACTTCCATTTGTTTTGTTGTTTCTTCTTTTACAATTTCTTGTGGTTCTTCTGGATAGATTCTTTTTATTTCTCCATGTTTTTCTATTGGTTTTAAACGTTTTTTTACATCTTCTAATAGTTTTTCTGGTTCAAAATCTCCTGCAAAACACATTACCATATTTGATGGGTTATAGAAAGTATTATAGCACTTGTATAATACTTCTTTGTTTATTTTACTTATTGATTCTATTGAGCCTGCTATATCTATTGTTATTGGACTGTTTTTGTACATGTTTCTTATGGCATTCATATATACTTCCCATTGTGGATAGTCATCATACATTTTTATCTCTTGCCCAATTATTCCTTTTTCCTTTTCTACATTTTCATCTGTGAAATATGGAGTTTGTACATAGTCCATTAATTCGTCTAATGCAGGATAAAAATTGTCTGTGCATTCAAATAAATATGATGTATGGTCTGTTGATGTGTATGCATTTGCATTAACACCTAATGCTGTTAATGTATCTAAGCTGTTTGTTCCATTTGGCTGTTCGAACATTTTGTGTTCTAAGAAGTGTGCGACTCCATCTGGAATAACAGTTTCTTCTTTTTCATTTGGTGCTATAAATTTGTTATCTATTGAACCAAAGTTTGTAGCCCATATCATATATTTTTTTTGAATATTTACTTTTGGTATAATCATTACTGTTAAACCATTTTCTAGTTTTTCTATATATAGTTTTTCTTTTACTTTAGAATTTTCTATAATTTGCATAATTATAATTTCCTTCCTTTTATAATTTTTTGTTTGTGAATATTTTAATGCCTATAAAACAATAAAATTGTTATTGTTCTTTATTTGTTAAAAAATAGATTGTATTTATATGAATTTTGCTAGCTATATTTTCTATTTGCTTTCTTGTTACATCATTTATTTTATCTATATATTCATCAAAAGTTAGTAGTTTGCCAGATAATTCTTGTCCCATATAATATGTTATTTCTGAATCTTGTTCATCTTGCACATTTTTTATTCCTGATACCATGTATTTTTTTGCATTTTCTATTTCTTCATCTGTAAATTTTCCATTTCTCATATCTTCTAGTTGTTCTTTTATGATTTTTAATGCTTTTTCGAAATTTTCAATTTCTATTCCAGCTCGAATATAAATATTGTTCTTTTGTCTTACATATGTTGACCTTGCTGAATATGCAAGTCCTGCTTTTTCTCTTACATTTTGGAACATTTTTGATGTTGCACTTTCTCCTAGAATTACATTGTATATGCACATTGCATATTTTGAATCTGGTTTATAAAAGTCTATATCTAATCCTATTACTAATTTTCCTTGTGTTACATCTTTTGATTCTTCTATTTGCTTTGTTTCTACTTTTTCTTTCTTTTCAGTTTCTTCTGTATTTATTACGTGTTTATCTTCTCTTTCTTTTAAATTTTTGATATTTATATTTTCTTTTATGGTATCTATTATTTCATTATTTTCAAAATTTCCTGATATGAATATATCTATTTTTGATTCATTTAATAAATTAATGTAGCTTTGATATAAATTTTTTTCATCTATTTTGCTTAAATCTTCTATATATCCGTATTTATATAAGCCATATGGTTTATCTTTATACATTTCTTCGATGCATCTAGTATATGCATACATATCTTTATTATCAATTTTTCCTTCTATTAATCTTTGTATTGTTTTCTTTTCTGAGTCTACATACTCTTTTTTAAATGTATTATTTTCTTTTAATGGATTAAATACTACATCTAATATTAGTTCTATTGCTCTTTTACTTAAGTCTTCTTGTTCTGGCAAGAAATTATCATTTAATGTTTCTAAATAGAATTTTATAATTTGGTTATCTCCTGTTTTTTCCACACCACCATCTAATGTTGCACCATACATATTTTCTAACTCAATGCTTATATCTTCCTGTGATTTTAAATTTGCTGTTCCCATTCTTAGAACTGCTGGTATAAGTGCATTTTGCGTGATGTTTTTTCTATCTAAAGGTACAGTTAAGAAAATTGCAAATAAATTTGTTTTAAATTTATTTGTTTTTATAAAATGAATCTTTATTCCTTCCTTTATTTTTTCCATCTTATATGACATATCATCTTCTCCTTTTTATTTTTTCTACTCATATATTATTCAAAAATTATTAAAACTTTAAATTATTTGCACATTTAGAAATGAGTAGTAACTATTTTTTCCTATTCTATTTTAAATTATACTACTTTCTTTTGCAATAGTTCTAGCAAAAAAAATAGAAGTTAAGCATAATTTAACTTCCATTTTATGTATATAATTTAAAATTTTCTTTTTCTTGCTGCTTCTGATTTTTTCTTTCTCTTAACACTTGGTTTTTCATAATGCTCTCTTTTTCTAACCTCTTGTAATACACCGTTTCTAACACATTGTCTTTTAAATCTTTTTAATGCATCTTCCGTAGTTTGACATTTTTTTGAATATATTAAGTAACTTAAAGCTTAGAACCATAAGCTTTTAATTTTGTCAACTTT
>CALXWL010000012.1 GCA_944392385.1 uncultured Clostridia bacterium | reverse complement strand
GATGTGCATATGACAACTAATTGGTTTAATCAAACTGTAAAAGATACAGTTGAACAATTAGAAACAAATGAAGAAAATGGATTAACAAAAGAAGAAGTAAAAAAAAGACAAGAAAAATATGGGCTAAATGAATTAGCTGCAAAGAAGAAAAAAAGTACTTTTGTAAAGTTTTTGGAACAATTTAAAGACTTTATGATAATAGTACTTATTATTTCGGCCATAATTTCTGGAATAGTTGGAGTTATGGAAGAAGGAATTTCTGGCATTACAGACACAGTAATTATTCTAGTTGTTGTTATATTAAATGCAATAATTGGGGTTATTCAGGAAAACAAAGCAGAAAAATCGTTAGAAGCATTGCAAAAGTTAAGTAGCCATGTTGCTAAAGTAATAAGAAATGGCAAACTAGAAGTAGTCCAATCAAGAGAATTAGTACCAGGTGATATAGTAATTATTGAAACAGGAGACTATGTGCCAGCAGATTTAAGAATAATAGAAGCTGTAAATTTAAAATCACAAGAAGCAGCCCTAACTGGTGAATCAGTTCCTGTTGAAAAAATATCAGATAAAATTGAAGATGAAAAAGTAGGAATTGGTGACAGAGTAAACATGCTATTTTCATCAAGTTTAATTACATATGGTAGAGGAAAAGCTGTTGTAGTTGAAACTGGTATGAATACAGAAGTTGGAAAAATAGCAAATATAATAAACTCAGCAGAAGAAGCTGTGACTCCACTTCAAGAAAAATTAAATAAATTAGGAAAAACATTAGGAATAGTTGCTTTAATAATTTGTTTAGCAATTTTTGGAATAGGACTTTTATATGGAAAAGACATAATAGATATGTTTATGACATCTGTAAGTTTAGCAGTTGCAGCAATTCCAGAAGGACTACCTGCAGTATCAACAATAGTTCTAGCAATAGGTGTACAAAGAATGGTAAAGAAAAATGCTATTGTTAAAAAATTACCAGCAGTAGAAACATTAGGAAGTGCAACAGTTATATGTTCAGATAAAACAGGTACATTAACACAAAATAAAATGACAGTTCAAAAAATTTACTATAATGATGAATTGTTTGATTTAAAAGATTTTAATAGAAATGTAGAAGATGAAGACTTAAATAAATTAATACATGCAAGTATGTTATGTAATGATACAAAAATATCAGAAAATAAAGAGCTTACAGGAGATCCTACTGAAACAGCTCTAGTAGATTTAGGATTCAAATTAAATTATGAGAGTACTTTGTATAGTCAATATCCTAGAGTAAAAGAAATTCCATTCGATTCAGATAGAAAATTAATGACAACAGTACATAAAGCAAATGGTAAATACATAGTATACACAAAAGGTGGAGTAGATGAACTACTAGCAAGATGTACAAAATATATCATAAATGGAGAATTAAAAGAAAACTTAGAAGAATTCAAACCACAAATTAGAAACATAAATAATCAAATGGCAAGTTCGGCTCTAAGAGTTTTAGCAATGGCATATAAAGAACTAGACCATGAGCCATCAGATGAAGAAATGAAAAACATGGAAAGCGACCTGATATATATTGGAATGGTAGGAATGATAGACCCACCAAGACTAGAAGTAAAATCAGCAGTTGCAACATGTAAAAAAGCAGGAATAAAAACAGTAATGATTACAGGTGACCATAAAATTACAGCTATAGCTATAGCAAAAACACTAGGAATACTAGAAGATGAAAGTGAAGCTATAACAGGTGTAGAACTAGAAGAAATGAGTCAAGAAGAATTAGAAAAAAATATAAGAAAGTATTCAGTATATGCAAGAGTATCACCAGAACATAAAGTAAGAATAGTAAAAGCATGGCAAGCAAATGGAGAAATAGTTGCGATGACTGGAGATGGAGTAAATGATGCACCTTCACTAAAAATAGCAGATATAGGTTGTGCAATGGGTGTAGTTGGAACAGATGTTGCAAAAGAAGCAGCAGATGTAATTTTAACAGACGATAATTTTGCAACAGTAGTATCAGCAGTAGAAGAAGGAAGACGTATATATGATAATATCTTAAAAGCAATACAATTTTTATTATCAAGCAACATAGGTGAGATAGTAGCATTATTTTTAGCAATATTAATAACACCATGGCTATCAAGTCAATTTGGAGTAGATATAAACGCTATTCAAGTATTATTACCAATACACCTTTTATGGGTAAACTTAGTAACAGATTCACTACCAGCACTTGCATTAGCAGTAGACCCAGCTGAAGCAGACATAATGGATAGAAAACCTTCAAAACATAAAGGTGGAGTATTTACAAAAGGAATGACATGGAGAGTAATATACCAAGGAATAATGATAGGACTATTAACACTCGCAGCATTTATATTAGGATTAAGCACAAAAGGTGAAAGTCCAGAAACAAGAGTACAAATAGGTCAAACAATGGCATTTTACGTACTAGCATTATCAGAATTAGTACACATATTTAATATAAGAAACAATCAAAAATCATTATTCAAAACAAAAGTATTTAATAATAATAAATTAATACTTGCAATACTTGGTTCAGCAGTATTAATGTTTATAATACTATTTACAAGTGGATTAAGAAACATATTTGGTTTAGTATTATTACCAGCAGAACATATATTAGAAATAGTATTATTAGTATTTACACCAGTATTAGTAGTTGAGTTATTTAAACTATTAAAAATAAATGGAAAAGAATAAAAAACAAAAGTTTGTCAATGCATATTGACAAACTTTTAAACTTAATATATAATATCAATTACGATAAGGATGTTAGAAATTATAAATGTATTTTTTGCTTTTCTCATAATTACAATACTTATAGTTATTACTATATGTATATGTAAAAAAATCACATCTCTAAAACTGCCAACTAGAGATGTGACGTAAATTTCTTTACTTGGCAACCACATTTTGTGGCTCCTTATCTTTTTCTAGATTCATTATAATACAAAATTTTGAAAAAGTCAACAAAGAAAGAGGAAAAGCCTCTTATATTTTTTTTCCTCATTTTCCATATATTTTACTTGACTACGGGTAAAATTTAATGTATTATAGAATAGTATAGTAAAGAAAGAATAGGTGAAATTTAATATATGTTATGTTCAGTTTGCCATAAAAATGTGGCGGTAATTTTTACAAAAAGAATTGATGGAGAAAAAAACACAACAGAAGGATTTTGCTATGAATGTGCAAAGAAAAAAGGAATAAACCCATTAGAAGTTTTAGCAGAACAATCAGGTATAACAGATGAACAATTAGATAATATTTCTCAGCAATTTGAATCAATTTTAGGTGAATTAACAGAAGAAATGAATCAAGGAAACTTAGAAAATATGGAAGAACAAGGGAATCTAGGTTCAATATTTTCAAACATGTTTACAGGGAAAAAAGAAGAAGCAAAGGACTCAAAAAAACAATCAGGTAATACAAAAGTAAAAACAAAACAAAAAGAAAAAAAGAAAAGTTTTCTAGATATATATGGAACAAATTTAACTGCAAAAGCAAGAAACAATGAGATTGATGAAGTTGTTGGTAGAAATGTTGAAATAGAAAGAGTAATACAAATTTTAAATAGACGTTTGAAAAATAATCCATGTTTAATAGGTGAACCAGGTGTAGGAAAAACAGCAATAGCAAATGGATTAGCAATAAAAATTGCAAGAGGTCAGGTTCCAGCAAAGCTATTAAACAAAGAAGTATATTTATTAGATATGACAGCAGTTGTTGCAGGAACACAATTTAGAGGACAATTCGAAGGAAGAATGAAAGCCATTATAGATGAATGTAAACAATCTAAAAATATAATACTTGTAATAGATGAAATACATAATATAATTGGAGCAGGAGATGGAGAACATTCAATGAATGCTGCAAATATATTAAAACCATCACTTGCAAATGGAGAGGTTCAACTAATTGGAACAACAACATTAAAAGAATATAGAAAATATGTTGAAAAAGATACTGCATTAGAAAGACGTTTGCAACCAGTTTTAGTAGAAGAACCAACAGTTCAAGCAACGATTGAGATATTAAAAGAAATTAAAAAATATTATGAAGACTTTCATAAAGTTCTAATATCAGATGATGTTATAGAACAAACTGTAAAAATGTCTGAAAAATATATACATGATAGATTCTTGCCAGATAAAGCAATAGACATATTAGATGAAGCATGTAGTAGAATAAACTTAAACAATAAAGAATTATATGAATTAGAAGTATTAAAAAATAGATTAGCAAAAATAGAAGAAGAAAAAGAAGAAGCAGTTCAATCAGACTCAATTGAAGACTACCAAAAAGCAGCAGATTTAAAAACAGAAGAATGTAATATACAAGATAGAATAGAAGAATTAAACAAAACAATGGTAATACAAAAACTTACAGTTCAAGACATTGCAGAAGTTATAGAACACACCACAAAAATACCAGTAAAGAAAATAACAGAAGCAGAAACACAAAAATTATTAAACTTAGAACAAAATTTGCATAATAGAATAATTGGGCAAGATGAAGCAGTAAAAGCAGTAGCAAGAGCAATAAGAAGAAATAGGGCAGGACTTCAAAGTTCAAAAAGACCACCATCATTTATATTTGTAGGACCTACAGGTGTAGGAAAAACAGAACTTGCAAAAACATTAGCCTACGAAATGTTTGGAAGTGAGGATGCAATTATTAGAATTGATATGTCTGAATATATGGAAAGTCATTCAACAGCAAAACTAATAGGTTCACCTCCAGGTTATGTAGGGTATGATGATGCAGGTCAACTTACAGAAAAAGTAAAAAGAAAACCATATTCTATAATATTATTAGATGAAATAGAAAAAGCACATCAAGATGTATTTAACATATTACTTCAAATTTTAGATGATGGAAAACTTACAGATTCTCAAGGAAACACAGTAAGTTTTGAAAATACAATAATAATAATGACATCAAATGCCGGATCCAACTTAAATACAAACTCAATAGGATTTGGTAAAAATTCTTTAGATAAAAATAAAATAGAAAATGCATTAAAAGAAATATTCAGACCAGAATTTTTAAATAGAGTAGATGAAATAATAAGCTTTGATAGTTTAACAAAAGAGCAACTATTACAAATAGTAGATTTATTACTAAAAAACACACAAGAAGCATTAGATAATAAAAATATAAAACTATATGTATCAGATGAAGCAAAAAAATACATACTAGAAAAAGGAACAGACTTAAAATATGGTGCAAGACCACTAAGAAGAGCAATACAAAGATACATAGAAGATGAAATATCAGAAATGATACTAAAAGGAGATTTAGAGCCATATCAAACAATAGAGATTACAATAGAAGAAGAAAATTTAAAATTTACAGCTAAATAACGAGGAGGATATATGTTAAAAAATATACCAAATGCATTAACAGTATTAAGATTCCTACTAATACCAGTAATAGTAATAGGATGTATAGAGGAAAAATATATATTTGCAATAGTTATGCTTACAATATCAGGATTAACAGATATACTAGATGGAACTATTGCTAGAAAATTTGGATTAATATCAGACTTTGGAAAATTAATGGATCCACTTGCAGATAAGCTTACACAAATTAGTTTATTAACAACATTATTCATAAAAGGAATAATTCCAATTTGGATATTAGCAATAGTAGTAATAAAGGAATTTTGCATGGTATCAGGTGCATCATTTCTATATGGAAAAGAGCTTGTTGTATCAAGCAAATGGTATGGAAAGTTAGCAACCGTATTATTCTACTTAGCAATGGTACTATCATTATTAATAGAAAATCTAGAAAGTGCAATGAATAAAAATTTAAGTGTGCTAAAAACAACAAACAGTATAATTTATTATTTAGCAGTAATAACAACAATAGCTTCACTTATAATGTATATAAAAGCATTTTATATACAAGGATATCTAAAAAAAGATAATAAAAATTAAGGGCGATATACTATCGCCTTTAATTTTTGCTAGTTGCATATTCTAAAAAAATGTAATATATTATAAAAAAAAAGAAAGGATGATTATATGAAAATTGGAATAGATATAGGTGGAAGTCATGTAGGAATAGGATTAATAGACCAAAATGGTACAATGATAGCAAAAGAAGAACAAGACTTATGCAATAATTTAAAAGAAGAAAATTATAGCCAAAAATTAGTAGAAACAATTATAGAATTAATAACAAAAATTCTAGACAATAAAAAAATAAATATAAAAGAAATAAGTTTAATAGGAATGGCAATTCCTGGAACAGTATCAGATACTCATATAATAAAAGCAGATAACTTACATATAAAAGACTTTAACATAGCTTCAGAAATAAATAAATATTTTAATATACCAATCATGCTAAGGAATGATGCAAAATGTGCAGCGATTGCAGAAAAAGAATATGGAGGATTAAAAAAATATGATGATGCATTATTTCTTACAATAGGTACAGGAATAGGAGGAGCAGTTTACCTAGGAGGCAAACTATTAAAACCAAAAAAATATGAAGGCTTCGAAATAGGGCACATGGTAATAAAAAAAGATGGTATAAAATGTAATTGTGGAAGAAAAGGATGTTTTGAAAAATACGCATCAATGAAAGCATTAAAAGATAAAGTACAAAAGAGTTTTGAAAATGAAAACTTAACAGGCATAGAAATAAAAGAATTATTAACTGATAATAAAAACAATGAAAAAATAGAAAAAATAATAGATGAATACATAGAAGACTTAAAAATAGGAATTGCAAATTTAATAAACATATTTGAACCACAAACAATATCAATAGGAGGAAGCTTTGTATATTTCAAAGATATATTATTAGATAAATTAATTCAAAAATTAAGTGAAAAAAATGTGTTATTCAACAACCAAGAACCACCTAAAATAATCATGGCAAAATTAAAAAATAATGCAGGAATAATTGGATCAGTTATAGAATATAAAGATTAAGATTGGTTAATAATTAAAATAGTAAAAAAATATATAAAGGATGATGAATATGTTATGTGAAAATTGCGGAAAAAATGAAGCAACAATAAAATTCACACAAATAATAAATGGAAACAAAATAGAAATGATGATATGTGAAGAATGTGGAGAAAAAATGGGGATAACTCAAATGAATTTTGAAATGCCAATAGATATATCAAATTTTATAGGCGAGTTTATAACAGACCAACAAGATGACCATTTCTTACCATTTAATACAATAGATAAAGATTTAAGATGCAAAAAATGCAATATGACATATGCAGAATTTCTAAATAATGGAAAATTTGGTTGTGAAGAATGTTATAAAGCTTTTGGAGATAAAATAGATATTCTGCTAAAACGTATACAAGCATCTGACAAGTATTTAGGCAGAAAAGCAAAGTACAATGCAGAAAATAAAGTAGAAGAAGTAAAACCAAATAATAGGCAAGAAGAATTACAAAAACAACTAAAAGATGCAATAAAAGAAGAAAGATATGAAGATGCTGCAAAAATAAGAGATGAAATAAGAAAGGAAGGATTACAATAAATGTCAAATTGGTATTTTGAAACAACAAATGAAGATACAGTTGTAAGCACAAGAATTAGAATAGCAAGAAATATATCAGGTATACCATTTATAAACAAAATGAATAATGAGCAAGCAAAACAAATAATAAAAATTGTAGAAGATGCCACTAAAAATACAAATTATGGCCTAAAAGTAATGTTCCTAAAAGATATGGATGATATAACAAAATTAGCACTAGTAGAAAAACATTTAATAAGTCCAGAATTTGCATTAAATAAAAATGAAATAGGAGCAATAGCAATAAATGCAGAAGAAAATATATGCATAATGATAAATGAAGAAGATCATATAAGAATACAAACATTTTCTGCAGGTTTAAACTTAGAAAACTCATTAGCATTAGCAATAGAAATAGAAGAAACCTTAAGTAAAAATATAAACTATGCATATGATGAAAAATATGGATTTCTAACAAGTTGTCCAACCAATGTTGGAACAGCTTTAAGAGCATCCATAATGGTACATTTACCAGCTTTAACCAAAACAAAAAATATAGTAAAAGTACTAAATGTAGTAAATGGATTTGGAATGAATATTAGAGGAATTTATGGTGAAGGAACAAACTCAAAAGGAGATATATATCAAATTTCAAATAAACAAACATTAGGAATAACAGAAGAAGAAACCATAAAAAATCTAAAAGCAATAACAGATAGAGTAATAGAACAAGAAAAAATGGCAAGAAAAATATTAACTAAAAACTCAATAGAATTAGAAGATGAAATATGCAGAGCATATGGAATAATAACAAATTGTAAAAAAATATCTTCAGAAGAATGCATAATGTTATTATCAGAAATACGTTTAGGAATAGAATTAGGAATAATAAAACAAATCACTCAAGCAAATTTAAACAAACTGGAAATATATACAAAACCTGCAAATTTACAAAAATTAGCAGGACAAACACTGGAAGGATACGAAAGAGATATAAAAAGAGCAGAAATTATAAAAAATATAATTAATTCTTAAAATAGGAGGATTTTATGGCATACAAATTTACAAAAAAGGCAGAAAAGGCAGTAGAAATTGCTGAAAAAATAGCAATACAATTAGGGCATAACTATGTAGGGACAGAACATATACTATATGGGCTTGTAAAAGAAGGTACAGGAATTGCAAGCAAGGTATTAGAAAATCAAAATATTACACCAGATGCTGTACTAGAAAAAATAGAAGAACTAGTAGGTATAGGAGAGCAAAAAAACACAGGCACAATGGGATTAACTCCTAGAACAAAAAGAGTAATAGAAAATGCATTTAGAGAAGCAAAAAGATTAAACTCAGAATATATAGGAACAGAGCATCTACTAATTGGAATAATGAGAGAAGCAGATAGCGTAGCAGTAAGAATAATGCTAGAATTAAATTTAGAACCACAAAAACTTTACAATGAAATTATAAAAATAATAAATGAATACGATGTACCAGATACAAATGGTGCAGAAGCAGAAAAAGCAAGTAGAAATAGTTATAATAGCACACCAACATTAAATCAATTTGGTACAGATTTAACAATGCTTGCAAGAGAAGGTAAACTAGATCCAGTAATTGGAAGAAAAAAAGAAATAGAAAGAATAATACAAATATTATCAAGAAGGACAAAAAACAATCCATGTTTAATAGGAGAACCAGGAGTTGGAAAAACCTCAGTAATTGAAGGTTTAGCAGAAGAAATAGTATCAGGAGAAGTTCCAGAAAATCTAAAAGGAAAACGAGTAGTAACATTAGACATATCAGGAATGGTAGCAGGAGCAAAATATAGAGGAGATTTTGAAGAAAGAATAAAAAAAGCATTAAAAGAAGTAAAACAAGCAAGAGATATAATAATATTTATAGATGAAATTCATACAATAGTTGGAGCAGGAGCAGCAGAAGGTGCAATTGATGCTGCAAATATCTTAAAACCATTGCTTGCAAGAGGAGAAATACAATTAATAGGTGCAACAACATTAAATGAATATAGAAAATATATAGAAAAAGACAGTGCATTAGAAAGAAGATTTCAACCAATTACTGTATCTGAACCAACTCAGGAAGACACAATAAAAATATTAAAAGGATTAAGAGATAAATATGAAGCACATCACAATGTAAAAATAACAGATGAAGCAATAGTGGCAGCAACAAAACTATCAATAAGATATATAAATGATAGATTTTTGCCAGACAAAGCAATAGACCTAATAGATGAAGCAGCCTCAAAAGCAAAACTAAAAACATATACAGAACCAACAAACTTAAAAGAACAAGAAGATAAAATACAAAAAATAGCTTCAGAAAAAGAAGAAGCAATAGCAACTCAAAATTTTGAAAAAGCAGCACAACTAAGAGATTTAGAAAGAAAAGAAAAAGAAAAACTAGAAAAAGAAAGACAAATGTGGAAAGACAAAACCATAAAAAATGTAAAACAAATTACAGAAGAAGATATTGCAGATGTAATAAGTAATTGGACAGGAATACCAACACAAAAAATATCACAAGACGAAAATGAAAGACTAAAAAACCTAGAAAAATCTTTACATGAAAGAGTAATAGGACAAAATGAAGCAGTAAGAGCAGTAGCAAAAGCAATAAAAAGAAGTAGAGTAGGATTGCAAGATCCAAACAGACCAATAGGTTCATTTATGTTTTTAGGACCAACAGGTGTAGGAAAAACAGAACTATCAAAAGCACTTGCAGAAAGTCTTTTTGGGGACGAAAATGCAATGATAAGAATAGATATGTCTGAATACATGGAGGCACACTCAACATCTAAAATGATAGGCTCACCTCCTGGATATGTAGGGTTTGATGAAGCAGGAGGATTAACAGAAAAAGTAAGAAGAAAACCATATTCAGTAATCTTATTTGATGAAATAGAAAAAGCACATCCAGATGTTCTAAACATATTATTACAAATATTAGATGATGGAAGACTAACAGACTCACATGGAAGAGTTGTAAACTTTAAAAATACAGTAATAATCATGACATCAAACATTGGAGCAAGACTAATTACAGATAAAAAAACACTAGGGTTTGCAAGCACAGAAGATAACGAAGAATCAAAAGAATATGAAAACACCAAAAAAGAAGTATTAGCTCAGTTAAAAAAAGAATTCAGACCAGAATTTATAAACCGTATAGATGAAATAATAGTATTCCATAAACTATTACCAGAAGAAATAAAACAAATAGCAGATATAATGCTAAAACAAATAGTAAAAAGACTAAAAGAACAAAACATAGAAATAACAATAGATGAAAAAGCAAAAGATTTAGTAATAAAAAAAGGAACAGATAGCACATATGGAGCAAGACCACTAAGAAGAGCAATACAAACAATGATAGAAGATAAAATAGCAGAAGAAATAATAGAAGGAAACCTAAAAAATGGAGAAAAGGCAACAATAACAGCAAATGAAGAAAAAATAGTTCTGGAAAAGTAGATGTATAATATTGACTTTTCATAATTTTAGATATATACTCAAGAAGGCGTCATAAAAATGATTTTTAGGAGGTTTAATTAATGGATGGTTTAATAGAAATTAGATGGCATGGTAGAGGAGGTCAGGGAGCAAAAACAGCATCACTTTTACTTGCAGATGCAGCTTTTAATACAGGAAAATATATACAAGGATTTCCAGAATATGGACCAGAAAGAATGGGAGCTCCAATAACAGCATATAACAGAATTAGTACTAAACCAATAACAATTCATAGCAATATATACGAACCAGATTATGTAGTAGTAGTTGATGACACACTAATAGAAAGTGTTGATGTAACAGCAGGATTAAAGAAAACAGGAGCAATTGTAATTAATACAACAAAAGATGCAGAGTATTTAAAAAAACATCTAAAAGGATATGAAGGAGAAATATACAAAATAGATGCAAGAAAAATATCATTAGAAACACTAGGCAAATATTTTCCAAACACACCAATGCTTGCAGCAATTGTAAAAGTAAGCAAAATTATGACAGATGAAGAATTTTTAAATGATATGCAAGGTTCTTTTAAACATAAATTTGCAAAGAAACCAGAAGTAATAGAAGGAAACATGAAAGCATTAGAAATTGCATTAAAGGAGGTAGAAAAAGTATGACAGATATAAACTCAAGAACACCAATGGAAAAATTAACAGAAGGTGGTACAATTTATCAAGCAGGTAATGCAAGAGAGTTTAAAACAGGAGATTGGAGAAGTATAAAACCTATATATTTAAGTGAAAAATGCAAACAATGTGGATTATGCTTCCCAGTATGCCCAGATGATGCAATACCAGTAAATAAAGAGCAAAAAAGAGGAGACTTTAACTATGACTATTGCAAAGGTTGCGGAGTATGTGCTAAAGTATGCCCATTTGGAGCAATCACAATGGAATAATGCAGAATGCTGCAAATATAAAATATGAAGGAGAGAAAAATTATGTCAATTAGAGAACGTTTAAGTGGTAATGAGGCAGCTGCAACTGCAATGAAACAAATAAACCCAGATGTTGTAGCAGCATTTCCAATAACACCATCAACCGAAATACCACAATATTTTTCAACATTTGTAAGTAATGGAACTGTAGATACAGAATTTGTTGCAGTAGAAAGTGAACACAGTGCAATGAGTGCCTGCATAGGAGCAGAAGCAGCAGGTGGAAGAGCAATGACAGCTACATCTGCAAATGGATTATCACTAATGTGGGAAATGATATATATTGCATCAAGCTTAAGATTACCAATAGTAATGTCATTAGTAAATAGAGCAGTATCAGGACCTTTAAATATTCATAATGACCATTCAGATGCAATGGGAGTAAGAGATAGCGGATGGATAATGCTATTTTCAGAAAATAACCAAGAAGCATATGATAATTTACTTATGGCACATAGAATAGCAGAAAACTCAAAAGTAAGATTACCATTAATGGTATGCCAAGATGGATTTATAACATCACATTCAATTGAAAACATAGAACTAGAAGAAGATGAGACCGTAAAAAAATTTGTAGGAACATACAGACCAGAACACTACTTATTAAATGAAAAAGAACCAATTGCAATGGGGCCATTAGACTTGCAAGCATATTTATTTGAACATAAAGCTAGCCAAGCAGAAGCAATGAAAAATGCTAAAAAAGTAATTTTAGAAGTAGCAGAAGAATTTGAAAAAGTTACTGGAAGAAAATATAGTTTCTTTGAAGAATATAAAATGGAAGATGCAGAGCTTGTAATTGTATGTATGAACTCAACAGCAGGAACAGCAAAATTTACAGCAGATAAGCTAAGAAATGAAGGAATAAAAGCAGGAGTATTAAAATTAAGAGTATTTAGACCATTCCCAGCAGAAGAAATCGCAAAAGCTTTATCAAAAGCAAAAGCAGTAGCCATATTAGATAAGGCAGACGGCTTAAATGCTGTTGGTGGACCATTATTTACAGATGTAACATCAGCAATGTATGTAAACGATGTAAAAGTACCAACAGTAAACTATATATATGGAATAGGTGGAAGAGACACAAAATCAGATGATATAGAAAAAGTATATAAAGATTTACAGGAAATAGCAAAAACAGGAAATGTAGATAATCCATATAGATACTTAGGATTAAGGAGGGAATAATTATGGCATATAATTTAAAAGAAGTAGTAGCAAATAAGCCCGCAAGATTTACATCAGGACATAGAATGTGTGCTGGTTGTGGTGCACCAGTAGTAGGAAGAATGGTATTAAGAGCACTAAAAAATGAAGACCATGCAGTAATATGTAATGCAACAGGATGTATGGAAGTTTCTACATTCATATATCCATATACATCATGGACAGATTCATTTATACACACAGCATTTGAAAATGCAGGAGCAACCCTATCAGGCGTAGAAGCTGCATATAAAGCAATGAAAAGACAAAACAAATTATCAGGAACAACTACAAAATTCATAGCATTTGGAGGAGACCGGAGGAACATATGATATAGGGCTTCAAAGTTTATCAGGAGCAATGGAAAGAGGACATGACATGGTATATGTATGCTATGACAATGGAGCATATATGAATACAGGTGTTCAACGTTCATCAGCAACACCAAAATTTGCAGATACAACAACATCACCAGCAGGAAAAGTAATTCCAGGTAAAATGCAATCAAGAAAAGACTTAACAGAAATAATGGTATCACACCACTTACCATATGTTGCACAAACCATAGCTGTAAATAACTTTAAAGACTTATATGAAAAATCTGAAAAAGCAATATACACAGAAGGTCCATGCTTCTTAAATGTACTTGCACCATGCCCAAGAGGTTGGGGTTATGCAACAGAAGATTTAATGAAAATAAATAAATTAGCAGTAGAAACATGTTATTGGCCACTATATGAAGTAATAGAAGGCAAATATATTGTAAATTATAAACCTGCTAAAAAATTACCAGTAGAAGAATTCTTAAAACCACAAAAAAGATTTAAACACATGTTTAAACCAGGAAACGAGTGGATGATAGAAGAATTCCAAAAAGAAGTAGATAAGAGATGGGAAGAATTATTAAAACTAGAAGAAGCAACAAAAGATGTTTAAATTATCAAAAAATATATAGGCAATACTAATTGCCAAAAACAATAAAAAACTCCAAAAACTTATGTATTAGCTCTTGAGTAAAGTAGCTGTTGCAAATTAATTGGAGTTTTTTTAAAAATTAATAAGGGTGATATTATGAAAATAAGAAAATTAATAGGCATTTTTATTGCTAGCTTACTCCTAATCTTAATAGGAACCACAAAATCTGATGCATCTTTGCATCTAACAAACTTAGACTTTGATGTTCAAATAAATGAAGATGGAAGTATGGATGTAACAGAAACTTGGGACATCAACATCTCAGAAACAAACACACTATATAAAACATTTGAAATAGATAAAGAAAAATATACAGCAATAACAGATTTTAAAGTATCAGAGATTACAAATGGAACAAATAAAGAATTTAGAGAAACTAATGTGTGGAAACATCATATAGACGAAAACTACTATTTTGGAGGAATAAACCAAGATGGAGAATATGAGGTAGCATGGGGAGTAAATGTAACATCAAATGCAAAAAGAAAGTATGAAATAAGTTATAGAGTAATTGATGCAATAAAAAAATATGGAGATTGTGCAGAGTTATATTGGCAATTTATTGGAGATAGATTCGAAATAACCGCAGATAAAATAACAGGAACAATAAAATTACCAGTATCAGTTCAAAACAAAGAAGAATTAAGAGTTTGGGGACATACAAAATACTTAAATGGAGAAATATATGTAACAGATGAAAAAACAATACAATTCCATTTAGAAGATTACACGGCAAATGAATATGTAGAAGTAAGAATACTTATGCCAACATACATAATGAATAACATAGAATTTACATCATTAGAAAACAAAGAAGCAGAAATATTAGAAGAAGAAGAAAAAGAAGCATCAGCAGCAAATGAAAGAAGAGCAAAAAGAGATAGGCAAATGAAAATTACTATAATAGCAATAACATCAATTGTAGGATTAATTGGGATAGTATTCATTAATGGAATAAGAAAAAATATAAAAGCATTAAAAGAAAATCCTAAAATAAAGCCAGAAATGGAGCTAGATTATTACAGAGAATTACCAGATAAAACAGCTACACCATTAGAAGCAAATTTTATACTGAAAAAAGGAACATTTGATTTATCCGAAACAATTTCAGCAACAATCTTAAACCTAACATTAAAAGGTTATATTAAAGTAGAACAAGTAGAAAAAACAATAAACATAGAAATACTAAATAAAGATGCATCTAAATTACAAGGAGACGAAATATATGTTTTAGAGCTATTAAAAAATGCTCAAAGGAATAAAAAATCTAAGTCAAAAACAGAAAATGAAGAAACAAAGCAAATATTAACAATGAAAGATGTAGAAAAATACACAAAACAAAAACCAGAAAAATTAATAAAAATGCAAAAAGGATTTGAAGAAATAGCAAAAAATACTTCACAAAATAAAGGTAAGTATGATAAAAAAATTGCAAAAAAATCAGAAACATATATATCAAAAGCTATTGGTTATATCTTTTTATTAATAGCAGTAATAATGGCAGTAATAATAGGAATAGCAACTACAGGTGAATTTGTGCCAAAAATGATAAAATATGCATTAATAGCAGGTTCATTTACAATCATAGTTCTAGTAATAAATATGATTCTAATATCAAAACTAATAAATAGATTTAATGGATTTACAAGCAAAGGAATAAATGAACAAGAGCAATGGAAAGCATTTAAAAAATATATGGAAGATTTTTCACTATTAGATGAAAAAGAAGTACCACAACTAGTAATATGGGAAAAATACTTAGTATTTGCTACAGCATTTGGAATAGCAGATAAAGTAATAAAACAGTTAAAAGTAAAATATCCAGAATTAAACAATCAAGATACAATAAATAATATGGTACTATTTGCAGCAATGAGCAATTCTGGAGGCTTAAACACAAACTTTATATCTTCACTTAACACATCAACTTCACATATGTATTCATCAACATATTCATCAGGCTCAGGCAGTGGAGGTGGATTCTCTGGTGGCGGCGGAGGCGGCGGCCGGTGGAGGAGGTCGGAGGAGGAAGATAAAAAAACTCTTCCGCTCTATTGAAAAAAAACATATATTGATATATAATATATGAAGTTAAAATAATTAAGGAGTTTAATATGGACAAGGAAAATATAGAAATTTTAAAGAAAATAAAAAAGATATTTAAAGAAAAAGGTGGAGACCCAGAAGATTTAGAAATATTAACAGAAGTAAATGCAAAAAAGAAATTGCATAAGTTTAGAAAAATTACAGATTTAAAAGATATGATAAATCAATCAGCCCAAGAATTTGCAGATAAACCAGCATTCAAATACAAAACCGAAATACCAGGACAATTTAATGTAATCACATATAAACAATTTCTAGATGAAATAAATAGTTTAGGAACAAAACTTATAGATATGGGACTAATGGGAAAAAGAATAGCTATTATTTCAGAAAACAGATATGAATGGTGTTTAGCATATATGGCAATAGCATGTGGAACAGGTGTAGTAGTACCATTAGATAAATTATTACCAGCAAATGAATTAGAAACATTAATTGTACGTTCAGGCGCAGAAGCAATATTCTATTCAAGTAAATATGATGAAATAATGAAAGACATAAAACAAAGACAAACTACAGATATAAGATATTACATATCTATGGATTTAGATAAAAGACAAGATGGAGTATATTCACAAAAAGAACTAGTAGAAAAAGGAAAAGAATTAATAGAAAAAGGAAACAGAAAATTTTTAGATGCTAAAATAGATAATGAAACAATGGGATTTATGTTATTTACATCAGGAACAACAGCAATGTCAAAAGCAGTAATGCTATCACATAAAAACATAGTTACAAACCTAATGGATATTGCATCTGTCCTAAATTTAGATGAAAATGATACATTACTTTCATTCTTACCACTACATCATACATTTGAGTGTACAGTAGGATTTTTATATGTAATATATAGAGGAGGCAGTATTGCATATTGCGAAGGAGTAAGACATATTGCAGACAATATAAAAGAATATCAAATAACAGCCATGATTTCTGTTCCAGCTTTATATGAAACTATGTATAAAAGATTAATGAAAAATATAGAAAAAAAAGGCAAACTTCAAGAAGTAGAAAAATTAATGAAACTAACAGGAATGTTATCAAAAGTAGGAATTGACTTTAGAAAAAAAATATTTAAAGAAATACATGATGGATTAGGAGGACATTTAAGACTTCTAGTAAATGGAGCAGCAGCATTATCAGCAGAAGTTGAAAAAGGTTTTAACGATTTAGGAATAAAAACAGTACAAGGATATGGCTTAACAGAAACATCACCAGTTATTTCAGCAGGAACAGACTTCGAACAAGAAGTTGGCTCTGTTGGTAAAGTCTTTCCAAGTGTAAAATTAAAAATTGTAAACAAAGATGAAAATGGAATTGGTGAAATACATGTAAAAGGACCAACTGTAATGCTAGGATATTATCAAAACGAAGAAGCTACAAAACAAGTTTTGGACAATAAAGGTTGGCTTAACACAGGAGATTTAGGATATGTAGACAAAAAAGGATTTTTATTCCTATGTGGAAGGAAGAAAAGTGTAATCGTATTAAAAAACGGAAAAAATGTATTCCCAGAAGAACTAGAAACAGTTATAAATAGAATTGATGGAATAAAAGAATCATTTGTTTATGGAAAACCAGAAGAAAATGATGAAATAGATTTAAAAATATGTGCAAAAATAGTATATGACAAAGAAAACATGAAAGAAATATATGGAATAGAAAATGAAAAAGAAATTTCAGATATCATATGGTCAAAGATTAAAGAAATAAACAAAACCATGCCATCATATAAATACATAAAAGAAATAACAATAACAGAAGAAGAACTAATAAAAACAACTACTCAAAAAATAAAAAGACATGAAGAAATGAAAAAAATATCAAATACACAATAGAATAGCTACCATAAAAAAATGCAAAAAAATATATAAATTTGTAAAAAAAGTATTGATTTTTTTTACAAAGTATAGTATAAATATAAGTGTATTATTAAATAATAAGTATAAGGAGAAATGAAAATGAAATTAAATAAAAAAGAATTAATAATTAGTATAATAATGATAATAGCTTTTATATTTATAGGAATAAATTTAGAGGCATTAGCAACAAATAATAATGAAAATCCGCCTTTTAACTTTGATGATTTAAATTTTTCAACTACTAATCCTAATAATACAACTAACACAAATGATACTGGAAAAGATGGTGAAGAAATACCAACAATAAATTCAACTAATTCAAATGCATCAAATAATAACCCAGATCAATTAGCTGATACAGGTTTAGAAGATTGGCCATGGATAATAATAGCAATATGTGCAATATCAACAGTATTTGCTTATAAGAAAATTAAAGAATATAAAGAAAATTAATTAATAGCCAAGAAAATAGATAGGAAACCTATCTATTTTCTTTTGCCTTAATAATTAATTTTTTTTATTGTAAATAATTTGATTCATATTATTAAGTATGTGTAAAAAGCTGCAAAACATGCTTGCAATAATTTTCCAATAAAATATGGTTTAATAGAAATTTTTGCCTTAGAAGTTATGCTCAAAACTTGTAAAAGAACAGAAAAACCACCAAAACCTAATACAAATGATGCAACAACTAACTTAAAAGAAAAACTTACAGAGCCAAGACTTGCAATAAATGAAAGACCATTTGTAACTTCAACAAATCCAGTAAGTAAGCTCAAACTCAAAGCTTCAGGAATTCCAAAAAAAGCCAAAAAATGAGAAGAGACAATATGTAAAAATTGGCTAGTATTAAGCATTGAAATAATTATAGAAAAAAGAACAACAAAGCCACCTATCATAAGAATAGTATTAATTGAGCTAATAATACTTTTAGATAAAACTTCTCCCAAATTAGCAAAAGATAAAGAAGAATCATTAGCAATAGAATAATCAGAATTTCTGTAATACTTTTCCTTAGACTTTCCCCACCATCTAAACAAAAAGCCAGTAGACAAGCAAGCTAAAATATGAGTAAAAAACAAAATCAATCCAATAGAACTATCAAAAAACAAACCAATTCCAACAGTACCAACAATAAAAAGAGGTCCAGAATTATTAGTAAAGCTAAGTAATCTCTCAGCCTCAATAGAATTACATAATTTTTGCTCTTTTAAATTAGCAACAATTTTAGCACCAACAGGATAACCACTAATAATCCCCATAAGCAAAGCAAAAGCACCTTCCCCAGGCACATTAAAAATAGGACGCATCAACTTATTAAGTAGTTTTCCACAAAGAGGAACAATATTAGTATATCCAAGCAGTTCTGTAGCTATAAAAAAAGGCAAAAGAGAAGGAAGCACAGAATTTGCCCATAAAGAAAGACCAGATTTAGCAGCAATCAAATTATTCTTAGAAAAAACAAGCAAAAATAAAATAAATAAACAAATAAAACCAGGCAAAATCAAAGACCTAATCTTAAAAACAAAAAACTTAAACTTCCCCATAAAAACAAGCTCCTTTGTATATGTATATTATGGAGAAATAAAATTATACATAGTAAAAAAGTAATGAATAATCATTCATATTCATTATTCATTACTTATTATTCTATTCCAAGGATTTTTTTTGCTCTTTGTATATCCTCATCATTTGCAGGTCTTATGCCCTTTAGCGGATATTCAAGTCCTAGGTTTTCCCATTTAAAAACTCCCATATTGTGATAAGGATGTAGTTCAATTTTTTCAACGGTTTTTAATGTTTTTATGAAATTTTTTAAATCTATCAAATCTTGCTCATCATCTGTAATGCCAGGGATAATAACTTGTCTAATCCACATCGGTATATTATTATCACTTAAATACTTTGCAAATTCTAGTTCTAATTTATTAGAAAATCCCACTAAATCTTTGCACTTCTCATCATTAATATGTTTTATATCTAATAAGACTAAATCAGTTACTGAAAGTACTTGTTTTATTTCATCAGTTAGTGGAAACATACCTGAAGTATCGAGAGCTGTATGAAATCCTAGTTCCTTTAGCTCCTTAAATAAAGCTATTAAAAACTTAGGTTGTAATAGTGGTTCACCACCAGTAGCTGTAATTCCGCCATTAGAAAGTTTTATATATTGTTCATATTTTTTTATGCGGTTTATCAATTCAGAAACAGAAATATGATTTCCAATCGTAGTATCCCAAGTATCTCTATTATGGCAGTATTTACATTTTAAAGCACATCCTTGAAAAAATATAACAAACCTAATACCAGGTCCATCAACAGTACCAAAGGTTTCAATAGAATGAATTCTTCCTGTGATATCTTCCATAAAAATCTCCTCCAAATATAATTAACAAATAAATATGTAGGAGTATTAAAAGCTCCTACATTTATTATAACATATTCTAAATAACTTTACATACTTTCATGAATAGTTCTATTAATAACATCCAATTGTTGTTCTCTTGTTAATTTTACAAAGTTAACAGCATATCCAGAAACTCTTATTGTAAGTTGAGGATATTTTTCAGGATGTTCCATAGCATCTACTAATAAAGCTCTATCAAATACGTTAACATTAATATGGTGGCTACGTTTTGCAAAATATCCATCTAATAATGAAGTTAAGTTTGTAATTCTTGATTCTTCATCTTTACCCAATGTTTTAGGAGTAATAGAGAAAGTATAAGAAATACCATCTTCTGAATATGTGTAAGGTAATTTTGCAATAGTATTTAATACAGCTAAAGCACCATGAGTATCTCTACCATGTAATGGGTTAGCACCTGGTCCAAATGGAGCACCAGAACGTCTACCATCAGGTGTATTACCTGTTTTCTTACCATAAACAACATTTGATGTTATAGTAAGAATTGATAAAGTTGGTTTAGAATTTCTGTATGTTTTTTGTTTTCTTAATTTATAAATAAATCTTTTAACAACGTCAATAGCTATATCATCAACTCTATCATCATCATTACCATATTTAGGGAAATCTCCTTCAACTTGGTAATCAACAGCAAGACCTGTTTCATCTCTAATAACTTTAACTTTAGCATATTTAATAGCTGAAAGTGAATCTGCAACAACAGATAAACCAGCAATACCACAAGCCATAGTTCTTAAAATATTTTGGTCATGTAATGCCATTTCTAATTTTTCATAAGAATACTTATCATGCATAAAGTGGATAATATTTAATGCATTAATATAAACTCTAGCTACCCAGTCCATCATATTATCAAATTTTTCCATAACTTCATCATAGTCTAAATATTCAGAACGTATTGGTTCAAATTTAGAAGCAACTTGTTTACCAGTTAATTCATCTCTACCACCATTTATTGCATATAATAAAGTTTTAGCTAAATTACATCTAGCACCAAAGAATTGCATTTGTTTACCAACTCTCATAGCTGAAACGCAACAAGCAATTGCGTAATCATCTCCCCAAAATTCTCTCATTAAATCATCATTTTCATATTGAATAGAAGATGTTTCAACAGATAATTTAGCACAAAATCTTTTAAATCCTTCTGGTAATCTTGTAGACCAAAGAACTGTCATATTTGGTTCTGGAGCAGGACCTAAGTTAACTAATGTGTGTAACATTCTGAAAGAGTTTTTAGTAACTAAAGTTCTACCATCAATACCCATACCTCCAATTGCTTCTGTTACCCAAACAGGGTCACCACTGAATAATTCATTATACTCAGGTGTTCTTAAGAATCTTATTAATCTTAACTTCATAACAAAGTGATCCATTAATTCTTGAGCTTGTTCCTCAGTTAAAACACCATTTTTTAAATCTCTTTCAATATAGATATCTAAAAAGCTAGATGTTCTACCCAAACTCATAGCAGCACCATTTTGTTCTTTAGTAGAACCTAAATATCCAAAGTATAACCATTGAATAGCTTCTTTAGCATTGCTAGCAGGTCTAGAAATATCAAAACCATATTCAGCAGCCATTTGTTTTAATTCATTTAATGCATCAATTTGGTCATGAACTTCCTCTCTATCTCTTACAGTTTCTGTAAATACAGAAGGAACTTCTAAAGATTGCATAACTTCTTTTTTATCTTCAATTAAAGCATCAACACCATATAAAGCAATTCTTCTATAATCACCTATAATTCTTCCTCTACCATAACCATCTGGAAGACCAGTAATAATATGAGAACTTCTTGCAGCTCTAATTTCAGGTGTATATGCTGCAAAAACACCATCGTTATGAGTTCTTCTATAATGTTTAAATATAGTTTCAACTTCTGGAGATAATTTTACATCAATTGCTTCACAAGATTTTTCAACAATTCTAATACCTCCATTTGGCATAATAGCTCTTTTAAGAGGTTCATCAGTTTGTAAACCAACTATTTGTTCAAGCTCTTTATTAATATAACCTGCTTTGTGACTTGTTATAGTTGAAACAGTATCAGCATCAACACTAAGCACACCACCTTTAGATTCCTTTTCTTTCTTATACAATTCTAAAACTGTATCCCATAATTTTTTTGTTCTTTCTGTAGGGCCAGCCAAAAATTCATCGCTTCCCTCATAAGGTGTATAATTTTTTTGAATGAAATTTCTAACATTAATTTCATGTCTCCATTCTCCACCTGTAAAACCTTTCCATTCTTCAAAATTCATAAAAATAAATCACTCCTTTTCTTTCACATCTATTATAATACCACAAAATGACGTAATTTACAACGATTTTATAAAAAAAAATAAAAAGTATTTAAGTTTAAGAAAATATAGCTTTTCTCCTTGTAAATTGTATAAAAAAATAGTATAATAGATGGGTATTCAAATAAAAAAGGAGATAGAAAATATATGGAAGAAGAAAAAAAAGTAAAAGTTCTAATAAGCAAAGAAGAATTAGAATCTAGAATTACAGAATTAGCAAAACAAATTTATGAAGAGTACAAAGGACAAGAAGTTACATTTATATGTATTTTAAAAGGTTCAATATTTTTTACAGTAGAACTTGCAAAAAAGATTCCAAGTGATATTAATTTTGAATTTATCAGAGTTTCAAGTTATCATGGGGAAAATAGCACAGGAGTAATAAAAATGAAGGTCGATTTGCAAGGAGATATAAAAGGCAAGGACGTAATTATAATTGAAGATATAGTAGATACTGGAAGAACATTATCATATCTAAAAGAATATTTAAAAAGCAAAGAACCAAAAAGCTTAAAAATTTGTGCACTATTAGATAAAAAAGAAAGAAGACTATGTGATATGCAAGCTGATTATGTTGGCTTTGATATTCCAGATAAATTTGTTGTAGGATATGGATTAGATGTAAATGAGAAATATAGAAATCTTCCATATATAGGATATTTTGAAAATGTTTAATATTAATGAAGAATTAAAAAAACTCCCATCTAAACCGGGAGTTTATATTATGAAGGATAAAAATGATAACATTATATATGTAGGTAAAGCAGTCTCTTTGAAAAATAGGGTAACTCAGTATTTTAGAAAAACAAATAAAACCGCAAGAATAGAAAAAATGGTTTCACTAATAGACCATTTTGAATATATAGTAACAGATAATGAGGCAGAAGCATTAATACTTGAGTGTAACCTTATAAAAAAGAACATGCCTAAATTTAACGTGCTTTTAAAAGATGATAAAACATATCCATATATAAAAATAGATGTAAAATCAGATTATCCAAATGTGTTTTACACCAGAACAATAAAAAATGATGGTGCAAAATATTTTGGCCCTTATGCAAACCCAGGTGCAGCAAAGGAAATGATAAATTTTATAAAAGAAAGATTTCAGATAAGACAATGTAGAGTATTCAAATCAAATAAAAGAGCATGTTTAAATTATCATATAAAAAGATGTCTAGCTCCTTGTGTAAACTATGTTTCAAAGGAAGAATATAGGAAACAAATAGATCAAATTATAATGCTTTTAGAGGGAAGAACAGATGCAATAATAAAAAAACTAGAAAATGAAATGAAAATTGCTGCCGAAAAACAAGAATATGAAAAAGCAGCAATGTTAAGAGATAAAAAAGTAGCAATAGAAAGAATTTCATTAAAGCAAAAAGTTTCAAACATAAATGAAAAGGCAATAGATGTAATAGGCGTATATAAAAACGAAATTTCTGTTTGCATAGAAATATTTTTCGTTAGAAATAGCAAAATGATAGGAAGAGAACATTATTTTTTAAACAATATGCAAGGAGAAGAAATTTCTACAATTCTTTCAGATTTTGTAAAACAATATTACATGCAAAAAGAAGAATTTCCAAGTAAAATAATGTTGCAGGAAGACATTGAAGATAGGAATATAATAGAACATTTATTAGAGCAAAAAGCCGGAAAAAAGGTAGAATTTCGAATTCCGCAAAAGGGTGAAAAACTAAGATTTATAGAAATGGCAGTAAATAATGCAAAAATAACTTTAGAAAATAAAACAAAAGACAAACAAGATTTAGTACTAAATTTAAAACAAGTATTAAATTTACAAAAATTACCAAGAAAAATAGAATGCTATGACATATCAAATATATCAGGAGATTACATGGTTGCAGGCATGTGTGTAGCAATAGATGGAGTTATAAAGAAAAATTTAGCAAGAAGATTTAAAATAAAAACAGTATTTACACAAGATGACCCAAGATGCTTAGAAGAAGTTGTAACAAGAAGAATAAAACACTCAATAGAAAATCCAAAAGGAGGGTTTGGCAACCTTCCAAATGTAATTTTTGCAGATGGAGGAATAACACAAATAAGAGCAATTAAAAGAGCAATAGAAAAGTATAATGTAGATATTCCGGTATTTGGAATGGTGAAAGACAATAAGCATAGAAGCAAAAATTTAATAGATGAAAATAGGAACATTATAAAATTAACAGAAGAGCAAATGAACTTTATAACAAGACTGCAAGATGAAGTTCACAATGTTGCTATAGAATATAATAGAAAACTACGTGAGAAAGATACTAGTAAATCTGAATTAGACAAAATTCAAGGAATAGGAAACAAAAGAAAACAAGAATTATTAAAAAAATTTGGTAGCATAGAAGGTATAAAAAAAGCAAGTTTAGAAGAAATAGAAAAAATAAAAGGAATAAATGAAAATTTAGCTAGAAAAATCAAAGAATTTTTGGATTAAAAATTATCATATTTGTACTTCTTTAAGAATATATTAAGAATATAGGACAAATATTCTTTTAAAGTCCTGCGTAAAACTACTTTTTGGAAAGGGGTACATATATGATAGATGTTACAAGTGAACAATACTGGGATGAAAAATTCGAGGAAAAAAAGGAAACAAAACTAAGCTTTGCAAATAAGATAATAATGGTAGGATTAATATTATTTGGAGTATGTACAGTAATTAATACAATACTAATATATGCATTTTTTAACCTGCTAAATAAATTATAAGGGAGAGATTCAAATTGAATATAGCAACAAATTGGAAAGATTATGAAATATTAGATATGGCAAATGGAGAAAAATTAGAAAACTGGGGAGGATATACTTTAGTTAGACCAGACCCACAAATCATTTGGAAAACTAAGAGTTTTCCAGACAAATGGAAAAACGTAAATGCTACATATAAGAGAAGTAAAACAGGAGGAGGTGCATGGAGTTATAAAACTAAATTGCCAGCTTCTTGGCAAATTAAATATGGAAATCTAGTATTTAATATAAAACCAATGGGATTTAAACATACAGGATTATTTCCAGAGCAAGCTGTTAACTGGGAATGGATGATGCATAAAATAAAAAACTCTAGAAGACCAATCAAAGTGCTAAATCTATTTGCATACACAGGAGGAGCAACGGTTGCATGTCTTGCAGCAGGAGCAACAGTATGCCATGTAGATAGTTCAAAAGGAATGGTAGCATGGGCAAAAGAAAATGTAATATCATCTAAGCTACAAGATAGACCTGTTAGATACATTGTAGATGATGTTATAAAATTTGTTCAAAGAGAAATAAGAAGAGGAAATACATATGATGCAATAATAATGGATCCACCATCATATGGAAGAGGAACCTCAGGAGAGGTATGGCAATTTGAAGAAAATATTTCAGACTTAGTAGAACTTTGCACAAAAGTACTAAGTGCTAATCCATTATTCTTTCTAATAAACTCATATACAACAGGAATTTCATCAGAAGTTTTAAGCAATATTTTAAAAATAAATTTGAAAAAATATAATGGAAAAATAACATCAGGAGAAATTGGCTTGCCAATGAAATCCTCAAACCTATTACTACCATGTGGAATCTTTGGAAGATGGGAAAAATAGATTATGTAAATTCATGAAAATAGCAAAATCCTATATGAAAATTAATTTTAAAATTTTCATATAGGATTTTTAACTGTTCATATAAAAAATGAAAAAACATATAAAAAGTAATGTAAAATAACATCATCAAAAGCAAAGAGGTGACTTTTAATGGTAGAAACAATTTGTAATAAGTTAACCTTAAGAATTAGAAAAAAAATTCCAGATGTAGATGATGAAAGAGCAGAAATTATAAATTATGGATTACAACTACTAATAGGTGAAATACCAAAAACGTTTATAATAATGGCTATTGCTTGGATATTAGGAGTATTAGATTTAACAATATTAGCACTAATCTTCATGTTACCATATAGAACAGTTTCAGGCGGAGTTCATTTAAAAACACATATAGGATGTATAGTAGCAACATCAATTTTCTATATAGGAAATGCTATTTTAAGTAAATATCTTGTATTAGAAAAAGTAGTTCAATACACTATAACTGCTGCAGTATGGATAATATCAATGATAATGATTAAATTATATGCCCCAGCAGATACAGAAGCGGTACCAATTCTAAGAAAAAAAGAAAGAAAGTTAAAGAAAATATTATCATACATAATTATGTCAACAACACTCGTAATATCATTATTAATAAGAAATACTATTATTTCAAATATACTATTATTTGGAACAATGTTTCAAACAATTGCGATTAGTAGATTTATATACAAAATAACAGGTAATAAATATGGACACGAAGAATATGAAAAGTCTACTAAAAAATAACCAATATGCTACAAAATGATTTTACATACAAATTAACAATAAGCAATAGAGGGGGGATATTAAATGGCAAAACTATTAGCAAAATTAGCAGAAAAATACGCTAGAAGCACAAACACAGCATGTTTTATATTATTTGCTTGGCACCAACCAAAAATGCCTGCATCTTTAATAAAAAAAGATTAGTGAAAATAAATATGACCTAGATTTCTGCTCTAGGTCATATAACTAATTATAAATTTCAAATTGTTGAGTAAAGAACTCTTTATTTTTAGTAGTATATAAATCAAGATTAGTATGTTTCTTTAAATATTTTCTAACTTCCCATAAGCCTAAACCATGATTTTTGCTATCTTTATTATTATCATCTTCTTGTTTTGAAGAGTAGCCTTTTTCAAAGATTCTATCTATATTAACATCTTTATTTGTATAAGTGTTTTGAATAATTATTAAATCTCTATTGGTTTTCTTATCTTTTCTAAATGTAATATTAATTAATTTGTTTTCACATTCAGAAGCTGCTTCAATTGCATTATCCAAAAGAATTCCTAATATTCTAGTTAATTCATACATTTTAATATTTAGATTACTTAAATCTGTAAAAACTTCTAAATTCATTTTAATACCGGCATCTTCAGATTTATAATATTTATCTGCAAGTAAGCTATAAATAGCAGGGTTATTAATAAGTTCAGGATTTAAAACTGCTAAATTATTATTTATTTGGCAATCACCCATAAGATCTTTATAATATGATTTTAATCCTTCCATATTATTACTAGAAATATAACCTCCAATTGCTTGTACCATGTTATGGAAATCATGTTTAAAACCTCTAATATTATCATGTAAGGTGTTTAAAGTTTTGTTATACATTTTTTCTTCAGCAAGTAATTGTTTAGTTTTTTCTAATTGACTTGTTCGATACAAACTGTATAAACTAATAAAAAAGTAAATTAATAAAATAACTAATGATAAAAGTATTAAAAAACTAGGTATGTAGTCAATATATAAATATTGAGTGTATGCCTGTATAGCAATAGCTACTATACCAACAATAAAATTGATAATTAAAATATTATAACTAAAAGTATCAAATTTATCTAAAAAAGTAATATGCAAATTAAACTTTTTTAGCAATTTGTATATTAAAAACATAAAAGCATATAGCATAGCAGAGTATAGTAACTTATGAATAGGGATTATTGAAACTTGAACAGAGGTTACATTAAATATAGAAGTGTAAATAGCAATTAATGGAATAACAATTATAAAACATAATACATATACTACTACTTCAGCAAGTATAGCTTTTAAAGCATTAGTATGTAAAATAAAATACACTAAAACAGGATATACCATTATATTTATAAAAGTATTGTATGGTGTTGGGATAAACCAACTAGTGATTAATGCAATAATAGAAAAACAAGTAATATACAAAATACTTTGTTTCTTAATTCTAGGTATATTTAAAATGGTGGTAAATAATAAATAAATTATAGTAGCTTCAATAAATGTCATTGGTACACTAATTATATTTAATAAAAGTTCATTTTCATTTGTTAACGCATTCCAAATTGTTTGTAAAATTTCCATTTTCAAAAACCTCCAAAAATTTATCTTTATATTTAGCTCCTACAGAGCAAAAAGAACCATTTTCAAATAAAACTAAATTATCAGATGGAATAAATTGTGCAACATTATTAACATTTATAATATAAGATTTATGGCAACGCATAAAATTGTCAGGCAGACAATGCTCAATCTTAGAAAAAGAACTATAAGTTTCATAATTGTGTGTATCAGTACAAAAAATTAATTTTGTACCATCTTTTCGAATATAATTTATAGTATCTTCATTTATTAAGGTATTATTATTAAGTTTAATAAAGCGAGCATGAGCATTTTTTGTATCTTCAACCAATCTAACAATAGTTTCTTCTAATCTCTCATCAGAAATAGGTTTGGGCAGATAATCAAAAGTCTTATATTTATAGGCAATAAGAACATACTCTAGATGACCAGTCAAAAAAATAATGTAGATGCTTTTATTTTTCTTACGTACGACATCTGCAACATCACATCCTGAAAAGGATGATTTTAGATTAATATCTAGTATTAAAACATCTACTTGATTTTTTTCAATATATTTAAAAATTTCATCAGAAGTCGTAGCCTTTAAGGATATTTGTGCATCGATATTGTGTTTTAGAAATATTGTTTCCAAAGTTTTTTCTAGCCTATTTAATATCTGAATATTATCATCACATAAAACAAAATGTAACATAAAAGTGCACTCCTTATATAAGATAATAATTAAAAAAACATATATATTTATTTAAAATTGTAACAATAAATTTGAAAATTTCCCAAATTTCTACATATAATATAACTCCAAAACTACCATATTGTCAATAAAAAAATATCAAAAATATGAAAATAGAACATATAAGTAAAATTTTATGTAAAGCAAAAAAAGAGCATAACAGATTTAGCATATATACTTCTGAATCTGAATGCAACAAATATTTTATATAAAAATCTAAATATGATTGATTTCCACTAAAATAACATCTTCACCTATACACTTTATATCTTGCCAAGGAATAACTAAATCATTAGAAGAAAAAACATTAAAAAATCTATTATTACCAGGAACAATAATAGAAGTTATAATACCAGTTTCTAGATTAGCTGTAACATCTTGTACAAAACCTAATCTTTTACCATCCACAATATTAATAACTTCCTTATGCTTAAAATCTAAACCTTTATTATTCATATAAAAAACCACCATTAAAATATATTCACAAAGAAACAAAAAAATAATAAAAAAAATTTAAAAAAAGTATTGACAAAACAAAAGAAAAGTAGTAAGATAAAAAAGTACCAAGCAAATGAGACATGAATTATATTAATAATATATAATTAGTAATGTTTTGGCAATAAAATATCAACATAAAAATTACTAATTTTTTTTATTGAAAAAAATTAAAAAAAGTGTTGACAATGATAAAATAAAATGGTACAATAAAGAACGTTCTCGATTAAAAACAAGAGAACAAAGTACA
>CALXWL010000011.1 GCA_944392385.1 uncultured Clostridia bacterium | reverse complement strand
TCGTTCATATCTTCACCTATCTCGAGTGTTATTACTCTTGATAGGTATTATATAATAAATAATAAAATATTTCTACATATTTTCACAATTAATTGCAATTTTTTGGTTTAGGAATTAACATTAATTCCCAATGCATTCTATTATTAGTTTTACACCATCCATAAAACCGTATTTTATAAAATTTTTGATTTTCATAAGCACTTACAATGTTTATTCCATCTATGTAACTTTCTAAACCGTTCCTGATTTTATCTTTTGTTATATTATCATTAGTTGCATCATCTAAAAATTCTAATACCTTTTCATATCTGTCATTATCTCTTATTAATTCTTTAATTTTCTTTTTATCCTCCTTTGTTATTACACAAATATTTTCTTCTCTACTCGCAAATAATACATTCAAGATTGTATCATTTGAATTGTTACAATTATCCATAACTAATCCCTCCATTTAAAATTTTATTATAGATATTGTAACGTGCTCTTTTTATATTGTCAGCGTTTTTATTAAAACTTTTTTAATTATTTTCTTGAAAAAAATTATGCTAGTGAAACGAAGCATAATTTTAAAGAACAAATTTTATTTGGTCTCGAAAGTGTCAGGTATTTTTTACCGACTAACTTTCGCCAGCATGGTGTTTTGACACCTGTAAATGCTGTTTAGGAGAAAATCTCCTAAAACCTTTTTACTCTCCGAGGGATAAATTTTTGTTGTATTAATTATAAATTAATATAACAAAATTGCTATGTTTTTTATAAAATCATAACAATTTTTTATTGTTTTAATAAAAAATGACTATATAATATTTTATTAAAATATTACATTCCCATTCTACTTAATGAACGATAAAATTCATCAATTGCTTTTAATTTTGGTTTTACTATTAACTTAATTTTTGCCTTGTCTGCAATATCTTTTAAATACATTTTTGTTTCTTCATCTCTTACATATATGCTCTTTGGTCTCCCCATTTTATAAAAATTATTTATTAAAAGTTCTACAGATTCTATTATATAATCTCTTTCATTTTCATAGTCATTTTTGTTTATTAAATCATGTGATATTACAAATCCGGACTTTCTTTCTGCAATAAATCTTGCTCTAGGATAATAATATCTTCCATCTTGTTCTTTGTTATCTCTTATTCTTATAGGAACATAATTTAAAAATTCATATTCAATTTCCATTTCTGTTTGTGGCAATTTCATTATATCTTTTTCAAATTTATCATCAGCTTTTATTATATCATAATGTTTTTCTGGTAACATTAGTGGTGCAGGATAATTTAAAAATAGCTTTTTCTCTTTATCATAATGTCTTGCTAAAATTTCTCCGTTTTCAAAGTCAACTTTTATTCCTTGTTCTATAATTGCTCTAAACATCATATAAAAATTCTTTAATGCTTCTATCATTATTTTTACTTGTTTTATATTTATTGGACTTGGCTCATATCCTTTTTCAAAACTTTCAAATGATATCCATGTTCCTCTAAAACTTAAACCTAATTCTTTAATTATTTCTCTATTTTTAGGTAATGTCTCCTGTCTTCCTATATAATTACACATTAGGCATTCTTGATAATTTATTAACATATATTCTGGAATTTGATTTTTGGCTAATTCAAAAAATCCGTGAATTTGCTCACCTTGATAAATTGCTATAGCTCTGTGCATTCCTCCATGTCCCATTACACTACAATAAAAAATCTCATTCAATGGTTGACATAGATATACTAATAAGTCCATATCCCATAAATATTTCCATGGCTCTAATTTTTGTATCTTTTCAGCTATTTCATATAATTCTAACCATAATTCTTTATCTTTTAACTTCATATATTTCTCCTATTATTTTATTATAATATACTGTTGTATCCATAAATCTCATTTCTAATTCATCTACAATTTTTTGTATCTTTACTTTTTTCATTGATACCTCCTTATTTTTATTGTATATCTAGAATATCATAATTTTATAAATATTACAATGCCTAGTAGATTTTAATCTAAAAAAGAGAAAGTAAATTTAATTACTTTCCCTTGATTTGATTGTTTACTTTTAGCTTAGATTGTAGGACTTTTTGAATGTTTTGTATGGTGTAGTGACAAAATGAACCATGCACCTCCTTGGTGTCCTCCTTCTCCTGTTGGGTTGTATAGTATTACTACTATTACTACTTCTGGATCTGTTATATCTGCTACTCCTACAAATGATGCTATACGTTTTCCTGTGTTTACTCCATCTTCTGATGTTCCTGTTTTTCCTCCTATATTATATCCTGCAACTCCGTGCATTTTTTCCTGTTCCTTCATCTACTACTGATTGCATCATATTTAGTACTTTTTGTGCGTTTTCTTTTGAGATTACTTGATTTCCTTCTTCTATTGAGAGTTCTTTAATTTCTCCTGTTTCTGAGTCTTGTATCGCCTTTACTAGTCTTGGATTTACTGCTTTTCCGTTATTTGCAATTGTGCCTACTATTTTTGCCATTTGTATTGGGGTTATTTCAAATCTTTGCCCAAATGATATTGTTGCTAGTTCTACTGGTCCTACTTTTTCTTCTTTTAAGAATATACTATTTGCTTCTCCTGGTAAGTCTATTCCTGTTCTTGATAGTAAACCAAATTTTTCTAGATAATCATAGAATGTTGCTACTCCTAACTCTTGACCTATACCTATAAATACTGGGTTACATGAGTTCATTAATGCTTCTCTTAAGCTCTGTGCTCCATGTGGTCTATAGTATCTCCAACATTTTATTCTAGCTCCTGCAATTGTAATTGAGCCTGAGCAGTTAAATTCTCCGCTATTGTCTGTGTCTGTTATACCTTCTTCTAGTGCTGCTGATGATGTTACTAGTTTGAATGTAGATCCTGGTTCGTATGTATCTGATATTGCTTTATTTCTCCACATTTGTAGTAAATAATTACTTTTTTCGCTACTGCTTAATGTGTCCCAAATGGCTTTTAGTTCATCATTATTTATTTCATATGGAGAGTTTAAGTCGTAATTTGGATATGTTGCCATTGCTAAAATGTCTCCGCTTTTAGGGTTTAATATTATTACATTTCCTCCTTCTGTACATTCATTATCTATACATGCTTGTGATAAATATTTTTCTGCTATTGCCTGAATTGTCATGTCTATTGTAAGTATTATGTCGTCTCCATCTTCTGCTGGTATATAGTTTTCTCCTTCTATTCCTATGTCTGTTCCTGTTGCATCTGTGAGTTTTAAGATTTTCCCTTGGGTTCCATTTAGTATGTCATCATAATAGCTTTCTAAGCCTTCTAGTCCTTGATTATCACTTCCTGTAAAGCCTATAATGTTTGATGCTAGCGTGCTGTATGGATAGTATCTTTTTGTATCTTCATCTATATTTACTCCTGTTGTTATATTATTTTCTTCTAGCCATATTCTTAGTTTATCTGTTTTTTCTTTATCTACTTTTTTTGCAATTATTTCTATAGATGTTCTTTTTTTTACTTTTTTTAATACTGTTTCATAGTCTAATTCAAATATATCTGCTAATGCTCTTGTTAGCTTTTCTTTATCATCTGTTGATATATTGGTTGGATTTATTGATACTGTTTCTGTACTGGCACTTACTGCAAGTTCTATTTTGCCTGTTCTATCTAATATTCTTCCTCTTTTAGGATTTACTGCTCTGTTTAGGGTTTGCTGACTATATGCCATTGCTTGTAGTTCTGATCCTTGTATAAATTGTATAAATCCTACTCTTGTTATTAGTGCTATTTGTATTGCAAAAAATGCAAGTAACATGTTTCTTAATCTTCTTTTTCTTCCTACTTCTGATATCCACATAATAAAACACCTCTTTTGATTTTATGTTAAAAGAGATGTTTATATGATTTTATTATTTGAATAATTCTGATATATAATTTCCTATTATTTCTAACAAACTTTGTTTTTCTTCTATTATTACTTGTTCTGATGCAGCTTCTATATAGTCTGTTTTTGGCAAGTTTACATATTCTGTTTGCTTGTTTGTTAATTTTTGCATTCCTAATAGGTTCCTTGCTTGTTGTTCTAAGTTTGTAAGATTTAGACTACTTTCTATTGATACTTCTAATTGTGCATTTTCTTTTTCTATTGCTACTAATTCTGATTTTAATGTTTGCACTTTATCAAAGTTTTCATCTATTTTTGCATTTCTGTAACTTATTGCAAATAATATTGTGAATCCTACGGCTAAATATAACATGATTTTTAATTTTAGTTTTCTAGTTTCTTTTTGTTTTTTAGTGTTTTTTGAGTTTTTCTTTTCATTTTTTGCTTTTGTTTTTACTTTTTTTTGATTAGGTGCATAATATGGCTCAAGTTTTTTTGGACTTGTTTCGTATTCATATCTATTATAACTTTTAGCCATTTTTAGCACCTCCTTTAAATTCTTTCAAATACTCTTAATTTTGCACTTTTACTTCTTGTATTTTTTTCCATTTCTTCTTGTGTTGGTAATATTGGTTTTTTAGTAATTATCTTCCCTTTTGTTTCTTTTCCACATACACAATATGGTAAGTCTGGTGGGCATGTACATTTTCCTATACTATTTGTATATGCTTGCTTTACTGCTCTATCTTCTAGGGAGTGGAATGTTATTATACATAATCTTCCTCCTGGTTTTAAGCAATCTATCGCACTTATTACTGTATTGTATAGTGGTTCTATTTCATTGTTTACTTCTATTCTTATTGCCTGAAATGTTCTTTTTGCTGGGTGTCCTTGTTTTTGGTTTGGAACGCATTTTTCTATTATTTTTACTAATTCTGTGGTTGTTTCTATTTTTTTATTTTTTCTATATTCACAGATTTTTCTAGCTATTGCTTTTGAGAATTTTTCTTCTCCATATTTATAGATTATATCTGCTAGTTTTTCTTCTGAATATGTATTAACTATTTTTTCTGCTGTTAAGTTTTGTCTTTTATCCATCCTCATATCTAATGGGCTTTCATTTATATAACTAAATCCTCTTTCTTGTTCATCTATCTGGTATGATGAAACTCCTAAGTCTAATAATATTCCATCTACTTTTTCTATTTTTAAATTTTGTAATATTTCTTTTATTTTGTCATGATTATCTTGAACATATATTATGTTATTAAATTCCTTTAATGTGTTTTTTGCTTTTTCTATTGCTTCTTCATCTCTATCTATTCCTATTAGTGTTCCTGTATTTTCTAGTTTTTTTGCTATTTGCAAACTATGACCTGCTCCTCCTAATGTACCATCTACATATATTCCATTTTTTTTTATTGCCAATCCTTCAATACATTCTTTTAGTAATACAGGAATATGATTAAATTCTTTCATCTATATTAACCTCTATTTTATTTTTTGTTAAGAACAAGTTAGTTTTGCAGTTTTATTCAAGTTGCCTCACAATTATACTTTTTTCTAGAACTGTTCTTTTACAAGCATTTCAGCAGTTGGTAAAAGCATACACCAACTGCTGTCCATAGTATATTAATTTAAGTCTTTAGTATATATTGTTTTACTTTCGTATTTATTATTAATTTGCATAATTTAAACTTTTCTTTCTTCTTCTTTTGTTTTATTGTTTTTTTTGTCTTTTGTTTTTTCTCTAGTTCTTTTGTTTCTAATAGTTTCTTATTATTAATATGTTTTTTTCGTTTATCTTTAATTTCTTTTGTATATTGTTGTTTATTAAAATTCTTTTGTTTTTCTTCTTCTTTTGTTTTAATTGTTCTTTTGTTTATTGATATTTTGTCATTTGTAATTTATATAAACTTTTTCAAGTTATATACCTAAATCTAAATTTGCCATTTTTTCTGCTATATCATCTGCTTCATTGTTTTCTTTTTCACTATATTCTAGCCATTTTTCTTTGCTCCAAATTTCTATTTTGTTTAAAACTCCTATTATAACTACTTCTTTTTCTAGCCCTGCAAATTCTCTTAAATTGCTTGCAATTAGGAATCTTCCTTGTTTATCTATTTCACATTCCATAGCTCCTGCAAGGAAAAATCTCATTAATGCTCTTGCATCTTTGTTAGTAAGTGGAAAAGCTCTTAGTTTTTCTTCAAAGTTTTGCCATTCTTTTTGTGAGTATACAAACAAACATCCATCTAAACCTTTTGTGATTACAAATTTTTCTCCAATGTCTTCTTTTAACTTTGCTGGCATTATTAGTCTTCCTTTTGTATCAATTGAATGTTCATATTCTCCTATTAACAAAACTTTTCACTTCCTTTTTTGTATACCACTTTTTACCACTTTCCTCCACTTGGCTACCATTGTATACTATAATTTGCAAAAAATCAATAGTTTTTTTAAATTTTCTTCAATTTTTAATAACATTTTTTCCTACATTGCTTTATCATGTTTGCATATCAAAAAATACGAAGTTTCTATGAATCCTTCGTATTTTTTTCTTTTGAAACTTGTCGAGATCGTTAAGGTTTTATGTAAAGTTGTTCAAGTTCCTCTTCTATTCTATTATCCTATAATTTCCACTTTCCGTACTTTCAAGTTGAACTTCAGACCTGAGACAAACTATTGGACGAAAACCATAATATACGTATCCCTCACAGTAATTACCATTAACGTATCCGAGAGCATTCAGCATACATCACGCAACCAGGGTTCCCTAAAGGAGAAGCTAGCCACATTGCTTCCGCTTTAGAAGTTTTAGATTTTATGTAAATTGAGTTGTGCTCATCTTGTAATACACCGGAAATACCATATGAATAAGAGCCTCCTTGCCACCTTATGTAGTATCCAGATGAATTTGCTCCTGTGTATTCTATATATTGACTTACGTGTGTATCTTTATATGATTCACAGAACATTTCTATAGTAGGTCCTCCTATTGCATAATCTGCATATTCATTTTTATATATTGGATCCCATATGCTTGTATCTAACATAAATGCTACTACTCTAATACCGGTATCTGTGCTTTGATAATTACTTGGGTAGTATGCTGATAACCATTTAAGCCCAAACAACATGTTGATGTCAGATGCTCCATTGTAATGTTTGTAAACATCGCCAAATGAGAATTCATAATCAGAATATCTATTAATAGTAGAATTTGGTATATAATCATAATGTATATAATCATCTGTTATTAAATATATATTTTCTTCATCTGCATAGAATATTCTCCATTTATTTGTTGCTCCTGCTGTATTGTCATATATTACTCCGTAATTTTCTACTTCTTTTCCATAATACATTGTTGGATTTTGTGCTATTACTGTTGCATTATATACTTCTTTTTCAGTCATTGCTGTTTGAGTTGCTTCTTTTTCATTTCCAGCTTGGTCTTTTACTATTACTTTTATTATATATTGTGTTCCTCCTGTTAAGTTTTCATATGTGTATGTGTTACTTGTACTTGTATTCCTTGCTGTGCTTTCTGTGTTTAGGTAGTACGCATATGTTCCATTTGTTGCAAGTCCTGTTTCGTTATCTTGAGCTGTTATTGTTACGGTTATACTTTCTGATGTTATTTCATCTATATTTATTGTTGCTGTTGGCGCTGTTTTATCTTGTATATCCATACTTGTGTATTCTCCTGCGTTGTTTCCATCTGTTAGTCTTGCATATATTCTTGTTCCATGGTTTAGATTGCTTATTGTTCCTCCATTTTGTATATCTGTCCAACTTCCGCTTATTCCATTTAGTTGATATTCTATATCATAATTTGTGTTTGTATGTATTGTTACTCTTGCTTTTCCTGAGCTCCATATTACATTTGAAAATGTTATTGCTCCTTCTTCTAATCCTGATGTTACTGTGCCTGTTGTTTCTTGCGTTGTTCCTATCCCTATGTTTCCTTCTTCGTCTCCGTTTACTTCTACTTTTATATCGTATGTTGTGCCTTGCGTTAGTCCTGTGTATGTGTAGCTTGAATTTTTATTTGTTGCTTTCTGCTCATATGTTCCTGCTAAAGCTTCTTTTATATAATAGGTGTATTGTGGCTGTGATACCATTCCTGTTTCGTTATCTCTTGCTGTTACATTTACTGTTATACTGTTTGTTGTTGTTCCTTGTACTGTTACAGTTACTGTTGGTGGGGTATTATCTATTATTTCTCCTCCGTCTCCTGTATTGTTATTTCCTTCTCCACTTGTGTTATTATTTTCTCCCCCTGTATTTGTATTTGGGTTATCTTCCGTATTTTCTTGAAGTTTATCCCATTCGTTCATTAATTCATCTATTGTTTCTTGTTCCTCTGCTACTCTATCATTTGTTTTATCTACTGAGTCTTTTGCTGTATCGAATAGCTTGCCATCTATTGCTACATCTATTGTTACTGCTGCTAAGATTAATAGTATTACTATTGTTATTATCAACGCTATTAGCGTTATCCCTTTTTGTTTTTTATTTTGCATATTCACATTTACTCCCTCCATTTTTTATTTTCAAAATATATAATTTCATTATATCTACGAAGCCCTTCTAGAAAGCCCCTTGCCACCAAGGGGGCTGTCGCCTTAGCGACTGGGGGTTCTTGGGCTATTTCTCTGGAGCAAGAACCTTCCGTCAGACTTCGTCTGCCACCTCCCTTGTTAAAGGAGGTTTTTTGCTTGGGCTTTGAAGTTTTTTATGAGCTTTTTATAATTGAAGTTATGAATCATAAGATTTTTTCATAATAAAAAAGATTAATTTAGCAAGCTTAAAAGCTAAGTTTTAGATGTTATTTTCTAACTTCTAACATCTAATCTCTAACTCCTAGCAAGTAAATTAATCTTTATATCTCTATATTTTATATATAATTTTTTTACACTACTAATAAAGCCATCATTTTTTAAATTACGGCTCTCTCTCTCTCTCTCTCTACAGTACCAACGGTTTTGGCTTGTACCCTTATATTCATGTTTATTTTCTCCTTTTTTCGTTATTATTATTTATGTGTTTTCATCTATGTGTGTTTTTATTTTACAATATTAATTCTTTCTTTTCAATATTTTTTACTTAAATGTAATATTTTTGTAATACGTTTGTAACATTTTATTTTTTATTTTCTATATATTTTTCTACTAGTTCTATTACTTCGGAAGCTGTATTAATTTGAATTTTCGTTTTTTCTGCATCTGGCAGATATTCATCTTCCATTTAAAACCACTCCTTCTCTTTGAATATTTATATAAAATGGTATTACGGCAGTTCCTGAAATATTTCATTTTATATTACCTTATACCATGTATCTATATTATAAAATATGTTGTACCAGTTTCCTGAAAAGTCTCCTTTTAGTTTGTTGTTATGGAGTATTATATAGCTATTGAAGTATAAACTTATGAATGGTTTTTCTTTGTAGTAGTTATTTATTATTTTTTCGTATTCTTGTTTTAGTATGTCTTTGTTTTCTATGTTTGATATTTTTGATATTTCTTTTTTTGTTTCTTCATTTTCAAAATATATGCTTATGTCTGGTGTTATTGGTACTGTTTGTTTTTTTAAAATTAGGTCTGCTTTTTTGTTTTCATAGTTTTGTATTGTTATTTCTATATTGTTTTCTGATAGTTGTTCTTTTATTATTTCTGCTATTTGTTTTGTTTCTTCTTCTGGGTTTATGGATAGTGTTAGTTTTATTTTTTTTGAGTTTGATATTTCTTCTTTTGTGTTATTTTCTGCATTTAAGTAACTTCCATATTCTAATGGAAAGTCTGCTTTTATATATCTTTTTTTGTATAAATCGTATATTAGTTTTTCTTTATTTATGTTTGCATTTATTATGTTTCTTGTTTCTATGTTTTCTATATTTTCACATGATATGTAGTAAAATTCTCTTCCTGGTATTAGGTTTTCTTCAAATCCTATGTTTCCTATGTATTCTTCATAGTTTATATTTTTTGTTAATATTAGGTCTACATTTTCTCTTGTGAAGTTGTTGTATAATTCTGTTATACTTTTATATATTTTTATTGTAATTTTTCTGTTTTGACCTGATAGTTTTATTATTTCTTCATTGTTTTCATCTATTTTATATTTTCCTGAACCTACTGGTGTGTTTTCATTATATGTTTTTTCTTGTACTATTGGAAAGCATAATAAGTATTCAAAAAATTCTACTGGTTCTGATAGATATATTTTTAGTGTGTTTTCATTTATCTTTTCTATTTTTTCTAAGTTTTCTATATTTTCTTTATATATTGAGTTTGTTTCTTTTATTGTTTTTATTGTAAATTCTATGTCTTCTACTTCTATCTTGTCTCCATTTTGCCATGTTTTTCCTTCGTTTAGCTTTATTATATATGTTAGCTCATCTAGTTTTGACCATTCTTCGGCAATTCCTGGCTCTATGTTAAAGTCTATTGTGATGTTTATTAACGGTTCATATATTAGTTTTGTTATGTATTGCATTTCTAGACTTTTTGTTAGTATTGGATTTATTGTATCAAATTCAGTTATCCCTATATTTATGTCTTGTGTTGTTCTTTTTTCTTTGTTTGCTGTATATGTATCTCCTGTTTTATTGCTGTCTTTTATGTATATTATATATATCCCTGCTATTATTAGTATTATTATTGTGATTATAAAGGCGTACTTAAAATATTTTAAGCTCATATAATATCATCCTTTGCTCTTTCTTTACAATTAATGGTAGGGCAAAAGCCCTACCATTTTATTTTGTATCTATATCATTTTCTTGATTCTATTATAAGTTTCATACCTGTTCGGTTTTCCCCTTCGACCTCTACTTCTGCAAATGCTGGTACACATACAAGGTCTACTCCTGATGGTGCAACAAATCCTCTTGCTATTGCTACTGCCTTTACTGCCTGGTTTAGTGCTCCTGCACCAATTGCTTGCATTTCTGCTTTGTTATTCTCCTTTACTAATCCTGCAATTGCTCCTGCTACTGAATTTGGGTTTGATTTTGATGAAATTTTTAAAATCTCCATATTTTTCCTCCTAAAAATATTATTTGTAACGTTATTTTTTATTTCATTTGTTACTCTATATTTATATTATATATTTTCTTATTTGTCTATATTTTTATGGAAATTCTTGGAAATTTTCATCGCATAAAACGTGCTATTTTTCGCTTTTTCTACATTTTTATTCTATTAATTTTTTCTATTCGACAATTCTCGTCATTTATTTCTAAAATACATCCTGTTAGGATTACTTCTTTATCTTCACTTACTTTATATCTTTCTGGAAGAGTTGTTGTAAATCTTTTTATTGATGCTGATACGTCCATGCCTATAACTGATTTTTTTGGTCCTGTCATTCCTATGTCTGTTATATATCCTGTTCCTTTTTCTAATATTGTTTCATCTGCTGTTTGTACATGTGTATGTGTTCCAAATACACATGTTACTCTTCCATCTAAGTAATATCCCATTGCAATTTTTTCGGCTGTTGCTTCTGCATGGAAGTCTAGTATTATTATGTCTGCTTTATTTTGCAGGTCTTTTAATATTTCATCTATCTTTAAAAATGGGTTTTCTGATAGTATTGCTATATCTACTCTTCCTATTAAATTTACTACTGCTATGTTTTTTCCATTTACTTTTCTTATTGTATATCCTTTTCCTGGAACTCCCTGTGGGTAGTTTGCTGGTCTTATTATTTGTTCATCTTCTATAAAATTAAAAATTTCCTTTTTGCCCCAAGTGTGGTTTCCCATTGTTATAACATCTATTCCTGTTTTTTTCAGGTCTTCAAATATTTTTAATGTTATTCCCATGCCTTCTGCTGAGTTTTCTCCATTTGCAATTATAAAATCTATATCGTTTTGCTTTTTATATTTAGGTATTATTTCTTTAACTTTTTTTACGCCTGCGTTTCCTATTATGTCACCTATAATTAAAATTTTCATGTCATTTTCCTTTCTTAAATTGATTGTAGAAAGTAATTCATTTAGAAGTTTAATATTTATACTATATTTTTATTAAGTCAAAATTTGTATAATCTGAACTTGCTAATATGTATTTTATGCCTTCTATGTTTCCCTGAATTGCTTCTTTTGTAGCTTCTCCATGTATATGACCATATATACATGTTTTTACATTGTATTTTTTCATTGTTTTTATAAGATTTAGTTCTAATTTTTCATATTTGTTGAATGGTGGATAATGCATACATACTATTATTTCTTTTTCTGTTCCAAATTGTTCTACTCCATTTTTTAATGATAGTTCTAGTCTTAAGTTTTCCCTTCTTATTATTTTTTCTGGATTTTCTTCTTGTTCTGACCAGCCTCTTGTTCCTACTATTATTTTGTTTTCCCATATGTAACTGTTGTTATATATGAAGTCTATGTTTTTAAAATTATTTTCTTGCAGGAATTTTCTCATTTTGCTTAGTGATTCCCACCAGTAATCATGATTTCCTTTTAATAGAAGCTTTGTTCCTGGTAGTTTGTTTAGGTATTCAAAATCATTTTTTGCTTCTTCTATATACATAGCCCATGAAAAGTCCCCTGGTAATAGTACTAGGTCTTTTTCTTTTACTTTTTTTATCCAATTTTGTTCTACCTTTTTTTCATGATTTTCCCAATTTTCTCCGGAATATATTCATTGGCTTATTTAGTCCTAAAGATAAGTGTAAATCTGAAATGGTATATATTGCCATGTGCTAACCTCCTAGTTTTAAGTTTGGTACTGCATTTAAGTTTAGCTTAGATTCATTGCCTACTATATAATTATAATATCCTGCTGATGCTATCATGGCTGCATTATCTGTACATAGTTTTAATTCTGGATAGTATATTTTTATATTGTTTTCTGTTCCGAACATTTTAAATTCTTTTCTTATATATGAATTTGCTGATACTCCTCCTGCTAATGCTACTTGCTTTATTCCTGTTTGGTCTACTGCTTTTTTTACGTTTTCTATTAGCATTTGTGTTGTTACTTTTTCAAAACTTGTACATAAGTCTGCTTTGTTTATATTTGGGTTTTTATGGTTTAGGTTTATTACTGCTGTTTTTATTCCACTAAAACTAAAATTTAATCCATCTATTTTTGATTTTGGTAGTTCTATGTTTGCTGTTCCTGCTTTTGCCATTTCATCTATCTTAGGACCTCCTGGGTATCCGAAGTCCTATTACTCTTGCAACTTTATCGTATGCCTCTCCTGTTGCATCATCTTTTGTTTTGCCGAGTATTTCAAAGTTTGTGTAATCATTTATTTTTACTAGGTGTGTGTGTCCACCTGATATTATCAAACATAGGAATGGAGGTTTAAGTTCTGGGTATGTAATATAGTTTGCAGCAATATGACCTTCTATATGGTTTACACCTACTAGTGGCTTTTCTAGTGCATATGCTAGGGCCTTAGCATATGATACTCCAACTAGTAGTGCTCCAACTAGTCCTGGACCATATGTTGGGCTTATTACGTCTATGTCCTCTAATTTTATGTTTGCTTGCTTTATTGCTTCTTTTACTACTTGATTTATAACTTCAATATGGCATCTTGATGCTATTTCTGGAACTACTCCACCATATATAGTATGTATATCTATTTGTGAATTTATGATATTTGATAATACTTTTCTTCCATTTACAACTACTGCTGCTGATGTTTCATCACAGCTTGTTTCTATCCCTAGAACTAATATATCTTTCATATAAAAACCTTCTTTTCTCTAGTATTTTATCAACATATTTCTTATTTGTCAACTAATAAACTACACAATTTAAAACATATGTTTAATAAAAATACCCGCTCAAGTTTTGAGCGGGTATTTTGAAAATTAGTTGTCGTTTTCTTCTCTGGGACTTTCGTACTTCTTAGCCTGTTCTCTTAGATAGATCAGCACACAACGTTCCGCACGAGTCTTCGTTGGAGGAATTTCTTCATCATTCCCCCATGAGATAAACTGCGATTCCGCAAAACTTAAGGGTCTTTTTAATTTCCAGATAATGAAGCAATACCAACTTCCATCTGTATGTTGGTTTATCTTTTCTATCATAAACCCCTGTTTTTTTAATTGCACGATATCTTTTTCAAAAAGATACCTCCCCATGAACGTAAGTCCTCTGCTTGCGAATGTCTCTGCTTGTTCGCAAAGGCGTTCTGCCCGATTCATCATTTTTGATAACCTCTTTTCAAAAATATTAAAAAAGCTTATTGCTTTTCCATATAATATTTTACCACTTTTATGTTTACTTTGCAACTTCTTTAAATTTTATATTCTTTTTCTAGTTTTTCGTTTAAGTATATTTTTGATATTATTTTTAGTTCTTCTATTGATTCTTGAGGTATTAGAAATGAGTATATTTTTTTTGCATCTGCTAGGATTGCATATCTTATTGCATCTTTTGTTGTTTCATTCATATTTATTGCTCCTTTATCTGTTTTGGCACAGTTTGCACATTTGAATCCGTTATCTTTTATACTAAATTTGCTTAGGTTTTCTTTTTGTTTGCATATTTTGCATTCTTGTATTTCTGGTCTGTATCCTATGATTGATAATAGTCGTATTCTAAATATTGATGTTACTAGTTCTAAATCTTTATCTGTATTTGATATTACATACAGTGTGTTTAAAAATAGTTGTAATACTTTATAGTTATTTTGATTTTCTGTTGTTACATCATTTATTATTTTTGTTATATATGCTGCATATTTTAATTTGTCTAAGTCTATTCTTATATTATAGAATAGTTCTATTGTCTCACATGAGTTCATGCTATAGTTTTCAGAACCTTTATATAGTAGATAGTCTCCAAAACATAAAAATTGAGTGCCTGCCATTAGAAGACTTTTTGGTCTTCTTGCTCCTTTTGCCATACACTCAATTTTTCCCATGTTTGGTGTTAGTATTGTAAGCATTTTGTCAAAATCAGACATCATTTTTTCAGCAATTATTATTCCCTTTGTTTTGACAGTTCTCATATTCCTTCACCTTTATATTATTTTCTATATCTTGTATTTGTTTTAGTTCTAAGAATGTATTTATATCTCCTGTATTTTTAAATGTATTCCATGCAATTTTCTTTATCATGCTTTCATCCCCTGTTTTCTTTTTAAAATATTTTTTGTAGTTTGTTTTTTTTTATACATTTATTTTAATTTGAATCTACTTACAATGCTTGTATTGTCTTGCCAGTTTTCTTTTACTTTTACCCATATTTTTAAGTTTACTTTTATTCCAAAAATTTTTTCTAAGTCCTGCCTTGCATACATTCCTATTTTTTTTAGCATTTTTCCGTCTTTTCCTATTATTATGCCTTTATGTGATTCTCTTAAAGCATATATTACTGCTTCTATATCGTATATGTCTTCGTTTTTTGATGTTTTTCTTTCATGCATTTTTTGAGTTTCTACATATATTCCATGTGGAATTTCTTCTTCTAATAATTTTAAGGCTTTTTCTCTTATGATTTCTTCTACTATTTGTCTTTCTGTTTGGTCTGTGTATTCGTCTACATCATAATATGCTACGCCTTCGGGAAGTAATTTTTCTGTTTCTTCTATTATGGCTTCTATGTTTTCTTTTTTTATTGCACTTATTGGTATTATTGCTTTGAAATCGTATTCATCTTTGTATAATTCTATTAGCTTTAATAGTTTTTCTTTTTTAATAAGTTCTATTTTGTTTATTACTAGTATTGTTTTTGGTTTTAGTTCTTTTATTTTTTCTAGTATTATTCTATCTCCTGTTCCTATTTTTTGAGCTGTTGCGTCTATTAGAAATATTGTTATATCAGAGTTTGAAACACTTGCCCATACAGTATCTAGCATTGTGTTTCCTAGTTTGGTTTTTGGTTTATGTATGCCTGGTGTATCTGTAAATATTATTTGTGAATTTTCTCTATTTATTATTGCTTTTATTGCAGTTCTTGTAGTTTGGCTTTTATTTGCGGTTATTGCTACTTTTTCTCCTGCTAGACTATTTATAAGTGTGGATTTTCCAACATTAGTTCTGCCTATTATTGATACAAACCCTGATTTGAAATTTGACATTGGTTTTCTCCTTTACTGTTTTGGTGTTTCATCTATCTTAAATTATACTTCACTACTTGGGGCTTCTATTGTAATTTCTGAATTTCTTGGACATATTTGAATAAATGTATTTCCATCATTTACTACTATTTCTTCTCCATTTGTATATCTGTATTCTGTTTGTCCACTATGTGATGATTTTTCCCATGTTATTGGAACTACATATCCTCCTGTTATTAAATATCCTGAGCCGCTTCCTATATTGTCTAGTTCTTGTCTTCCTTTATTTTCTCCATCATTTATTGTGTAGTTTCTTACTTCATAGATTATTATGTTTTTTGCAGTGTATTGCTCACCTGTTTCTAAGTCTACGTTTGGCGTTCCACTCATACTTCTTTTATATACTTTGTTTTCTTCATCATATTCATAACTTGTTGTGTGATAATATGAATATTCTATTTCTATTGATGTTGCTTCTTCTGCTCCTGGTAGTTCTGCCATGTTTATTTCATCTACACTGTAGTTTAATAGTAAATCTTTTTGAGTGTCTCTTGTGTAGCCATTATTTTCTGCATATTCTTTTAGATTTTCCATGCTTGTAAATCCTGTGTGTTCGTAGTCTCTATCTAGTGTTCTGTCTCTAAAAAATACTGTTCCTTCTAATGCTATTCCATCTATGCTATCTATTGAGCTTAATCTGTTATATGCTTGTGGGCTTCCTCCCCAGTGAACAAATATTGCGTCATTTTCTTGTGCATAGTCTACAAAGTAGTGCCTAGCACTTCTTATTGAACCAATTTTTGCGGTATCTTGGTCTTTATATAGTGCCATCATTCTTGTTATTCCGCCTTCTGCTATTATTTCATATACTATATATGCATCTTGAATTCCGCATTGTGGCCATGCATCATGATTATTGTTTATCATTACAGCATATGGTCTTGATTTTGATGTTTCATCTACTATTTGTAATTTTTTTACTTCTACTGGTTCGTCTTGTATTTGTTCTTCATTTCCTAAGACTTCTTTTTCCTCTTTTGAATTAATTACTTTAACTGCTAGTACTACAGCTGCAACAATTATTATTAATATTAAAAATATTATTATTATTTTTGTGGTTTTATTTTCTTTGTTAGTATGTTTCATTTTTTTATATCATTCCTTTCTAAATTTCTTTTTATATTCAATTTGTTTAATATATTTTCTTCTTTTTGTCTCATTATTTCCTTTTCATTGCTTTTTATATGGTCATATCCTAATAAATGATAAAATGAATGTACTACCATGTATGCAAGTTCTCTTTCAAAACTGTGACCATATTCTTTTGCCTGGCTTTCTACTTTTTCTATTGATATTACCATGTCTCCTAAAACATCTTCATTTTTTAGTTCTAAATTATCTAATTCTTCTTTTTCGTACATTGGAAAAGATAGCACATCTGTTTCTTTGTCTATATTTCTATACTTTTTATTTATTTGTTTTATGTTTTTAGAATTTGTTAAAACTACATTTACATATAGTTTCTTGTTTTCTAGTTTTTCTTCTTTAAAGCATTTTTCTAATACTTTTCTTATAATATTTTGATATTCTTTTTTTTCTTCTATATCTAAATAGTTTAGCTCTAATATATCCATTATGCTGACCTCTTGTTATATACCATTTTTTTATACGTTTTTATTGATGTTGGTATTTTTTTCATTGCACCCATTTTTATTAGTTTTTGTTTGTGTAATTCTATAATTTTTTCATATTTTTTTCTATTAGTTTTAAGTTTCTTGATATCTTCTTTTAAGAAAAGTATTTGCTTTTTTTCTTTGTTTTCTTTTACTTTTTCATATTTTCCCCAGAATTTTTTATATTCTTGTCTTTCATTAGGGTTGTCCCAATATACTTTTGTTGATAATATTTTTATGTTATAGTCTTCTATTACATCAAATAATGTCTCATATGCTCTTTCTCTTTTTATTTCATTTTTGCTATTTACTATTAGTTCTCGTACTTGTTTTAGTATTTTTATATAGCATTTTTCGGTTGCTGTTAATGGCAAACTATGTATAAATATTTTTCTACTTACACTTAGCAATACTACTTTTTGCATTATTTTATCTCTTTCGTCTAGTTTGCCTATTGTTGTATGTAAGTATTTTTCATATTCTTCTTTTGCAATTTCATCGCCTTGTTCTATTTTTATTGGTAAAATATCCATTATATATTTTTCTAGTGTATTAAATATTTTGTCATATATATCTTCGTTACTGTTTTTTACACTATCTGCTATTTCTACAGAATAATTTTTTAGCATTCCTTTATATAACATATCCATTTTTGAAATATAGAATTTTTTGTATTTATTAACTGTTTTTTCATTTTTCATTGCACTTACTGTTTCATAGTCTATTCTTAATAGATATTCTTGTTTCTTATATTTATATTCTAAATAGTTTTTTTCTTTTAGATTTACAATAAAGTAATATTTAGATAATGCTTCTCTTTCAAAATTTGTTGCTGTATTATTTTTTACCTTTTTATATAAAGAATCCATTATATATTTATCTATTGCTTCAAGATATAATGCATAACTATCTTCATAACTTTTTAGTTGTTCTTCTTTATCATTTGCTAAGTAATTGTTATATGCTTTTATTAAACTGTTTCTTTTTATGGAAATCATTACGTTATTTAAACCTAGTCTTGTAGGTATAAGTATTTTTGAAATTGTGCTACTTATTTTCGCAAAAAACGTTTTATCAGTCTCTACTACTCTTAGACTTCTTTGCTCCATATTAACCACCTTTCTTTTAAATATTTATCATTTGCTCTATTCCAATATTTTCTAAAACTTCATATGTTACTTCTACTTCTAAATACCCATTGTTTGAATATGTGTTTATGTTTTTATTTACTATGTTGTTTTTGTCTTTTATTTCTTTTATAAGTTCTTCTTCTATTTCTTCTGTTAATATTTTTGTTAGTTCTTCTTCTGTATATGTTACTTCTTGCAAAACATATTCTTTATTTGTAGTTTTTTGTATTTCTATAGGTAAATAGAAATTTGAAAATAACTTTATTTTTTTGCTCTCATTTATTGTATCATATTTTTCAAATTTTGAAAGAGTTTTAAACAAATTTATTTGATTTTTTTTGAATTTTATACTATATTTTTCTTCTGTTTTTCCTGTTTCTACTGGAATTTCTTGTGTGTATGGTTCTTTTTTATTTTTTGTATACCATACCTTTGCTTCTATATTTGCAATGCTATGTACATATCTGGTTCCTGTATACTTTCCTTCTAGATACCCATTTACTAATATTTGACCTTTTTCTACTATATCTCCTACTTGCACAGCTGCTGTTCCGTTTTGAACATTTATTTTTGTTATTATTCCTGTTTTGTCTGCAACAATATCACAATATTCATTTTCATCTATAATTTCTGGTGCTTTTTCTGCTTCTTTTATTGTTACTATTGCATTTGTTCCTTTTACTGTTATTCCTATCCAGGCTATGTCATCTCTGTTTAATCTTATTTTATTTATTACATCATTTGTGTCCATATCATTTTTTGATATTCCTATTGTTAATCCACTTTCTTCTAAGCTTTTTAATATTTCTTCTTTACTAATATTTACATTGCCATTTATGTCTATATTCCATATGTAATTTGATGAAACTGTTATTATAATTGCAACTATTAAGAATAATACTGCAAATATTTTTCTTTTTCTATATTTATGTGCTGTAAATGGTAGACCTTTCTTGCTTTGAATTTTTATTTTTGATTTTGTTTTTTTAGCTATTTTTCTTAAGTTTTTATAGTCAGATAGTCCAACATTTGCATACATAATAGTTGATTTTTCACGTTTTATATCCATGAGTAGTATTTTTTTGCTCATGCACATATTTATAAATCTTTCTATGAAAAAACCTTCTACTTTTATGTTTACATATCCTTCAAAGTAGTTTATTATATTTCTAGTAAACAAGATTTTCACCCCACTTCATTTTTTTCTAGTTCTATACTTTTTATTGTTCCTTTTATTCCTATATCATCTTCTGTAATTTGTTCTAGTGTTAATTTATATCCATTTATATTTACTGTTCCTTTTTCAGTATCTATTTTTATAAAGAATTCTTCATATTCTAGTATTCCTTTATAGTTTTCTATTAGTATTTCGTCAAAAGAAATTATTGTTATTTTTGGCTCTTTATTGTCTATTTCTCTTGGCATTTCTAGCATTTGATTAAATCTATTTTTCTTTTTCATTATATCCTCCTATTCATAATATAAATTGTATTTTGAACATAAAAAAATATGCAATCCAAATTCGGATTGCATGTTATATGATACTTATAATTGCATAAATTAGAATTCCTAAGAGCGAACTTGTTAGTATGTGTACTACTGTAAATGGTATTCCTAATTTATTTATTTCATCGTATTTTTCTATTATTTTTGTTATTTCTTCTTTGGTTAATATGTTTTTGCTTTCCATATATTCTTTTGCTGTATATTTAGATTTTGTCATTGCATCTATTTCTAAAAATCCTCTTACTGCAAATTTTATTATGGCTAGCATAGTTAGTATAATTATCTGTAGAGCTGTATTTTGGATTACTCCTATTATTGTTAGTACAATTATGGTTAATAGGTATAATATATTTATATTTGAGAATATAAAGTTGAATAGTAATAATCTTCTATCTTGCACGGAATGCATGCATTCATGTGCTATTGTTTGAATTCTTGCATAATTTTCTTTCATATCTGCTATTGATATTGTATCTGTTGCTGCTATATATAGACTGGTTTGTGTGTTTTTTGCTTCTTTTATTTTTACGGTTTCATTTCCAAGCATTTTTAGTATTTCTTTTGCAATTTGAACATTTTCTGGAAATTTATCTGTAAGCTTTTGTAGTTCTTTATTTTCTTTTAGTGGTTCTACTTTTTTTAAGTCTATTTTAAATACAATTTTGAATAGTATTATCATAAATAAGATTAATGCTATAACAACTATAGATTCCATTTATAGTTCTACAACTCCTCCCATTACGTTGTTTATTTGTAATTCTTCTGTTGGTACATCTGTTAGTACTTTTGTTCCTCCTGCAATGACAACTTTATCTCCTTTATTTAGGAATTTTTCTTCTTTTAATTTGTCTAGCCCTTTATGTAATAATACGTCTATGTTTGGTTGTGGAGGAAATAATTTTGGTATTATTCCCCAGCATAAGCCTAATTGTCTATATATAATTTCATTTTGTGTTATAGCAAATATTGGACATCCTGCACCAAAGCTTGATATCATTCTTGCTGTATTTCCTGTGTTTGTATAGGCAATAATTGCTTTTGCTGCAATGTTCATTGCTGTTATGCATACTGCATAGTTCATTATAAATTCGCTTTTTGCTTCTTTTAGTTCATATTCTCTTGTTTTAAATCTTTTCCAATATTTTATAGAACTTTCTATTTTTATTGCAATTTTGTTCATTGTTTTTACACATTCTACTGGATATTGACCAGAAGCTGTTTCTCCTGATAGCATTATGGCACTGCTTCCATCATATATAGCATTTGCAACATCGCTTACTTCTGCTCTTGTTGGTCTTGGGTTTGAAATCATTGATTCTAGCATTTGTGTTGCTGTTATTACTGGTTTTCCTTGCCTATATGTTTTTTTTATGAATTGTTTTTGGAATACTGGTACTTCTTCCATAGGGATTTCAACTCCTAAATCTCCTCTTGCTACCATTATCCCATCTGATACATTTAGTATTTCATCAAAGTTGTCTATTCCTTCTCTATTTTCTATTTTTGATATGATTTTAATGTGTTCGCCACCATTTTCTTTTAGAATTTGACGTATTTCTAATACATCTTGTGGTTTTCTTACAAATGATGCTGCTATATAGTCAAATCCTGCTTTTATTCCATATTTTATGTCTTCTATATCTTTTTCAGTAATTCCTGGAAGGTTTACTATAAAGTCAGGTATGTTTATACTTTTTCTGTTGGTAAGTTTTCCTCCTTGAATAACTTCACATACTATATCCTTATCTTTTATTTCTTTTACTTTTAGTTCTATTGTTCCATCATTTACAAGTATTGTTCTTCCTATATCTATTTCACTGTATAATGTTTTATATGTTATTGATACTTTTGATTTATTTCCTAATTCATCACTATTTGTTAATGTAAATTCTTGCCCATCATCTAGAAATATTTCATTATTTTCAAATTTTCCAATTCTTATTTCTGGTCCTTGTGTATCTAATAATAATGGAATTGGCATTTTTAATTCGTCTCTTACTTTTTTAAACATATTTATTCTATCTGCTTGGTCTTGATAATTTCCATGAGAGAAGTTTATTCTTGCTACATTCATTCCTTCTAGCATAAGCTCTTTTAGAACCTCTTCATTATCTGTTGCTGGTCCTAGTGTACATACTATTTTTGTCTTTCTCATATATTATTCATTTCCTTTCTTTGCTCACTTCATCTTAAATTTAATTTTCTTTTAGATTTTTGTATTTATTATATCCATATATTCCTGCTATTGCTATTAATATTATTGCCAAAATTTTTACTGCTTTTTTCCCTGTATTTGGTAGTTTTTCATCTGATGTTGTATTGTCTGAAGGTGTCTCATCTGAAGGCTTCTCATCTGTTCCTTCTACTGATTCGTTTTCTTCTGATAGTTTTATTTTTGGATTGTTCTCTAGTGTTATTGTATGTGCTGTATTTGCTGAATCGTTATATGTAAGCACTACTCTTTCATTTGTTGATAATGTTTTTTCTAGAAGTTCTTGATTATTCATATCTTTTATTTTTAATGTGTATCTAAGTGTTGCTGTTTCACCACTTTCTAATGTTCCAATATTCCAAGAAATAGTTCTTGTCTCTGGATTTATTTGGCTATCTACTGTGCCTATGCTTGGTTCTCCTACATAGCTAAAATCAAAGTGCTCTATGATTTCTTGTGGAAAATAGTCTTCAATTTTAACATTTGTAATTTGTGGATTAATTATTTCCATTACATCATTATATATATATGTATTTACAATTGTTTCTAATGAATCATTTTGTAATGAGTACATTTTTCCATATGTTGGGTTTTCTAATGTTCCATATAATTCTCTAATGTATGGTGTGCCATCTATTTCAAATAATAGTTCTCCTGTGTTATTGCTATAATATTTTGCATTATAGCTATCATCATCTGGTTTAAGCAAAATAAATTCAATGTTTGATTGTTGTAATTTTACAAACTCTTCTTTAGTTTTAGATGTAATTCTTTCTAGTCTTGCACGAGCTACTGATTCGTATGCAGAAACCGTAACACATTCTCCAATAGCAATTTCTGCAGGATTGCTGTATAAAGATATTAGTATTTTATTAACATTTTCTGAATAACTGTTATTTGCAAGTCTAATTGCAGCTTGTAAATTTTTATAATATTTTGTTTTTGAAGGATTCATATTTGCTAAAGCAGTTTCTAAACTTTCTAAATTATCTGTTGGTGCTATTATTATTTCTGCATTATCTTCTGTTCCATCTACATTTCCTTGATGATTTTCTCCAAAATGTGCAGTTCCATCTTCATCATATGTTATGTCATTAATTGTACCTTTTATTCCTATAATTCCTATTTTTGTTTTTGAATTTGTAGCATAAATTTTACTTGCTAATGTATTTACATAAGTTTTATATGCTTCAAAGGTATTATCATCTATTACTATATCTTCTGATAACATAATGTATATTTCTGTTTCTTCAAAATTTTGTGTTTGTGCTGTTCCATTGGTAGAAGTATTTTGTAGCTTTAGTTCTATTGTAACTTCTCCTGTTTGGCTATTTGAATCTACTATTGTTTTTGTAATATTTCCTTGAGCATTTTCTAAATTTTTTGTTTCACTTTCTTTTTGTACTACAAGTAATTGTGGCTCACCTTCTGCTGCTAGTACTGTTGCTGATATGTTTCCTATAATTAGTACTATAATTAACAAAAATATTATAATTTTACTTTTCTTCATTTTTTAATTCCCCCAAAAATTAATATTACTTTTTTAATTTATTTTGTTATCCATTTTACCAGATTTAAGTTTGCTGGGTCTAATAGCATTTCATGTTTTGGCATTACTCTGAATGTGTATCCATAGTTTCCTCCTGTTTTCATTTCTATTTTTGCTTCATAAGTGTATGTTTTATTTTCTGTATCTTCTTCTATTAGTTTCATTGGTACTATGTTTACATCTTCTACTATTCCGTTATTTAAAATTTTGCCATAGTAACATTCTGCTTGAATGTATTCTTTTTCTATGTTTGGTAATTTTACTTTGCATGTTACTTCTATTTTGTTTCCTGCATCTATTGTTATATTGTCTTGATTGTTTTCTTGTGTTATTTTTATGTCATTCCAGTTTGCATATAGGTTTTGTTTTATTTGCTCATATTCTGTAACTTTTTCTAGGTTGTTATAGTATTTATTTGTTAAATTGCATAATGGCATATATAGTTTTTTGGTGTAATCTACTAACATTCTTGCAGTGCTATATTCTCCACCTGTTGATATTATTGAGTTTTTCATGTATGCCATCCATTCTTTTGATATTCCATTTTCGTCTTTTTGGTAATATGCTGGTATGATTTTGTTTTCTAATATTCTATATATACTTTCACTATCTGCTATATCTTGTTCTTCATATGAGCCATATTCTGTGTTTGTTCCTATTGCCCATCCGTTTTTTGTATTGTAACCTTCTGCCCACCATCCATCTAGTATACTAAAGTTTACTACACCATTTACTGATGCTTTTTCTCCACTTGTACCTGATGCTTCCATTGGTCTTCTTGGGTTATTAAGCCATACATCAACTCCTGATATTAGGTGTCTTGCTATATTTATGTTATAATTTTCTAGTAAGATAATTTTTCCTTTGAATTGTGGCATCATTGATACTTCATGTATGTATTTTATTAAGTCTTGACCTTCTTTATCTGCTGGATGTGCTTTTCCTGCAAATATTATTTGTACTGGTCTTTTTGTGTCATTTAATATTTGTGTTAGTCTTTCTAAGTCTTTAAATATTAATGTTGCTCTTTTGTATGTTGCAAATCTTCTTGCGAACCCTATTGTTAGGGCTTCTGGATTTAGGTTTGAAACAATTTCTTTTATTTTTTCATAATGTGTTCCATTTGTTTTTAGCCTTGTACAAACATTTTCTTTTACTAGTTTTAATAGTTTTATTTTTCTTGCCTGATGAACATCCCATAATTCTTTGTCTGGAATTTTTTCAATTTTCTTCCAAGTTTCATTTAAATATATTTTATCTTGCCAGTATGGTTCAAGATATTTATTATATAGTTCTTTCATGTTTGGTGCTAGCCATGTGCAAGTATGTATTCCATTTGTTATATGGGTTATTGGTGATTCCTGTGGTGCTATGTTTGGCCATACTTCTGAGAATAATTCTCTTGATACTTCTCCATGTAGTTTACTTACTCCATTTTTCTTTCCTGCTATCTTTAGAGCTAATATTCCCATATTAAATGTTGTTTTATTTGTTTTATTTGGTTCCATTCCTAATTCTAAAAATTCTTCTTTTGTTATGCCTAATTCTTTCCAATATCCATCAAAATATTTTTCAACTAATGTGGTTGGAAATATATCATTTCCTGCTGGTACTGGTGTATGTGTTGTAAATACTGTTTTTGCTGTTACTATGTCTTTTGCAATATTAAAAGATACTTGTTTTTCTTTTATTGTATTTCTTATTGCTTGTAGTACAAGAAATGATGAATGTCCTTCATTCATATGGTATACTTTAGGTTTTATTTCTAATTCTTCTAGAAGTTTTACTCCTCCTATTCCTAGTACCATTTCTTGTCTTATTCTCATTTCTTGGTCTCCACCGTATAGTCTTAGTGTTATTCCTCTATATTCTTCTTTGTTTTCTTCTATGTCTGTATCTAGTAGGTATAGTTTTACTCTACCTACATTTATTTGCCATACTTTTATGTATAGTCTTTCTTTTAACATTTTTATATTTATTATTAAATCTTCACCATTTGAGTCTTTTACTGGTTTTATTGGTAAATTTTCTAATTCAATGTTTTTGTATTCTGTTAATTGATGTCCATTTTTATCTATTATTTGATGAAAATATCCATTTTTATATAATAACCCTATTGCTACTAATGGAATTCCTAAGTCACTTGCTGATTTTAGATGATCTCCTGATAGTATTCCTAATCCTCCTGAATAGATTGGTATAGTTTCATCTAATCCATATTCAGCTGAGAAATATGCTATTATATCTTCTTTATTTTCTGGATATTCTCTACTAAACCAAGTATTTTTGCTTTTTATATAGCTTTCAAAATTTTCTACATTTGTTTTGTATTCTTTTAGAATGTCTACGTTTGTAGATGCTTTTTCTAGCTTTTCTTGGTCTATCTGCTTTAAAAATTTTACTGGGTTTTTATCACATCTTTCCCATAGGTCTATGTCGATTTCTTTAAAAATTTTTAAGAATTCTGTGTTCCATGACCACCACAAGTTTTCTGCTATTTCCCCCATTTTTTCTATCGGTTTTGGTAATTGTGGTTTTACCGTTACTTTGTTAAATATGTACATTATAAGTACCTCCTTAGTATTTTTTTGTTCTTATGTTTCTTTGTTTATTGATTTTATTGCTCCAATAGCTGTAGCAAATTCTGCTTGTTTTGGAATTATGAATTTTATTCCTTTATGTAGTTTTTCTATCTTTTTTAAAACTGTGTTTATATATGGCATTGTTGCAACATTTCCTAAAACAATTATATTTTTGTTTTTGCTACTTTGTGTTGCAAATACAGCCATTACACCAATTGTTTCAAATATCATGTTAGTAATTCCTAGAATCATATCATCTTTGCTTGCATTTTCATTTAATTTTCCAAAATTTGCTGATGTTGTGTCTTTAGGTAATGTTTTTATTTCTTTTATTGTTACATCTTGTATTGTCAAATCTACGTTTTTTAAGTTTCCTTTTAATATGCTATTATTTATGTCATTTATTGAACTTATGTCTCCTATTTTTTTACATAAGTTTAACAATGTTCCTCCTCCAATTCCTGTTCCGCCAATATGTTTAAAAGTTTTACCTTTTGCTTTTACAAATGCAGTTCCTGTACCTATGCTTACTACTAATCCACTTTTTTTATTTGTTAAATATAGTCCGCCTGTACCTATGGCGATAAATTCATCTACCTTTATTGTAGGAATTCCATATATATCATACTCTATTTCGTCTTTTCCTACTCCTGTTAGTACGATTTTTGAAATGTTGTTTTTATCTATTTTTTCTTTGTTTATGAAAATTTCTATTGCTTTTATAACAGGCATTTTATTTAACATTAGCTTTTGTAATATTTTTCCTTCTGAGTCTACTTGGACTAGTTTTACTGCTGAACTTCCTGCATCTATTCCTATTATGCTCATTTTTTCCCTCTACTTTTCTAAATTATCTTAGGCCCATCTCCTATTTCTACTACATAGAATGTTGGGTTGTATCCTATTTTTTCTCTGTATCCATTTTCTACGTTTTTTATAAATTCGTCGACTTTATCTGTTTCTACTATACTTACTGCACATCCTCCAAAACCTGCTCCTGTCATTCTTGCACCTATAACTCCTCTTTGTTTTAATGCTTCTTCTACTAGTGTGTCTAGTTCTATTCCTGTTACTTCATAATCATCTCTTAGTGAGTTATGTGATTCTATCATTAATTTTCCAAATAATTCTAAGTTGTTTTGTTTAAGTGCTTGAACTGCTTTTAATGTTCTTTGATTTTCATATACAGCATGTTTTGCTCGTTTTTGTCTTATTTCATCTTTTATTAAGTATTTATTTTGTTCAAATTGTTCTTCTGTTAATTCTCCTAATGCTTTTATCTTTAGTCCTCCTTTTTGTAATTCTTCTAAGGCTTTTTCACATTCTGCTCTTCTTACATTGTATTTAGAGTCACCTAATCCTCTTTTTTTATTTGTATTCATTATTACTATTTTTGCATTTTCTAAATTTATTGGTGCATACTGATATTCAAGTGTTGCTGTATCTAAAAATACTGCATTACCTTTTTTTCCATTTGCAATAACAAATTGATCCATTATTCCACAATTTACACCTACATACTGGTTTTCTGCTTCCTGCCCTATTAATGCCATTTTTGTGTTATCTAAGTCTAGTTTAAACATGTCTTTTAAAACAAAGGCTGTTAATATTTCTAATGAAGCTGATGATGATAATCCTGCTCCATTTGGGATTGTTCCATAATATACTATGTCAAAGCCATGGTTTATGTCATATCCTGCATTTTTTAATGCCCAAATAACTCCTTTTGGATAATTTATCCAGTTTTCATTTTCATTATATACTAAACTATCAATTGAAGATGATATAATCCCTAATTCATCAAAATTTATTGAATAGAAATTTAATATTTTATCTTCTCTTTCTCTTACTGTTGCATATGTTCCCATTGTTAGTGCACAAGGAAATACGTGTCCTCCGTTATAATCTGTGTGTTCACCTATTAAGTTTACTCTACCTGGTGCAAAATATGTTTTAAATCTTCCTTCTGTTCCAAAAATTTCTTTAAATTTAGCTTCGACTATTTCTTTCATTTTTGCCTCCTTGACGGATAAAATTTTATAGTTACAAATATAATTTATAACGATATCATTCTATCACAAAATGAATTTAATAATCAATAGATTTTTGTAAATTTATGACTATTTTCATTACCATTCAGCATACAACTTAAACAAAATATACAAAGTAGCCGAAAGCAGTAATGATAAATTTATTTTTTCAGGAAAAGTCAACGAGTCACCTACCACTAGGGGAGTGACTTAAGTGACCCTACATGGTGACCCGCGCGATTTGACTTTTCCTGAAAAAATAAATTTATCATTACTGCTTTCGGCGGACTATATACTTCTAAGACTGAATGGTAACCTATTTTCTAAATTCGTCTAGTGTTTTAAATTCATAGCCTTGATTTTTTATTTCTTTTATAATTTCATCTAAAATATTACAGTTATCTTTTGAGTTTGCATGAAGTAGTATAACTGCTCCATTATGTAGGTTAGATAATATTTTTTCTTTGGCATACTCTTCTCTTCCTTGTTTGTTTTCATCCCAATCATCATATGCAAAACTCCACATTACTGTTGTATATCCTAAACTTTTTGTTATGTGCAATGTTCTTTGACTAAATTCTCCTTTTGGAGGTCTTAAGTATTTCATTTCATATCCAAATTTTTCATGTACTGTTGTATGCAGTTTTGTTATTTCTTCTTTTAATTTTTCATCGTCTAGGTCTGGCATGCTTGAATGGTTTACAGTATGATTTCCTACTATATGACCTTCATCTATCATTCTTTTTACTAGTTCTTCCTGGGTGTTTAGATAATGTCCTGTTATAAAGAACGCTGCTGTTACTTCATTTGCTTTTAGTGTGTCTAAAATTTTTTCTGTATACCCTGCCTCATATCCTTCATCAAATGTTAAGTATACAAACTTATCTTCTTTATTTCCCATTGCTATGTCACCATTTTCGTCTATTAGTTTTTTATTTGTACTTCCTAAATCTGGTTGTTCATTATTATTACTTCTTTTTATTCCCCACCCTATTTTTTTATTGTCATATTCTGTTGCATTTGAATTTGTAACTATTGTTTCCTTTCTGTTTTTTTGCAAAATAAATATAAAAGTTATTATTAGAATAACTACTAATAACAAATATATGACTTTTTTGTTTTTATTCATTTTGTCCTCCTTTTTGTATTTTTATAGTTGTTTAAAAATACATGTTTTTTTATTTCAATTTTATGAGCATTAAAAAAAAATATTACTTATATAAAATAGGTAATATTTTTCTATATTAATTTAGCTAAATTTCTAAATTTTTAAAAATTTAAGTTTTCATTTCATCCTTTCTATTACTTTTTTGGCATATGAACAATCGGCTATTACTTTTTTGTTCTGCTTTTGTGCATTTTCTATTACGCATTCTACTAGTTTTTTTGCAATACCTTTTCCTTGATATGCATTATCAACTTCTGTGTGTACTATATTCCATACATCTTTATTTTCGATAAAATCACATTCACCAATTTTTTTATTATCATAATATGCTATTGATTTATTGCATTCAAAAGTTATCTTAACCATATTCCACCTCTAATTTTATATAACATTACATAAGATTATTTACAATAAGTATACAACTTTTTTTAATTTTTTATAGTATATCACATTCTTTTTATTTTTACTATATTTTTAGAAAAATGTATCTAGATTTTGTTTAAGTTGTATACTTACTGGTAACTGATTTCTTATTAAAATTTATATAAAATATAGATAACATTTGAATAATATGTTATTATTATATAGTAATTATTTGAATTTTAATATATAAAAATTATATATAGGAGGAGCTTATGTCATTGGTAAGAGCAAAAGAGTATTTGAAAAAATATGGATTAGAAAATAGAGTTATGGAATTTTCTGTTTCATTAGCTACTGTTAAAGAAGCGGCTCTAGCAATTAATTGCAGAGAAGATGAAATTGTAAAAACTTTATCTTTTATAGTCAATGAAGAGCCTATATTAATCGCTGTTTCAGGAAATTCTAAAATTGATAATAGTAAGTTTAAATTAGAATTTCATACAAAAGCTAAATTAATTCCGTTTGATAATGTTGAACATTTAATTGGTCACGCTGTTGGTGGTGTTTGCCCATTTGGTATAAACGAAAGTGTCTGTGTTTATCTAGATAATTCTTTAAAACACCTTAATGTACTTTATCCTTCTTGTGGTAGTTCCAATAGCGCTGTTAGATTAACGTTAGATGAATTGGAAAGAACTTCTAATTATAAAAAATGGGTTGATGTTTGTAAAAGTATATTATAGGAGGTTTTATATGAGTAAGAAATTAAAAATAATAATTGAAAATTGTCCACAAAATCATAAATGTCCAGCAGTAAAAGTTTGCCCCGTTGGCGCTTTATCACAAAAGGATTTTCATGCTCCTGAAATTGATTATGCTAAATGTATAAAATGTGGTAAATGTTCTAGCTTTTGTCCTAAAAAGGCACTAGTTTTAGAAAATATTGAATAGGATGTTAAAATATTATGAACAGATTAGAAAAATTTGAAAAAGCGCTTGATGATATATTAAATGAATATGAATATCTTGGAAAAGAGTTAGAAAAATTAAGGAATGAAGGTAAATCTAAAACAACAAAATTTAGAGAATTATTAGGGAAAAAATTAGTTTATAGTATGATTATCAATATCTTTAAAAGATATGATTTAATTGATAAATAAAAACCTATCCATAATAGCAGAATATTCTTCATCATTTTTTGCTTTTATCCCCATATAATTTAAAAATTCATCATTTCTGATAGCTCTTCTACATTTTCTATACATAGTTATTATTTTGCATATTTCTTTGTATATCTCTAATGCTTTTAGAACCTTATCAGCATTAATTTCAGAAATTAAATCATTTATACTTTGCTTGTCAAATAGTTCATTTTTTCCTCTTTTAGCTTTTGCTGCTGATTGATTATTATAGTAAGCAACATATATCTGTATGGTTTTTTCAAGTTGTAATATATTTTATAATAATATAATTATTTATTATATCCAAACTTCTCCATTCTTTCTTCTTCTCTAGTAGATAATTCTTTTAGCCATTCAGCTAAACCATTACTATC
>CALXWL010000010.1 GCA_944392385.1 uncultured Clostridia bacterium | reverse complement strand
ATGGTAATTTAAACGGATTTATTGAAAGCTATTTAAAAACAACAGTAAAATCGTAAAAAACTATTCACAAAATTGTAGAAAATGTTATATAATATGCAAGAAGAAACAAAATAATATTTAAACTTAAATGTTATTGGTATTTTATAACAAAAAGAGGTTCCATAATGGAAATAATTGTACAAAAATTTGGAGGAAGTTCTGTCGCAAACACAGATAAATTATTTAATGTTTGCAAGCACATTACAAAAGAAAAAAACAAAGGAAATGCAGTTGTAGTAGTAATTTCTGCACAAGGGAAAACAACAGATGAATTAATTAGTCAAGAAAAAGAAATTACGTCTAATCCAAACAAAAGAGAACATGACATGTTAGTTTCAGTAGGTGAACAAATATCAGTTGCAAAATTAGCAATGTGTTTAGAAGAGTTAGGTTATGAAGCAAAACCATATTTAGGATGGCAAGTTCCTATAATTACAGACTCAAACTTTGGAGATGCAAATATTATACAAATAAAAACAAATAAAATCATACAAGACTTGCAACAAGGGAAAATTGTAATAATTGCAGGATTCCAAGGAATAGACAAAAATCAAGATATAACAACATTAGGTAGAGGTGGTTCAGACACAACAGCAATAGCATTAGCAGTAGATTTAAATGCACAAAAATGTGAGATATTTACAGATGTAGACGGAGTATATTCAGAAGACCCAAATAAAAATAAAAATGCAGTAAGATATGATAAAATATCATATGATAAAATGTTAGAAATGGCTAATAATGGGGCAAAAGTTCTACATAATAAATGTGTAAAAATGGCAAAAGAAAAAAATGTAAAAATAATAGTAAAATCAACTTTCAAAGAAGAAAGCCAAGGAACAATAGTAAAAGCATAAAATACAAACATGGGCGAGCGATGTGCTCGCTCAATTCTCGAAAAAATATCTGAAATAAACTTGGAGGATAGTAATAAATGAAAGAAAAAATACAGAAAATAAGCATATGGAAAATATTTGCATATTTCATAATATATAGCTTTGTAGGGTTCGTAGTAGAAACCTTATTTGCATTAGTAAATTATAATGTGCTAGAAAGTAGAAAAAGTTTTCTATATGGTCCATTTTGTGGAATATATGGGGTAGGAGCAGTAGTATTAATTTTAGCCTTAAGATATTTTAATAAGAACAATTACACATTATTTCTTGGAGGATGCTTAGTAGGCTCTATTATAGAATATATTATAAGCTTTTTAGGAGAAGTAATATTTGATGCACGTTGGTGGGATTATTCTAATAGAGTATTAAATATAAATGGTAGAATATGCCTATTATATGCAATATTCTGGGGAGTTTTGAGCTTGATTCTAATAAGAATAATAAATCCACAAGTTGATAGGTTTATAAATTATATAAAAACAAAAATAAATATTAAAACATTAAAAGCAATAACATGTGCAGGAATAGTATTTATGATAGTAAATGCATTAGCCTCAGGTATTGCAATGAATTTATTCTTAATGAGAATGTCAGTAGAAAACGATTTAAACATAAAAAACAAAGAAAAAACAATAGAACAATACAATAAAATTTATGGTGACCCAGAAAAAGTAGAATTCATAAATAAATATTGGGGAGACAAAAAAATGATAATGACATATCCAAATGTAACTCTAACAATGAAAGATGGAAGTAAAGTATATATAAAAAGTTTACTACCAGACATAAAACCATATATATACAAATTTGATTGACATTAACTAAATAGATAATATTTAAAAGGACTAGTTTTAATTAGCCCTTTTAAATAAAAAAGAAAAACACATAAAGCAAACCAAAATCTATTCTAAAATTTTTCTTCCAACTTCAAAAATAGTTCCTGCCCCCATTGTTAATATGATATCATGAGGACAAGCATGACCTTTTACATATTCAGCAATATCATCAAAATCAGATATGTATATAGCATTTCTACCAAATTCACCAATCTTATTTACTAAATCTTTTGCTGAAATGCCATAGGTATTTTGTTCACGTGCAGCATAAATATCAGTTACAATTATATTATCAAATTCAAGTAAAGCTTCAGCAAAATCAGATAATAGTTCCTTAGTTCTGCTATATGTATGTGGTTGGAAAACAACCCAAGATTGACGGTAAGATTTATTTTTCATTGCTTTAGCAGTAGCCAAAATTTCACTAGGGTGATGAGCATAATCATCATAAACATCAGTATTACTATAGCTTCCAACATATTCAAATCTACGATTAGCCCCATTAAACTTTGCTAAAACAGTCTTTAACAATTGTTTAGATATGCCATAATGTGAGCACATAGCAATGCAAGCAAGGGCATTATACACATTATGAAGACCTGGAACAGATAATTTGAATTCACCGAAATAAGAGTTATTTCTATAAACATCAAACTTAGGAAATCCATTTTTATCATAAACTACATTTCTTCCAACAAAATTTGCTCTATCATTTCTTATTCCAAAAGTTATTACTTTTGCTACTGTATTTTTCCTTAAATCCAAGCAATCTGGATCATCACCATTAGTAACTAAAACACCATCTTTTGGTAATAGATTAACATATTTAGCAAAAGCATTTTTAATATTATCAAAAGTTTTAAAATAGTCTAAATGGTCATTATCAATATTAGTAACAACAGCACTCTGAGGACTAAATTTTAAAAAACTTTCTACATATTCGCAAGCTTCTAATATAAAGAAATCACTATTACCAACCCTATAATTTCCACCAATGTCTTTTAAAATAGCACCAACTTGAATACTTGGATCTAAGCCTGCTTCTAAAAAGCATAAAGAAATCATTGAAGTAGTAGTAGTTTTGCCATGAGTACCAGAGATCCCAATAGTATTATCATAAATTCTTGTAAGAAAACCTACAAAATCAGCCCTTTCTACAATTGGAATATTATTAGTCTTAGCACAAACAAGTTCAGGGTCATCCTGTTTAATCGCAGCAGAATATATAACAAAATCAGCTTTTTCAACCAAATTAGTATTATGACCAATTGAAATAAAAATACCATGACTTGCTAATTTATCAGTTATTCTGCTCTTAGTACAATCAGAACCGGTAACAAAAATTCCCCAATTATGTAAAACCTCAGCAATACCACTCATGCTAATACCACCAATACCTATAAGGTGTATATGTTTATATTGTTTTAAATTATCTATATTACTTAAATTCATATTATCATCGCCCTTTCTATGCAAGCATAATTAAAACACATAAATTATATACTGTAAATTCAAAAAATTCAAGATATTATGTAAAAATAATATATGTTTTATATTGCAAAGTGTGACAAATTATAGCTAAATAGTAGTATTAGTTGTTACCATTCAGAGTTAGGAATATATCGTCCGCCGAAAGGAGGAATGATAAATATATTTTTTGAAAAAATTTAGCAGTTACTATTGACAATTGCTAAAAAAAGGTGTATGATATTAGCAGTTCGGCAAAAGGACTGCTAATTTTGAGGTGAAAAACATGTTAAATGAAAGAGAAAGACAGGTTTTACAAGCCATAATTGAAGAATATATAAACACAGCAGAACCAGTTAGTTCTGGTACTATTGTAGAAAATTATAATCTAGGATATAGTAGTGCTACGATAAGAAATGACATGGCAGAATTAGAAAAATTAGGATATTTGGAAAAACCTCATACATCATCTGGAAGAATTCCATCAGCAAAAGGTTATAGATTCTATGTAGACGAACTATTAAATGATGAAAACATAAGCCTAGATGAAATACAATATATAAAAACCAAATTAGAAACCAAAGTAAATGAAATAGAAGAATTAACAAAAATAGCAACAAACACACTATCAGAAATAACACATTATACAACAGTTGCAATTGGACCAGAAGCAAGTAATAACATAATTTCAGATGTAAAATTTATATCATTAGGCAACAGAATTCTAATGGCAGTAGTACTTACAGAAAATGGAGCAATAAAAGAAACAATAATAAAATATGATGAAGATTTATCACAAAGCCAAGTAGAAAGCCTAAATTATCTATTTAGAAATAAATTAAAAGGAAAACCACTAACAAAAATAGATAAACCAATGGAAGAATATATAATATCATCAATGGAAGACCAAGTAGATGTTATAAAACCAATAATCTATCAAATGAATAAATCTCTTGATGAATCAGAAAAAATTTTCCTAGAAGGTGCAAACAATGTATTTGATTTCCCTGAATTTAAAAAAATTGATACAGCAAGAAACTTCCTAAGTATACTAGATACAAAAGAGCAAGTTATGGAAATATTAAATTCAGGTTTTGCAAAAGACATAAATATATATATCGGAGAAGAAAATGAAAAAGAAGAATTAAGAGATTTAAGCATAGTAACATTCAGACATAGTGTGGGGAATAAAGACTTTGGAACAATAGGAATCATAGGACCAAAAAGGATGGATTATTCAAAAGTAATTTCAGTAATGAAATACATTAGTAAGAAACTTAATGAAAAATTTGAAGATGAAGATAAATAATGAAAAATAATTCTTTTCAAATTAAAAATAAAAATTATGAGGAGGAAAATAAAATGTCAGAAGAAAATTTAGAAAAAAAACCAGATGAGAAAAAAGAAAATGAGGAAAACGAAAACACAGAACTTACAAAAACAGAGCAAGAACTTGAAGAAACTGTAGACAGACTAAAAAGAGTAATGGCAGAGTTTGAAAACTATAAAAAAAGGAATACTAAAGAAAGAGAACAGCTATATAACTCATTATTAGCAGATATAATAGCAAGTTTTCTACCAGTATTAGACAATTTAGAAAAAGCAGCCACAACTAAAACTGAAGATGAAAATATGAAGCAAGGAATAGAACTAGTTGTTAAACAAATTCAAGACATATTCAAAAAATTTGGAGTTGAAACAATAGAAACAGTAGGAAAACCATTTGACCCAGAAATACATGAAGCAGTAAGTAACGTGCAAGATGAAAATTTAGGCGAAAAAATAATAAAAGAAGAATTCAGAAAAGGTTACAAAATAGGCATGAAAGTAATTAGGCACGCAATGGTAGTTGTAGCAAATTAATTAGTTATTAATTTTAAAAAATATAAATTTGTAGAATAGAACTAGAATGTATAGAAAATCTTAAATTTCTAACTTCTAATTTCTAACATCTAATTTAAAGGAGGAGACAATTATGTCAAAAATTATAGGTATCGATTTAGGTACAACAAACTCATGTGTAGCAGTTATGGAAGGTGGAGAACCAGTTGTAATTCCAAATCCAGAAGGAAATAGAACAACACCATCTGTAGTTGCATTTTCAAAAAATGGCGAAAGATTAGTAGGACAGATTGCAAAACGTCAAGCTGTTACAAATCCAGAGCATACAGTTATCTCAATAAAAAGAGATATGGGAACAAATAAAAAAGTAAAAATTGAAGGAGATGAATTCTCACCACAAGAAATATCAGCAATGATATTACAAAAATTAAAAACAGATGCAGAAAATTATTTAGGACAAAAAGTAACACAAGCAGTTATAACAGTTCCAGCATACTTTAGTGATAGCCAAAGACAGGCAACAAAAGATGCAGGTAAAATTGCAGGATTAGACGTTCTAAGAATTATAAATGAACCAACAGCAGCAGCACTTGCATATGGTATGGATAAAGAAGATAAAGACCAAAAAATAATGGTATATGACTTAGGTGGAGGTACATTTGATGTATCTATACTAGATATTGGTGATGGAGTATTTGAAGTTCTAGCAACAAGTGGAAATAACAGACTAGGTGGAGATGACTTTGACGAAAGAATTATTAAATATTTAGTAGATGAATTCAAAAAAGATAATGGAATAGACCTAAGCACAGATAAAATGGCAATGCAAAGATTAAAAGAAGCAGCAGAAAAAGCAAAAATAGAGTTATCAGGAGTTGGTCAAACAAATATTAACTTACCATTTATAACAGCAGATAGCACTGGACCAAAACATCTAGATATAACTTTAACAAGGGCAAAATTCGAAGAACTAATAAGAGACTTAGTAGAAGCAACAACAGGACCAGTAAATCAAGCATTAAAAGATGCAGGATTAACAGCAGATAAGATAGACCAAGTATTATTAGTTGGTGGTTCAACAAGAGTTCCAGCAGTTCAAGATGCTGTAAGAAAAATAACAAATAAAGAACCAAATAAAGGAATAAACCCAGATGAATGTGTTGCAATAGGTGCCGCAATTCAGGCAGGAGTACTTTCAGGAGATGTAAAAGACTTAGTATTACTAGATGTAACACCATTATCATTAGGTATTGAAACATATGGTGGAGTATTTACAAAATTAATTGAAAGAAACACAACAATACCAACAAAAAAATCACAAGTATTTTCAACAGCAGCAGATGGTCAAACAAGTGTAGAAGTACATGTTTTACAAGGTGAAAGAGAAATGGCAGCATATAACAAAACATTAGGAAGATTCCAATTAACAGGAATACCACCAGCACCAAGAGGAGTACCTCAAATAGAAGTTACATTTGATATAGATGCAAACGGTATAGTACATGTATCTGCAAAAGATATGGCAACAGGAAATGAACAAAATGTTTCAATAACAGCAAGTTCAAACCTTTCAGAAGAAGATATAGATAAAGCAGTAAAAGATGCTGAAGCACATGCAGCAGAAGACAAGAAAAAGAAAGAAGAAGTAGAAGTTAAAAATAATGCAGAAAGCTTAGTATATAGTAGCCAAAAAACATTAGATGAATTAGGAGATAAAATAAGTGGTGAAGAAAAAGCAAAAGTTGAAACAGAAATAGAAAATGTAAAAAAAGCATTAGAAACTAACAACACAGAAACAATAAAAGAAGCAACAGAAAAATTAACACAAGCATTTTATCAAATATCTGAACAATTATATAAAGCAAATGCAGCACAAAATGGAACAGCAGAAGGAACAGATACAGGAGCAAGTGATGCACAAAATACAGCAAGCGATGGCAATGTATATGATGCAGATTACAAAGTAGAAGATGACAATAATCAATAAAACTGCTAAAGATTGGGTTTAGACTATCTTAAAAGTCTACCCAATCTAATCAAAGTTTAATATTTATTTTTCATTGTAAATTATATGTGTATTATAATATCATAATATAGATATAATTTACAAAATATGCATAAATAAAGGACATTTGGTCCACAAAAAGCACAAGCATTTTAGGAGGTTAAAATTTAAATGGCAAATAAAAGAGATTATTATGAAGTTTTAGGAGTAAGCAAAAATGTAACTGATGATGAATTAAAAAAAGCCTATAGAAAGTTAGCAAAGAAATATCACCCAGATGCAAACCCAGATAATAGAAAAGAAGCAGAAGAAAAATTCAAAGAAGTATCAGAAGCATATGAAGTGTTATCAGACCCGCAAAAAAGAAAAATGTATGATCAATTTGGACACGATGGACCTCAAGGATTTGGTGGAGGACAAGGAGGATACTACTCATACACAACATCTGGATTTGATGGTTTTGGAGACTTTGGAGATTTAGGCGATATATTCTCTAGCTTTTTTGGTGGTTCAGGATTTGGAGGAAGAGCTTCTAGAAATCAAAAAGCATCAGGTCCACGAAAAGGAAGAGACTTAAAATATAATTTAGATGTAACATTTGAAGAATCATATCTAGGAGTAAAAAAAGAAATAACAATCTTAAGAGATGAAGAATGTCCAACATGCCATGGAAGTAAAGCAAAACCAGGAACAAAAACAACCACATGTAAAGCATGTAATGGAACAGGAACTATAAGGCAAACAGTATCTACCATATTAGGACAAATGCAAACAACAAAAACATGTCCAGAATGTAATGGAGAAGGAACAAAAATAGAAGAAAAATGTACACAATGTAGAGGAAAAGGAACAATAAGAAAAACTGTAAAAATACAAGTAAAAGTTCCAGCAGGAATAGATAATGATCAAACAATAGTCTTAAAAGGAGAAGGAGAAGCAGGTATAAAAGGAGGACCAAGAGGAGATTTATACATTGTAATACAAGTAAGAAATCATAGTGTATTTAAAAGACAAGGAAACAATGTAACATGCGAAATACCAATTACAATAACACAAGCAACTCTAGGAGCAAACCTAGAAATACCAATGGTAGACGGAAGTAAAGAAAACTACAAAATACCAGAAGGAACCCAAGGACGGTTCAAAATTTGTTATAAGAAACAAAGGTTTCAAGGTAGTAAACAGTACATATCAAGGTGACTTTATATTTACTGTAAATGTACAAATCCCAAAAAAATTAACATTAGAACAAAGAGACTTACTAAACAAACTTGCAAAAACAATGAACGAGCAACCACCAGTAAAGAAAAGAGGAATATTTGGTTAAAAACAGTAAAAAGATGCATATCAAAAGAGGTATGTGTCTTTTTTTTCGTATCATTTTAGGGCTTCACAAATGCAGAAAAATGTGGTAAAATGGATATTAGATGATATAGTAGAAAGGAAAGAGTAATATGGTAATAAAAGGTAAAAATATAAAAAATGCAAAAAGAGTTTTTACTGAAAGTAAAAGTTCATTAAAACTAAAAGAAAAAATAAGAAATTTTAGAGAGAAAAACTTATTTTATCTAGAACACTCAAAATTTGCAACATATATAGACCCAGATTACTTAAGAATCTATGAAACAGAATTAGTAAATTTTACTAAGAAATGGATTAGAATGTTTGACCAGAACATGTCAGCCGAAAGAGAACCGGGAATGGAAGGACATGCAAATACAAGAGGTCTACATAGTATGGATACTGAACAAGGTGCAAAAGATGTAGCAAGAAAACTACTTCTTAATGAAGATTTAGCAAGAGTAGGTGCAAAAGGGCACGACTTAGGACATCTTATATATGCACATGAAGGTGAACATAGATTATCAGAGTACTTAAAAAAATTAGGTATTGCAGAACTACACCATTCTACTCTAGCAAGGATGATTATGGAAGAAGAAAAAATTCATCAAAGAACACTAGAAAGATTAAGTAAAGAAAAAGGTAGAACATTTACTAAAAAAGAAATTGAAGAATATGAAGGATACAAATTAATTTTGGCAGACATTGCAGCAGCACATAATGGAGAAGGATTAGATTATGAAGTAATGGCTGATAATGAAAAAACAAATAACGATATAGAAAATGAATTCATAGCATCATTTACTAAGCCAGGAGCAGATAGAAAAATAGTTAGCAAAACACCAGAAGGTGCAGTAGTAAGATTTAGTGATCCAATTGCTTATGTATTTAAAGACTTTAGAGATGGTGTTATAGGAGGAACAATAGATGTAAATGATTTAGATTATGAAGATATATTCATAAAAATGGGAATACCAAAAAAAACTTTAGATGAATGGGCACTACTACCAGAAAAAAAGGACAAACTAGTTAGAATTGGAACATACATATTAAGAGATAATTTATATCAGTCATCTATTGGGTTTAATGGAGCAAGAATGAGTAAAGAAATGGCAGATTTGATGTATAAATTAAGAGACCTAAATTATGAAAAAGTTGTAAAACCAAGAACTAGAAAAATTATGGATGTTTTAGGTGAAAGAACAGAAAAACTAATAGATAAATATTCAAATCTTTTAATAAAATATGAAGACCCTAAAGCACAAAATATTGAATTAAACACTCATACAAAGAAAATGATAAGACGTCTTACAATGAAACAACCAGAAGAAGTTAAGGAAATAAATATAAATATTACCAGAAAAGGTATAGAAAGTTTTGTAAGAAGAGAAATAGATGACATTTTAAAGGGAGAAAATAAATGTGTAACAACAAGAAGAAAAAGATTCGAAGCAGATATAGCAAGCCTAAAAGCAGAAGGAAGAATAACTGACGAAGTAAAGAAAACATATATTAAAAGAGTATTAAAAGAAATAAATTTAAGCCCTGAAGAAAGCCAAAAAATGCTAAGAAAGAGAATAAAAAGAAAATATCCTAATGCTACGCCAGACCAAATAGAAAGATTAGCAAAAGAAAATTCATACTTAAGATTAGAAACATTTACTGAGAGTTTAGCTAAATTTAGAACAACAATGTACATAGGAGAAGCCTCAAATGATTATCTACTAGAAGTATTACAGGCTGAGGGATTACTAACACAAGAAGAACGAAAAGGCAGATGGATATCAGGTGGAGATGTAAATAAAAGTTCTATAAATGCAACAATAGCTTCTCAAGACAGAGAAAGAAAAAGTAGAAAAAAAGATAGTGATGGTAGATAGATTTAATTTGGAGGAACAATGCCAAAGTTTTTTGTAAAAACAAATCAAATAAATAAAAACAGAATAACTCTATATGAAGATGATGTAAACCACATTGCAAATGTTTTAAGAAAACAAATAGGAGAGGAAATAAACATTTGCAATATGGATACATCAGAAAATTTTTTGTGCAAAATAAAAGAAATAAGCAAAGAAAATATAGAATGTGAAATAATAAAAACGCTAAAATCAGAAACAGAATCAAGTATAGACATTACAATATTCCAAGGACTTCCAAAAGCAGAAAAGATGGAACTTATCATTCAAAAATGTACAGAACTTGGGGTAAACACATTTGTGCCAGTACAAATGGAAAGATGTATAGTAAAATTAGATACAAAAAGTGAAATAAAAAAACTAGATAGATGGAAAAAAATTGCTGAAACAGCAGCAAAACAAAGTGGCAGAGATATTATACCAAAAGTGGAAAATATAATAAATTTGCAAAAACTTTTGTATTCAATCCAAAAATATGATATAGTATTATTGGCATATGAAAATGAAAAAGAAAATACATTAAAAAACGCCTTAAATACTGTAAAAGGAAAAGAAAATTTAAAAATAGGAGTAATAATAGGACCAGAAGGCGGAATAGAAGAAAAAGAAGTAGAACAATTAGTAAAAGCAGGAGCACAAAGAATAACACTAGGTAAAAGAATTCTAAGAACAGAAACAGTTGGAATAGTAATAAGTAGCATTATAACATATGAACTAGAATAAACATATGAGAAAGGAATGAAATAGAAAGTGAAAAAAAGCATATTGAAGGATATAGAAAGCATAAAAGAAAAAAGAAATTTATCAGAAAAAGTTCAAAAAAAAATAAAGGACAGAGCTATTTCAAATTGGGCAATTGGAACATCTACAGCTATATTAGTAGCAATATTTTATATAGCAGCAGGATATTTAGAACAAACATCAGCAATATTAATATACAATATTTCCTCAATAGTACTATTAATTTTTACACTAGCTATATTTGAAATTGCTTATAAAAAAGATAATAATAGTATAGCAATATGTGGAATAGAAATGCTAGCTATTTCAATATTTACATTGTTCTCACCATACATTTTTTTTAAGTTTAGTAATGAAGTAATCTATAGTATAATGGCAATTATAGCAGTATACTATATAATTAAGATACTAAGAATATATCAATTAGAAAAGAAAAAATATTTATTAGAACTTAGCGATATAACATATATAGTAAAAAAAGAAAGCAAAGATGAATTAGCAAAAGAATTTGAAAATAAAAGAAAAGAACAAAAAGCTACAAAGAAAATAGCAACAAAAAAATCAGAAAGCAAAAAAACAGAAAAGAAAAAAAACACAAAAAAGAAAACACAATCCAAAAATAAAACGCAAACACAGAAAAATATTACAAAAAAGAAATCCACAAAGAAATAATAAAAAAATAAATTCAATATATACTGGACTTGTTCAAAAATATGTAGTAAAATTATAAAATAAAGTAAACAAAATTATGTAAAAAGTCCAGACTTCGAAGAATTATTTAAGCAAAGAAAAGGAGGATAGAATAATGCAATTAGTAAATATTGGTTTTGGAAATGTTGTTTCTGCAAATAAAATTGTTTCAATAGTAAGTCCAGATGCTGCACCTGTAAAAAGAATAATTCAAGAAGCAAAAGATGGAAAAACAGCAATAGATGCAACCTGTGGAAGAAGAACCAGAGCAGTACTAATAATGGACTCGGGACATGTAATTTTATCTGCTATACAGCCAGAAACAATAGCATCAAGACTAGATAAGGATATAGCAAAAGAAGAAAACATAGAAGAATAATATTAATTAAAGAAGGGAATTGATAAAAATGATTATAAAACCAACAGTTACAGACTTATTAAAAATAGTGGACAATAGATTTGAACTAGTAATATTAGTAGCAAAAAGAGCAAGACAAATTGCAGCAGGACAAATACCACTAACAAAAGTAAAAGAAAAATCACCAGTAACACTAGCAGCAAATGAAATTGCTGAAGGAAAGGTGAGAGAATGTTAGTACTATTATCTGGAGTATCTGGTGCAGGAAAAGATACGATAAAAAAAGAACTAATAAAAAGAATGGGAAACGTTACATCAATGCCTTCATATACAGATAGAAAACCACGAGAAGGCGAAGAAAATGGAAAAATATACCATTTTATAACAACAGAAGAATTTGAAAAAAAAATAAAAGAAAATGAATTTTATGAATACTCAGTGCATCATGAACATTATTATGGTACATCAAAAAAAATTCTAGATGATACAATAAAATCAGGTAAAATAATAGTAAAAGATATAGAAGTAAATGGAACAGAAAATTTATTAAAATTATTAAAAAATGAAATAGACATAGTAACAATATTCTTAAGAGTTCCAAAAGAGGAATTAAGAAGAAGACTAAAACATAGAGTAGAAAAAGCAAGTATAAAAGAAATTGAATTAAGACTAAATAGGTTTGACTATGAAGAATCTAAAATAGGCATATATGATTATGTGCTAAAAAATGATGACTTAGAAAAAACAGTTCAAATAATAATGACAATTATAGAAAATGAGTATAAACTAAGGAAACAAAACAAGAAAGGAAGAATGTAATATGAATAAAAAAAATAAATTATTTGTTAGAATATTTGCTGGAATATTGGCATTATTAATGGTTTTAGGAGTATCTACATCATTGTTATATATGATATTTGTAGGATAAGGAGGCTACGGATAATGCTAAAAACATTAGAAATTCCATCAATAAAAGAGGGAAGTATAAATGATTTTATACAAAACATAATAAATAGTCCGTATGATTTAATAACACTTATAATAGATATAACAATAGTTGTATTATTAGTAGTTAAATTTTTTCAATTTGTAAAAGGCACAAGAGCATTGCAGTTGTTAAAGGGAATACTATTTTTAATTATTGCAACATTGCTAAGCTCATTTTTGAATTTAAGAATATTAAATTTTATATTAACATCATTTATGACATATGGAGTAATACTCTTAATAGTAATGTTTCAACCAGAATTACGTAGAGCATTAGAACAGCTAGGTTCAAACAAAATAAATAGATTTTTTGGAATAGAGCAAGATATTGCAACAAAAGTAAAAGAAAACATATATAAAGTAGCAATAGCAGCCACAGAATTATCAAAAAATAAAACAGGTGCATTAATTGTTTTTGAAAGAGATATAAAATTAAAAGACATAATAGATACAGGAGTAGCAATTGGTTCAGAAATTTCCCCACAACTATTAGTAAATATATTTGAGCCAAAAACACCACTTCATGATGGAGCAGTTATAATAAGCGAAAACAAAATAATGGCAGCAGCATGCATGCTTCCACTTGCAAACGATAAAAACATATCAAAAAGCTTAGGAACAAGGCATAGATCAGCAATAGGAATATCAAAAGAAGCTGATAGTGTAGTAGTAGTAGTATCAGAAGAAACAGGAAAAATATCAGTTGCAAAAAACGGAACACTAATTGCAGATGTAAAAGAAGAAGCACTAAAACAAATACTAATAAAAAACTTAGTTCCAAAAATCGAAGAAAAAAAGACAAAAAAAGAAAAAACACCTAAAAAAGAAAAAAAGGAAAAGAAAGAAAAGAAAGAAAAAAAGAAAAAAAGGTGAAAGAATGAGAAACATAAAACTAACAATTGAATATGATGGAAAAAAATTTGGTGGATGGCAAAAGCAACCCACCAAATTAAACATTCAGGGAGAAATAGAACAAGCAATAAAAGAAATTACAGGAGAAGATGTAACACTAAATGCTTCAGGAAGAACAGACAGTGGCGTACACAGCCTAGGACAAGTTGCTAACTTCAAAACAAATAGTAATATAGAAATAGAAAAAATAGCAATAGCAATCAACTCAAAATTAAAGAAAAGTATTGTCATAAAAAAAGCAGAAGAAGTTGACCAAAACTTTCATGCACGATATAACTGCAAAGGAAAAAAATACAGATACATAATAAATAACTCACAACAAGGAACAGCAATATATAGAGACTTAGAATACCATATTCCACAAAAACTAGACATAGAAAAAATGAAACAAGCAATAAAACACTTTGAAGGAGAACATGACTTTAAAGGATTTAAAGCAAGTGGAACAAGCAATAAAAGCTCTATAAGAACAATATACAAAGCAGAAGTAAAACAAGAAGGAGAAAGAATAATAATAGAACTTACAGGAAATGGATTTATGTACAACATGGTAAGAATAATATCAGGAACACTTGTAGAAGTAGGACTAGGAAAAATAAAGCCAGAAGAAATCCCAAACATAATACAATCAAAAGACAGAAACAAAGCAGGAAAAACCTTACCAGCACACGGACTATATCTTGTAGAAGTATATTATTAACAATCTGGTTACTATTCAGAGTAAATTAAATAATAGCACTTTGTAGCCCAACGCAGGAGTTTTATATTTAGAATAAATTGAGGACCCCCGAAAAGCTTCGCAGGCGTATCAAACGTGGGCTCAATTTATTATAAATATAAAATCTCCGACGAGATTGGGCGGACTTTAGGGTAATAACTCTGAATGGTAATGTACATAGAAAGTAAATAAAATGTTTTTATTGACATAACTTAAAAAAGGTGATAAACTTATCATGCATTGAATTGTATTTTGATTGGACATTGAATTTATTAATTTGATGGAGGAATTAGTCATGGGGAAAAGTGAACGGTTTTATGCAGATGTAATGGCAATGCATCCTGAGGTGACAGGCTCATGCAACTTGGTAATTGTAAAATTACCTAACGGTGAGACGATTCGTTTTGTGGTAGATTGTGGTTTATTCCAAGAAAGAGAATATGAAGAACTAAATTCTACCTTGCCATTTTATCCCGAAAAGGTGGAGTTTGCTGTGGTCACGCATAATCACGTGGATCATACAGGCAGATTACCTTTTATGGTAAAGAACGGTTTTGATAAGGCACTTTACACAACAAAGACAACATGCCAATTGTTACCTTTAGCCTTGTATGATAGCTATAAAGTTTTGAAAGACGTGGCTAAACGGAAAAATCGAAGTTACTTGTACAGTGAAGCAGATGTTGAAAAAACATTATCACTTCTTAAACCGTGTCAATTCGCTGAAACCATTGAAGTAAGCCAGAATGTAAAAATTACATTCTTGAAAAATGGACATTTGATTGGAGCAGCTATGATACTGGTAAGGATTAGCTACCCGGAGTTTAATGATATTAATCTCCTATTTACTGGAGATTACAAAAGTAGCAACCTGTTTTTTGACGTGGATCCTGTTCCTGAATGGATTTTAGACTTACCTTTAACGGTAATACAGGAATCTACATATGGCAACATGGATACAAGCCAAATACACAAGTGCTTTAAAGATAATATCTTAGACTGTATAAGCAATAGTGGAACGGTTGTAGCACCTGTATTTTCCCTTGGAAGATCACAGGAAATCTTATACGAACTAAAATGTATGCAAGACGAAGGGGTATTGAGCAAAGAAGTACCAATTTATCTTGATGGTAGTTTGGCAATCAGATATACAGACCTATTCATCAAGGGCAAGTTGGACATAAAGGAAAACATGTTAAATTTTCTACCAGAAAATCTAACATATGTAAACAGGTCAAACCGAATGTATGTGTTAGAGGATACGGAAAGAAAAATAATTCTTACAACCTCAGGCATGGGCTCATATGGACCTGCCCAAGTATATATACCAGAGTATATTACAAGGAAAAACGCGTTAATACACTTCACGGGGTATACAGCAGAAGGCACTTTAGGAAGTAGGTTAAAGAACACACCACTTGGAGACACAGTTGAAATTGGCGGTCTTATTGCAAGAAAGCTAGCAAGAGTAGAATACACTACAGAATACTCTGCTCATGCTAAGGCAAATGAAATGATTGAGTTTCTAAAACAGTTTAGAAACCTAAAACTGGTCTTGGTAAACCATGGAGAAGCAGAAGTGAAAAATACTTTTGCAAACCGAATTTTAAAAGAAGTTGAAACAAAAAATGTAGGATTGCTTGGAAGAGATTACTTCTTCAGAGTAAGTCCGTATGGGTTGGTAAAAACATTATCAACAAAATTTGATTAATTCCAAGAAGGCGTCCATATTTTGGACGCCTTCGTTACCATTCAGCATACAACTTAAATAAAAGTACAAAGTAGCCAAAAATACAAACCTTATTCAGAAAAAAAACATTATATGGTAACCACGCCTTCAAAAAAATTTTAACAAAACACTTGACTTTACTGTCGAAAAATGTTATCCTATTCAAGATGAAATTTTTAAGGAGTGTGCAAAAGTGAAAATAGGAATAACAAGACTATTAAAAAATAATAGAAAAAAAATATGTGTAAAAGCTATTTCTATTGGTGTTTCATTTTTCTATTTCTTAAAAAAATTTATTTGTAATTATTATTTATATTTTAAAAAAGAATTAATTAATACATATTAATTAATTCTTTTTTTTGCACTAATATAATAAAAAATTACACAATATTAAAAAATCTTATATAAAAGTAAAACCAAGAAAGGAATGAAAAAAATGTTAGAAAAATATGATAGAAAAATCGTATTAGAAGATGGCACAGAATATTATGGATATGGTTTTGGAGCAAATGTAGAAAGTATTTGCGAGCTAGTGTTCAATACTTCAATGGTTGGATATCAAGAAATCATATCAGATCCTTCATATACATATCAAATGGTAGTTATGACATACCCATTAATTGGAAACTATGGAATAGCAGATGAAGACTATGAAACAAAACAGCCTACTATAGGTGGAATGATAGTAAGGGAATATAATGGACAACCAAGTAATTTTAGATATACAAAAACATTATCCGAAATATTAGAAGAAAATAACATTCCTGCAATACAAGGAATAGACACAAGAAAATTAACAAGAAATATAAGAGATTTTGGTAGTAGAAAGGTATTAATAACAAGTGCAGATACTAATTTGCAAGATGCAATTAAAAAAATAAAGGAATATAATATTCCAACAAATGCAGTAGAAAAAGTTAGCTCAAAAAAGAAATGGTATTCAAGAACAGCAAACCCAAAATATAATGTAGTGGCAGTAGATTGTGGGATAAAATTAAATATAGTTAGAAGTTTAAATAAAAGAGGGTGTAACGTAACAGTTGTACCATATAATACGAGTCCAGAAATAATAGAAAGCCTAAAACCAGATGGAATATTTTTCTCAAATGGCCCAGGTAATCCAGAAGATGTAACTGAAACAATAGAACTAATAAAACAATTAAAAGGAAAGTATCCTATATTTGGAATATGTTTAGGTCATCAACTAATAAGTTTGGCATATGGTGCAAAAACATATAAACTAAAATTTGGACATAGAGGAGGAAATCATCCAGTAAAAAATTTAGAAACTGGAAAAATAGAAATAACAAGTCAAAACCATGGATATGCTGTTGATGAAAGTTCATTAAAACATACCAAACTAGAGATAACACATATTAATTTATTAGATAAAACAATAGAGGGAGTAGAAAACAAAAAAGATAAAATATTTAGTGTTCAATATCATCCAGAAAGTGCACCAGGACCACAAGATAGTACATATTTGTTTGATAAATTCATAAATCTAATGGAAGGAGAAAAATAAAATGCCAAAAAGAGAAGATATAAAAAAGGTATTAGTAATAGGCTCAGGCCCAATAGTAATTCGGGCAAGCAGCAGAATTTGACTATGCAGGAACACAGAGCTGTTTAGCACTAAAAGAAGAAGGATACGAAGTTTTACTTGTAAACTCAAACCCAGCAACAATAATGACAGACGTAAAAATTGCAGATAAAGTATATATGGAACCACTAACACTAGAATATGTAGCAAAAATACTAAGATATGAAAGACCAGATGCAATAATAGCGGGAATGGGTGGACAAACAGGTTTAAATATAGCAATGCAGCTTAAAGAAAAAGGTGTATTACAAGAATGTCAAGTAGAAATGCTGGGAACATCAGCAGAAAGTATTTCAAAAGCAGAAGATAGGGAAAAGTTTAAAAAACTATGCCAAGAAATTGGAGAACCAGTACTAGAATCTATGATAGCACATTCAATAGAAGAAGGAAAAGATGCAGCAGAAAAAATAGGATATCCAGTAGTACTAAGACCAGCATTTACACTAGGTGGAACAGGAGGAGGATTTGCAAATAATGAAGAAGAACTTATAGAAATAATGAAAAATGCATTAAAACTTTCACCAGTAAAACAAGTACTAGTAGAAAAAAGTATTAAAGGATATAAAGAAATAGAATATGAAGTAATAAGAGATAAAAACGATACAGCAATAGCAATATGTAATATGGAAAATGTAGACCCAGTAGGAATACATACAGGAGATTCAATAGTAGTAGCACCTAGCCAAACACTTACAAACAAGGAATATCAACTATTAAGAGATAGTAGTTTAAAAATAATAAGAGCACTAAAAATCGAAGGAGGTTGTAATGTACAATTTGCATTAGACCCATACTCATTTAAATATTACATAATAGAAGTAAACCCAAGAGTATCACGTTCATCTGCTCTTGCTTCAAAAGCAACAGGATACCCAATAGCAAGAGTTTCAACAAAAATAGCAATAGGAATGACATTAGATGAAATACAAATAGCAAATACACCAGCAAGCTTTGAACCAGCATTAGATTATGTAGTTACAAAAATGCCTAGATTTCCATTTGATAAATTTAGCGACGCATCAAATAAATTAAGTACTCAAATGAAGGCAACAGGAGAAATAATGAGTATAGGCAGAACAATAGAAGAAAGTTTACTAAAAGCTGTAAGGTCATTAGAAATTGGAGTTTGCCATTTATATATGGAAAAATTTGAAAACAAAACTCAAGAAGAACTAATGGAATATATAAAATTAGGAACAGATGATAGAATATTTGCAATAGCACAGTTATTAAGGCTAAAAACAGACCCAGGTCTTATAAATAATGAAACAAAAATAGACATGCTATTTCTTGATAAAATAAAAAACATAATTAAATTTGAACAAGAACTAATAAATAATAAAGATGATATAGAAATATTAAAGCAAGCTAAAAGAATTGGTTTTAGTGATAAATACATAGCTAAACTATGGAACAAAGAAGAAAATGAAATATATAAATTAAGGCAAGAAAATAACATATTCCCAGTATATAAAATGATAGATACATGTAGCAGTGAATTTGAAAGTTATGTCCCATACTTTTATTCTACTTATGAAGATGAAAATGAATCAATTATAAGCAATAACAAAAAGATAATAGTTTTAGGCTCAGGACCAATTAGAATAGGTCAAGGTGTAGAATTTGATTATTCTACAGTACATGCAATAAAAACAATAAAAGCAAATGGGTATGAAGCAATAATAATAAATAATAACCCAGAAACAGTATCAACAGATTATACAACAAGCGACAAATTATATTTTGAACCACTTACAATCGAAGATGTAATGAACATTATAAACTTAGAAAAACCAGAAGGAGTAATAGCATCACTTGGAGGACAAACAGCAATAAATTTAGCAGAGGGACTAGCAAACCTAGGAGTAAAAATAATAGGAACAGATTTTGAAGCAATAGAAAAAGCAGAAAATAGAGATAGTTTTGAAAAAGTTATGGAAAATTTAAAAATACCACAACCAAAGGGAATGGCAGTAACCAATATTAAAGACGGAATAAAAGCAGCAGAAGAAATAGGATATCCAGTATTAGTAAGACCAAGTTATGTACTAGGTGGTAGAGCTATGCAAATAGTAGGAGATAAAAAGGCACTAGAAAAATATTTAAAAGCAGCTACTCAAATAGATGAAAAACAACCAGTACTAGTAGATAAATACATAAGAGGAAAAGAACTAGAAGTAGATGCAGTATGTGACGGAAAAGACGTATTTATACCAGGCATAATGGAACTTGTAGAAAAAACAGGAATACATTCAGGAGATAGTATAAGTGTATATCCAACATTTAGTGTAAGTCAGAAAGTAAAAGACACAATAATAGATTATACTAAAAAACTAGGATTAGGTATAGGAATAAAAGGGCTATATAATATACAATTTATTGTAGATAAAGAGGAAAATGTATATGTAATAGAAGTAAACCCAAGGTCATCACGAACAGTACCATTTCTATCTAAGTCAACAGGATATGAAATAGCAGATATAGGAACATTAGTAATGCTAGGTAAATCATTAAAAGAACAAGGTATAAACCAAGTATATCCAAAAGAAAAAGAAAGATGGTACGTAAAAGTTCCAACATTTTCATTTTCTAAACTTAATGGATTAGATGCATACCTTTCACCAGAGATGAAATCAACAGGTGAAGCAATAGGATATGATAGTAAACTTACAAGAGCATTATATAAAGCATTGCAAGCTTCTGGCATGAACCTTGCAAACTATGGAACAATTTTTGTAACAATAGCCGATAAAGATAAACAAGAGGCTTTACCATTAGTTAGAAGATTCTATAATTTAGGATTTAATATAGAAGCAACAAGAGGAACAGCAGAATTCTTAAAACGCAATGGCATAAGGACAAGAATAAAAGCAAAAATAAGTGAAGGGAGTGAGGAAATACTAGAATCAATAAGAAGAGGATATGTAAACTATGTTATCAGTACGCAAGAATTAGGTTCACATACACAAGAAACAGATGGTTTTCAAATAAGAAGATGTGCTGTTGAAAATAATGTAGCAATGTTTTCTGCACTAGAAACAGTAAAAGTCTTGTTAGATATACTAGAGGAAATTACACTTTGCATTTCAACAATTGACGCATAAGGTTTTATAAAACATTGCAAAGATTAATATTTTAATATATATTTTAAGGAGGAATATTATGGGAAAAGATGTTATTATAGCATGTGATTTTAATAGTAAAAATGAAGTTTTAAATTTTCTTGATTTATTCAAAGAAGAAAAGCCATTTTTAAAAATAGGAATGGAACTATATTATGCAGAAGGTCCAGAAATAGTAAGACAAATAAAGAAAAGGGGGCATAAAATATTTTTAGATTTAAAACTACACGACATACCAAACACAGTAATGAAAGCAATGAAGGTTCTTTCAAATTTAGATGTAGATATGTGCAATCTTCATGCAAGTGGCAGTATAAAAATGATGGAGGCAGCACTTCAAGGTTTAACACGCCAAGATGGAACAAGACCACTACTAATAGCCGTAACACAACTTACTTCAACAAGTGAAGAAGTTATGCAAAATGAGTTATTAATAAACAAACCACTAGATGAAGTTGTAATGCAATATGCAGAAAATGCAAAAATTGCAGGACTAGATGGTGTAGTATGTTCTCCACTAGAAGCAAGAAAAGTAAAAAACAAATGTGGAGAAAACTTTATAACAGTAACTCCAGGAGTAAGATTTGCAGATGGTGAAGTTGGTGACCAAGTAAGAGTAACAACACCAGCAAAAGCAAAAGAATTAGGTTCAGATTATATAGTTGTAGGAAGACCAATAACAAAGGCTGAAAATCCTGTAGAAGCGTATAGGAGATGTGTAAGAGAGTTTTGTTTAGGAATTAATGAATAGTAAATAATTTTATGGAAGGAGAAATTTAGAATGAAAGATTTAGAAGTTTTGATTGCAAGAGATTTATTAAAAATTAAGGCGGTATTTTTAAGACCAGAGGAGCCATTTATATGGGCAAGTGGGATAAAAAGTCCTATTTATTGTGATAATAGATTAACTTTAACTGCCCTAGAGGTTAGGAATGATGTTGAAAATGGATTGGCAAGAATCATTAAAGAATATTATCCAGATGCAGAAGTATTAATGGGAACTAGCACAGCAGGCATAGCACATGCAGCAATAACTGGACATATTTTAAACATGCCAATGGGTTATGTAAGGTCAGGAGCAAAAGACCATGGAAGAAATAATCAGATAGAAGGAAAATTAGAAAAAGGGCAAAAAGTAGTTGTTATAGAAGACTTAATATCTACAGGTGGTAGTGTAATAGAAGTTGTAAATGTTTTAAGAGAAGCAGGAGCAGAAGTTTTAGGAATTGCAAGTATATTTACATACGGAATGAAAAAAGGATTAGATAGGTTAAATGAAGCTAATGTAAAAAATGTAAGTTTATCAAATTTTGATACACTTGTAGAGGTTGCAGCAGATGAGGGATACATAAAAAAAGAAGATATTGAAAGATTAATTGCATTTAGAAATAATCCAAGTGATGAAAGTTGGATTAAGTAAAAGTATGCATTAAGAAAGGAAAAATACATGAGAAATTTAATAGATATTACTGATTTATCTACTTGCGAAATAGATAATTTAATAGAAGTTGCAGAAGATATAAAGTCTAACAAGGAAAAATATTTAGATAAGTGCAAAGGAAAACAATTAGCCACATTATTTTTTGAACCAAGTACCAGAACGAGACTAAGTTTTGAATCAGCCATGCTAAGCTTAGGGGGTAGTGTTCTTGGATTTTCGTCAGCAAGTTCAAGTTCAACATCAAAAGGAGAAAGTATAGCAGATACAATAAGAACAGTTGGAAGTTATGTAGATATAATTTCAATGAGACACCCACAAGAAGGAGCAGCAACTATAGCAGCAAATGTTTCAAAAGTTCCAATAATAAATGCAGGAGATGGTTCAAACAGACACCCAACACAAACTTTAACTGATTTAATGACCATAAAATCAGAAAAAGGAAAATTATCAAACTTTTGCATAGGAATGTGTGGAGATCTAAAATATGGAAGAACAGTACATTCACTAGTAGCAGCATTATCAAGATATGAAAACATAAAATATATGTTTATATCACCAAAAGAACTAAAAATGCCAGAAGAAGTACTAAGCATTCTGAAAAAGAAAAATATAGAATATCAAGAAGTAGAAAGTTTAGAAGAAAACATATCTAAATTAGATATTCTATACATGACAAGAGTGCAACAAGAAAGATTTGAGGACAAGCTAGAATATGAAAGGCTAAAAGATGTATATATATTAAACAAAGAAAAACTAAAAAATGCAAAATCAGATTTAACTATATTACATCCATTACCAAGAGTAAACGAAATATCAGAAGATGTTGATATGGATAAAAGAGCTTGCTATTTCAAACAAGTGGAAAATGGAAAATATATAAGAATGGCACTAATATTAAAATTGTTACAAATAATTTAAAAAATTAGATTTATAAAATAAAAGGAGCAATGATTACAATAAAAAAGTTAAACATTGCTTCTTTTTTGGTTAATATTCAGAGTTAGTACCATAAAGTCCGCTTAGGTCTCGTCGGAGTTTAATATTTATTTTAGTCTGTATGGTAACCTTTTTTTTCGGCAAAACTTCTCATTTTTCATCGAAGGAAAAAGGTTTTAAAACTAGAATATATAAGGTATATGAAATGTAGGAGGGATTTTGTGAAAGTTACATATAATGAAAAAGACAAGCTTTTGCTTCTTCAAATTACAGAAGAGATAGATCATCACTCATCTGAAAAAATAAGGACAAGAGCAGATTTTGAAATACAAAAATACATACCCAAAAAATTAATTATTGATTTTAGCAAAGTTAATTTTATGGATAGTGCAGGAATTGGAATGATTTTAGGAAGATACAAAATGATAACAATGTTTGGAGGAACAATGGATATGGTAAATGTTACCCCAAACGTAAAAAAAGTATTAGAGATGGCAGGAATAACAAAGATAATACCAATAATTGAAGAAATAGGAGGAACAAAAATTGGAAAATGTGTATGAAAATAAAATGAAATTAGAATTTTTAAGTAAGTCAAGCAATGAAGCATTTGCAAGAATAACAGTTGCAAGTTTTGCTTCACAATTAGATCCAAGTATAGAAGAAATATCAGATATTAAAACCTCTGTATCAGAAGCGGTAACAAATAGCATAATACATGGATATGAAGATAAAACAGGAATAATAAAAATAGAATGTACATTGTTTTCAAATTCTATAGAAATACAAATATCTGATAATGGTAAAGGTATAGAAAACATAGAACAAGCAAAAGAACCATTATACACAACAAAGCCTGAGCTAGAAAGGTCTGGAATGGGCTTTACAATAATGGAAAACTTTATGGATGAATTAAAAATAGAATCGGTGGTAGGAGTAGGTACAAAAGTTACAATGAAAAAAGTTATTAACAATTCAAACAATTCAAACTAATATCTTTCCAGAAAGGAATGAGAACTAAATATGTATGAAATAGATACAAAAGACATATTAGATGCACAAAACAACTCAGAAGAAGCATTATCAAAAATCATAGAAGCAAATTCACGGATTAGTATGGAGCGTTGTAAAAAGATTCTCAGGAAGAGGCCAATCAACAGAAGATTTATACCAAACAGGTTGTATAGGATTAATAAAAGCAATAAAAAGGTTTGATATTAGCTTTGATGTACGAATATCTACTTATGCAGTACCATATATTATTCGGAGAGATAAAAAGATTTCTAAGAGACGATGGACCCATAAAGGTAAGTAGAAGTATAAAAGAATTAGCAAGTAAAATAAATGAAATACAAAGGCAAAACATAAACAAAACAGGTGAAGAACTGCAAATTACAGAACTTGCCAAAAAACTAAATGTAAGCAAAGAAGAAATTGTAGTAGCACTAGATGCCATAAGAAGACCAGAATCAATAGATGAAGAAATATATGATGAAGCAGGAGGAGAAACTAAAATATCCAAAATAAGTACAAATAAAGATGAAGCAGGAACCATAATAAACAATCTATGTATTAAAGAACTAATAAATGAACTAAATGATAGAGAAAAAAAGATAATAATACTTAGGTATTTTAAAGGAAAAACACAATCAGAAATTGCCTCAATGTTAGGAATAACACAAGTGCAAGTTTCAAGAATAGAAAAGAAAATATTAACCCAGATGAGAGAAAAAATTGCTTAGAAAAGGAGAAAAAATGCGAAAAATCACAATATACATTTTAGGTTTTGTATTAATTTGCTTTACAATTCCAATAATATTTACAAAAGGAAAAGAAGCAAAGCCAACAGAAAATCCAGTAGAAGCAGAAACAAAAGAAGAAAACCAAGAAGAATATACATATGCCAAATATGGAACAGTAAGGCTACTACATAATGAAACAGGAGAAGTAGAAACATTAGAAATGGATAATTACCTATATGGAGTTGTATCAGCAGAAATGCCAGCAAATTTTGAATTAGAGGCATTAAAAGCGCAAGCAATAGTTGCAAGAACATATACAGCATATAAAATGTTTAAAGGAAGTAAACATGCAAATGCAGATATTTGTGATGATTCTACTTGTTGTCAAGCATGGATTTCAAAAGAAGATAGATTAGCAAAATGGAACGAAGCCGAAAGACAAAGTAACTGGGATAAAATTGTAACTGCAGTAGATACAACAAAAGGTAAAATAATTACATATAATGGAGAACCAATAAATGCATTTTTCCATTCAAACAGTGGAGGAAGTACTGAAAGTGTAGCAAATGTGTGGGGTGGAACAGACTATCCATATCTGCAAAGTGTAGAAACAGCAGGAGAAGAAGGGTATACACAATATAGTTCATCAGTCACACTAACAAAAGAAGAAGTTTTGCAAAAAATACAAGAAACACACCCAGAAGTAGTTATAGATTTTAATAGCCAAAACCCTATACAAATTATAGAATATACAGAAAGTGGAAGAGTAAAAACAATTCAATTTGGAAATATAAGTATATCAGGTGTAGAAGCAAGAACCATATTTGGATTAAGGTCAGCAAAATTTAGTATAGAAATTGGAGAAAACATAACTTTCAATGTAGTTGGATATGGTCATGGTGTAGGATTAAGTCAAACAGGTGCAGATGCAATGGCAAAAACAGGTGCAACCGCAGAACAAATAATAAATCACTATTATACAGATGTAAAAATAGAAAATACTTGAATAAAATTAAAAAAACAGGTACATAATTAAACTATAGAAGAAGGAGGAATCCAAAATGAGAAGAAATAGTGGTTTAAAAAAAATTTTAATTATTTATGGAGGGATGTTACTAGTTTTAATTATTGCATGTGTGACAGTATACATTGTGTACAACAACAAAATTAAAGAATCAGCAAAACAAAGTTTATTAGCAGCAGAAAAAATAAATGAAATAGTTCCAAATAATAGCATTTTAGAAGAAGCAAGCACAGAATTAAGTAAAAGTATAAATGAAATAATTGGAGAAAGTGCAAATGAAATAATAGAAAACACAACCCCAGAAGTAGAAACAAATATTGAACCAGGAAACGTAGAATCAGAAAATACAGAAGTAGAAAACACAGAGCCAGTTGTAGAACCAGAACCAGTAAAAGAATTAGAATTTGCATATCCAGTAGAAGGAGAAATACTAAAAGAATTTGCAATAGAAAATCTAGTATTCTCTGAAACATTGCAAGAATGGGTAGTGCATAAAGGAATAGATATAAAAGCACCACGAACAACAGTAGTAAAAGCAGCAGAAGAAGGAACAGTAAAATCAGTAAAAAATGACCCAAGATATGGACTAACAGTTATAATAGAGCATAGAGATGGATATAAAACAATATACTCAAACCTACTTACAACAGAATTTGTAACAGAAGGAGAAACAGTAAGCAAAGGACAAAGCATAGGAACAGTAGGAAATTCTGCCGCATTTGAAATAGCAGACGAACCACACTTGCACTTTGAAATGCTAAAAGACGAAGAAAATGTAGATCCAATATTATATTTAAAGTAGTAATTCATAAAACTTTACGTATAAAAACCTCTTTATTGGTAAAAATATGTATAAATTGCATATTTTTAGAAAATAGAGAGGTTTTGAATTTGAAAGAAAAAAACAGATATTTAACTATAAAAGGTGTTACATTAGATAAAGAACAATTACAAACATATATGGAAAAAATGGCAGCTAATTATGAAATAACAAGAATGAGTAGCAAGGGCACATATCCAATATATAGACTAAATGAAAACTTTAAATTTATACAAAAAACATATGCAATATTAAATGAACATATAAAAAAGAAAATCAGCATATATCCAGCAGGAGAATGGCTTTTAGACAACTTTTATATAATAGAAGAAACAATAAAAAACATAAATAATGAACTAACTGAAAAAAAATACAAAAACTTCCCAAGCATTGCAAATGGCATGTATAAGGGGTTTGCAAGAATATATGTTTTAGCAACAGAAATTGCTTCATATACAGATAATAAAATAGATGAAGAAACATTAATTTTAAGCTTATCTGCCTATGAAAAAAAGAAAACTATAAGTATGGAAGAAATGTGGAGTTTACCAATATTTTTAAATATAGCAATAATAGAAAATATAAGAACAATATGTGAAAAAATATATTTAAGCCAAATTCAAAAATACAAAGTAGAAGAAATAGTAGAAAGATTAATAGAAAAAAAAGATAGTAGCAAACAAAAATTTAAAAAAATAAGAGAAAGTACAAAAATATATAAAAACTCAAGTTATCCATTTATAGAATACATGTCATATAAACTAAAAAGATATGGAAAAAATGGAATACCATATTTAAACATCTTAGAAGAACAAGTTGAAAAAAAAGGAACAACAGTATCAGAAGTTATAAGAAAAGAACATTTTGATATAGCAATTCAAAAAGTTTCAATAGGGAATAGTATAACAAGTATAAGAGAAATATCAAGAATTAACTTCTTAAGCCTATTTGAGGAAATAAATGGTGTAGAAGAATTATTAAGACAAGACCCAGCTGGTATTTATGACAAAATGGATTATAAAACAAAAGAATATTATAGAAATGTAATAAAAAAACTATCACAAAAAACAAAAATGTCCGAAATATATATAACTAAAAAAACAATAGAACTTTCTCAAAAAGCAAAACAAGAAAAAAAGAAGCATATAGGATATTATCTAATAGATAAAGGTATGGAAACATTAAAAAAAGAACTAGGTTTAAAAACACATAAAACACATAAAAAAGAAAAACTATATATTGCATCAATATATGTAATCACACTAATATTTTCAATTTTAATTGGCATATATATATACAATAAAATAAACCTACTTACAGGAATAGTTATTGCAATACTTTCAGTAATACCAATTTCAGAAATATATATTCAAATATTAAACTATATATTAGGAAAAGTTGTAAAACCAAAGTTATTACCAAAACTTGCATTTACAGAAGGAATACCACAAGAATATAGCACAATGGTTGTTATCCCTACAATAATAAATAGCAAAGAAAAAGTAGAAGAATTATTTAAAAAACTAGAAGTGTACTATTTAGCAAATAAAGAAGAAAACATATATTTCGCACTACTTGGAGATTGCACATCTTCAAAAAATGAAACAGAAGAATTTGATGAAGAAATTATAGAAAAAGGGCAAGAAGAAGCAAAAAGATTAAATGAAAAGTACTCAAAAGAAGAAAAAGAAAAGTTTTACTTTTTGTATAGAAATAGAGTTTGGAACTGTAGCGAAAAATGCTATTTAGGCTGGGAAAGAAAAAGAGGAATGCTATGTCAGCTAAATGAGTATTTACTAACCGGAGAAAATAAATTTAGAATAAATACAATAAAACAAAAACTAAATATAAAATATGTAATAACATTAGACTCAGATACAAACCTAGTCTTAGGAACAGCAAAAGAACTTATAGGAGCCATGGCACATATTTTAAATAAACCAATAGTCGATAAAAACAAAAATATAGTAATAGATGGTCATGCACTTATACAACCTAGAGTAGGTGTAGATTTAATATCAAGTAGAAAAAGCTTATTTACAAAAGTATATTCTGGTATGGGTGGAACAGACTCATATACTAATGCAGTTTCAGATATATATCAGGATAATTTTGATGAAGGAATTTTTACAGGAAAAGGAATATATGATTTAGAACGATTCTATAAAATACTACATGATGAAATACCAGAAAACAAAGTATTAAGCCATGACCTATTAGAAGGAAGTTATTTAAGATGTGGTCTTGCAACAGATGTATTGTTACTCGATGGTTTCCCCTTCAAATATAGTAGCTATGTAGCAAGACAACATAGATGGACTAGAGGAGATTGGCAAATAACAGGTTGGATAAAAAACATAATCACAGTAAAAAATGGAAGCAAAAAGATAAATCCATTAAATACAATATCAAAATTTAAAATATTAGATAATTTAAGGAGAAGTTTATTACCAGTAGTAGTTGCTATTTTGCTCATCATATCTGCAACTTTAGAATTATTAAATATACCAAGTATATTAATTACTTTACTTTCAGTAATATCATTAATAATACCAACAATATTAGATATATTAAACTATATAATTTTTAAGAAAAATATAAATTCAGAGCTAATATCTGCACATAAAAACCTCATAAAATCAATAAGTGGTATAAAAGCAAGTATAATAAGAGGATTTTTAGAAATAATCTTTTTACCAAACAAAGCATACTCTATGATAAATGCAATAACAAAAACCATATATAGACTTAATGTATCAAAAGAAAACTTACTAGAATGGATGACCTCAGAAGAAGCGGAAAGGCAAAGCAAAAACACACTAAATTCATACTATAGAAACATGATAGCAAATGTAATTGCTGGAACTATAGCCATTATTCTAGGAATAATATATTTAAAAATACCATTTTTAATATTTGGAGTTTTATTCTTAATTGCTCCAATAATTGCATGGTATATAAGCCAAGAAGAAATAGATAAAAAGCAGGTAGAAACAATAACAAAACAAGATGTAGAATATGTAATAGAAATTGCTAAAAGAACATGGAACTTCTTTGAAGAAAATATAAATGAAACAAATAACTTCTTACCACCAGATAATTATCAAGAAGATAGAAAAGAAAAAATAGCACATAGAACATCACCAACAAATATAGGGTTAGGATTACTAGCAGTAACATCAAGCTACGATTTAGGCTTTATAAACTTAGATAATTGTATAAACTTAATAGAAAAAATGTTACAAACAATAGAAAAACTGCAAAAATGGAATGGACATCTTTATAACTGGTATAATACAAAAAATCTAGAACCATTAATACCAAGATATATTTCAACAGTAGATAGTGGAAATTTTGTAGGATATTTATTTACATTAAAACAATTCATCATAGAAAAAGTAAAAAATGAAGAGAAAAAAACATGGATATTAAATGTTATAGATAAACTTATTAATGATACAGATTTTTCAATATTATATGATTATAAAAAAAGATTATTTTCAATAGGATTTAATGTAGAAGAAAACAAACTAACAGACTCATATTACGACTTACTAGCTTCAGAAGCAAGACAAGCAAGTTTAGTAGCAATAGCCAAAAGAGATGTAGAAGTAAAACATTGGACTAGTCTTAGTAGAACATTAACTAACCTTAATAAATATAAAGGACTAATCTCATGGTCAGGAACAGCATTTGAATATCTAATGCCAAATGTAAATATAAGAAGATATAAAGGAAGTTTATTAGATGAGTCATGCAGATTTATGCTAATGAGTCAAAAAGAATATACAAAACAACTAGGAATACCATGGGGAATTTCAGAAGCGGCATTTAACTTAAGAGATCTAAATAATAATTACCAATATAAAGCATTTGGAATACCATGGCTAGGACTAAAACGAGGACTAGAAGAAGACATGGTTGTAGCATCATATGCAATATTCTTAAGTATGATATATGATGCAAAAGGAGCAATTGAAAACCTAAAAACATTAGAAAAACAAGAAATGTATGGAGAATATGGATTCTATGAATCAATAGACTATACAATGTCTAGATTAAAATATGGGGAAATGTATGAAGTTGTAAAAACATATATGGCTCACCATCAAGGATTAATATTACTATCAATTAATAACTTGGTAAATAAAGATATATTAGTAGATAGATTTAGTAATAACCCAGAAATAGAAGCAATAGATATTCTTTTACAAGAGAGAATGCCAGATAAAGCAATTATAACAAAAGAGAAAAAGGAAAAAGTACAAAAACTAAAAATACAAGATTATGAAAAATATACTGAAAGAGTATATACAAAATTAAACCAAAACTTGAATGCTTCAAATGTAATTTCAAATGGTAAATACACGATAGTATCTAATTTAAAAGGACAAGGATATAGTAAAGTAGATAATTTACTAATCAATAGATATAAAGAAACAGCAGACTACAACCAAGGAATTTTCTTCTATATAAAAAATTTAACAACAAAACAAGTATGGGCAAATACACCAGAGAAAAAAGGGAAAGTAATATTTGCTCCAGATGTTATAAAATATGTTAGAACAGAAGGTAGTATAGAAACAAAAACAAAAATAACAGTAGCACCAGAAGATAATGCAGAAATAAGAAGGCTAGAACTAAAAAACAATGGCAATAATACAGAAACATTAGAAGTAACAACTTACTTCGAACCAGTACTTTCTACAGATAAACAAGATTATGCCCACACAGCATTCAATAATTTATTCCTAATATTCAAAGATTTAGGAAATGGAAGTATTATAATAAAAAGAAAGAAAAGAGAGCAAAAACAAAAAGATGTTTATGTAGGAGTAAATCTATATACAGAAAGTGAAACTATTGGAGATGTAGAATATGAAATTGATAAAGAAAAATTCATGGGAAAAGGAAATTTTAAAATTCCAGAAGCAATAAAAGATTCAAAACCTTTTTCAAAAAACTTAGGACTATCTACAGATCCAGTTTTAGCAATCAAAAAAACAGTAAAAATAATGCCAGGAGAAAGTGTAATATTAGATTTAATTGTAACACTAGCATATGAAGAAGAAGAAGTAAAGAAAATATTACAAGGCTATGCAAGTATAAATGCAATATCAAAAATATTTGAACTATCAAGAGCAAAAACAGAAGCAGAAACAATCTACCTAGGCTTAAAAGGAAAAGATATAGAAAAATATCAAAAAATGCTAAGTTACCTAATATTCCAAAACCCTATGAAAAAACAAATTTTAGAACATCTGCCACACAGAATATATTCACAAAGTCAGTTATGGAAATTTGGAATATCAGGAGACTTACCAATACTTCTAATAAGAATAAAAGATGTAAATGATATGTATGTAATAAGAGATGCTTTAAAAGCATTTGAGTATTTCAGAAGCAAAAACTTAAAAATAGACCTAGTAATATTAAATGAAGAGAAAAACAGTTATGAACACTTTATAAAATTTGAAATAGAAGCGGAAATACAAAATAGGCAGCTAGCATTCTTAAAAAATGCATTTGGAGGAATTTTTGTAATAAACGAAAAAGAAATCACCAAAGAAGATATTGATTTACTAGAATTTAGAAGCAACTTAGAACTTGATAGTGCTCTTGGAAATGTTGAAACACAAATGAAAGAATTAGAAGATGAATATCAAGAAAAAATCAAAAATATTGGAGAAGAAAACAAACAAATACCTGTGTTGGATACACAAATGGAAAGTCTGCCAGAAGATTATAATAATTTAAAATATTATAATGATTATGGAGGATTTACAGAAGATGGTTTAGAATATAAAATAAAACTAAGCAAAAATAATAAATTGCCAACAGCTTGGAGTAATATCCTTGCAAACCCAAAATTTGGAACAGTAATAACACAAAATCTAGGGGGATTTACATGGAGCAAGAATAGTAGATTAAATAGAATATCTGCATGGAATAACAGTAGCAATATAGATATACCTTCTGAAATAATATATCTAAAAGATAAAGAAACAGGCAAGGTTTGGAGCCTATGTGAAAACATAAGTAATGAACCACAGGAGTATTATATAAAATACGGATTTGGATATGTAACATTAAAAACTATAAAAAATGAAATCATACAAGAATTAGAAACATTTGTAGCAAAAGAAAACAAAATAAAAATAAACATGTTAAAATTAAAAAATACTTCCGGAAAAAGAAAAAATTTAAAAATACTATACTATATAAAACCAGTATTAGGCGAAGATGAAATACAAAGTAATGGATATATAAATGTACAAATGGAAAACAATGTTGTAACAGCACAAAACCTATACACAGACAACTTTAAGGGCAGCATAGTATTTTGTGGAAGTAACGAAAAGATAAAATCATATACAGGCAGCAAAAATGAATTTATAGGAAACCAGAGCATAGATAGACCAAAAGCTATAAATAGTGTATCATTAAGCATGCAAAGTGGGCTAGGAGAAAATTCATGTATTGCACTAGAAATAGAAATCGAGCTAGAAGCATATGAAAATAAAGAAATAGTGTTATTCTTAGGAGAAGAAGACAATTTATTAAATGCAAAAGATATGGCATACAAATATTCTAAAATACAAAACAGCAAAGAAGAACTAAACGATGTAAAAAGATTTTGGTATGAACTATTAACAAGAATTCAAGTAAAAACCCCATTAGAATCTATGAATATAATGTTAAATGGTTGGTCAATCTATCAAACAATAGTATCAAGACTATGGGCAAGAACAGGTTATTACCAATCAGGTGGTGCAATAGGATTTAGAGATCAACTGCAAGACACACTAGGAGTAAAATATATAGATTCAGAACTAATGAAAAAACAAATAATAATGCAAGCAAGCCATCAATTTATAGAAGGAGATGTTGAGCACTGGTGGCACGAAGAAACAGGGAAAGGAATAAGAACAAGGTTCTCAGACGACTTATTATGGCTTTGCTATGTTGTAGCCGAATATGTTGAATACACAGGAGACAATGACATTTTAAATATAGAAACCACATATTTAGATGGAGCTCCATTAGAAGAAAACATTGATGAAAGATATGACTACTATCCAACATCACAAACCAAAGGCACAATTTATGAACATTGCATAAAAACAATAGAAAAATCATTAAACTTTGGAGAAAATGGACTTCCCAAAATAGGCTCAGGAGACTGGAATGATGGATTAAACACAGTAGGAAACAAAAAAAAGGGTGAAAGCGTATGGCTAGGTTTCTTCATATATGAAGTCCTAACACGATTCATACCAATATGCCAAAAACATGGAGATATAGACAAAGTAGAAAAATATATAAAAATAAAAGAAGAACTAAAAAAAGCACTAAACGGACCAGGCTGGGATGGAAGATGGTTTAAAAGAGCATTTACAGATGAAGGAGAACCAATAGGAAGTATAGAAAATGAAGAATGTAGAATAGATAGCATATCACAAAGTTGGGGAGTAATATCAGGAGCAGCTGATAATGATAAAAAATATATATCAATGGAAAGCTTAGAAAATCATCTTGTAGATAAAGAAAATGGAATAATAAAATTACTAGACCCACCATTTAATAAAACAAAAATGGAACCAGGATATATAAAAGCATAT
>CALXWL010000009.1 GCA_944392385.1 uncultured Clostridia bacterium | reverse complement strand
AACACCCACGAAATCTACCAAGAAGAAGAACTACTAACACTAAACGACGAACAAACAAAATCCGAAACAGAAAAAATCGAAGAAGACGAAACCCTAAAAGAATACTACCTAACCCCACAAGGCAAAGAAATACAACTAAACCAAAGCTTCTACCTAGTAATGGGAAGCATAACAGCAGCTCTAATAGGTTTAATAATCCTAAAACACATAACAGTAAAAAGAAAAACCAAAAAAACAAAACAACCAAAAAACAACTAAAATGTATATTAACTCTAAATGCTAACAACGGCAACCTTATTCAAAAAAACTTCGAAGGCATACAGGAAAGCCCCTTTAACAAGGGGGCTGTCGCGATAGCGACTGGGGGTTCTTAGAACGGAGAACCAAATTTATTTACTATATAACAAAAATTTAATTCAAAAGGCTAGAAAACTAAGAAACAAAGCAACACCAGAAGAAAACAAACTTTGATATCAATATCTAGAAAAATTCCAAGTAAGATTTATGAGATAAAAAATAATAGATAATTACATTTTAGATTTTTACTGTCCATCAAAAAAAATAGGAATAGAAATTGAAAAAAAGTGTAAAGAACCCCCAGTCGCTAAGGCGACAGCCCCCTTGTTAAAGGGGCTTTTCTGTATGCCTTCGAAGTTTTTTTTCAGATATGCCATCGAAGTTTTTTTCTGAATAAGGTTTATATAATAACATAAAAACCATTATCTACTAACAATATTTTTGAAAAAATTTACCAAAAGTATTGACAAACTTAGCCTACACGCAGTATAATAATTACTGCGTGTAGATTTGCGTTGAAGCGAAATGTGGCTACACTGTTAAAGGTGGAGGGAACTTTCGCAGAGTATGTCTTGGCTTAGACCGGGCGGATAAGTTAGAAAATTAGCACTTGTCCTAGGCTTTTTCTAGGATTTTTAAATGGATTAAGATGAAACACCAGGGTGCGTTAATAACTTTCCTAAGGTAATTAAAACGAATATATTTCAAGATGCCAGAAGAAATATGAATTCGTTAAAATATTTAAAGGAGGGAATTTAACATGGCAAAAGGAGCAGAAGTTGAAAACACAAAAAAGGTTCAACAAGAATCAAAGAAAACAGTAGCAAAAACATCAAGTAAACCAAAAACAGAAAAAGCTACAAAAGTGGCAAAAAAGGTGATGGCTACAAATGAAAAAATAAGAATAAGATTAAAGGCTTATGATCACGTTCTTATAGATCAGTCTGCTGAAAAAATAGTAGATACTGCTAAAAGAACAGGAGCTAAAGTTTCAGGTCCTATTCCACTACCAACTAAAAGGGAAGTAGTTACAATAATTCGTTCACCACACAAAGATAAAGATTCAAGAGAACAATTTGAGATGAGAACACATAAAAGAGTTATTGATATATTATATCCAACTCAAGCTACAGTTGATAATCTAATGAAATTAGATTTACCAGCAGGTGTTGAAATTGAAATAAAACTTTAATTTTTAGAGGTTAGAGGTTAGAATTTAGAGGTTAGAAGCTTACTAACAAAATTTATACCTTAAGCCAAGCTAGCATAAGCATGTGTTAGCCAATAGTTAGGAGGAATTAATAAAATGAAAAAGGCAATTTTAGGAAGAAAAGTAGGAATGACCCAAATTTTTGATGAAAATGGGAAAGCAATTCCAGTTACAGTAATTGAAGCAGGTCCATGTACAGTAGTTCAAGTAAAAACAAAGGATACAGATGGATACGAAGCAATTCAATTAGGGTTTGGAGAAGTTAAAGAAAAGAATTTAATAAGACCTATAAAAGGTCATTTTACAAAAGCAAATGTAACTCCAAAGAAACATTTAAGAGAATTTAGATTAGAAGAAATTTCTTACAATGTTGGAGATGAAATAAAAGCAGATATATTTAAAAGCGGTGAAACAGTAGATGTTACAGGAACAACTAAAGGTAAAGGTTTCCAAGGTGTTATTAAACGTCACGGACAATCAAGAGGACCAATGGGACATGGTTCAATGTATCATAGAAGACCAGGTTCAATGGGTTCAACATCAACACCAGGTAGAGTATATAAAGGAAAGAATTTACCAGGTCATATGGGTAACCAAACTGTTACAGTACAAAACTTAGAAATAGTAAAAGTTGACTTAGATAAAAATGTATTATTAATTAAAGGTAGTGTTCCAGGAAACAAAGGTGCTATCCTAAAAATAAGAAATTCAACTAAGAGTACAAAATAGTAGGAAGGGAGAGAAATAAAAATGCCTAAGATAGATGTATACAATATAGAAGGTAAAAAAGTAAGCGATATAGAATTAAATGAAAATATTTTTGGTATAAAACCAAATGAAAAAATTGTTCATATAGCTTTAGTAAATTACATGGCAAATCAAAGACAAGGTACAGCTAGCACAAAAACAAGAGCAGAAGTTGCTGGTGGCGGAAGAAAACCTTGGAAACAAAAAGGAACAGGTAGAGCAAGACAGGGAAGTATAAGAGCACCACAATGGATTAAAGGTGGTATAGCATTAGGACCTAAACCAAGAGAGTATAGTTATAAAATAAATAAAAAAGAAAGACAATTAGCAATAAAATCATTATTAAGTTCTAAAGTATTAGAAAACAATTTAGTTGTTGTAGATAAATTAGAATTAAAAGAAATTAAAACAAAGAACATGGTAAAAACATTAGAAAACTTAAAAGTAGAAGGAAAAACTTTAATTGTTTTACCAGAAAAAAATCAAAATGTTCAAGCTTCAGCAAGAAATATTGAGGGAGTAAAAACAAGTTTAACAAATACAATAAATGTTTATGATTTATTAAAATACAATAAATTGATATTAACAGTAGAAGCAGTTAAAAATCTAGAGGAGGTGTATGCTTAAATGAGACCAGAAGAAATAATAATAAAACCTATAATAACTGAAAAATCAAACAGTGAACTTCAAGCTGGAAAGTATACATTCCGTGTTGCAAAAAAAGCTACAAAAGTTGATATTGCAAAAGCCGCAGAAGCTATATTTAATGTTAAAGTATTAAGTGTTAATACAATGATGGTAAAAGGAAAAGAAAAAAGAGTAGGAGCACATTCTGGAAAAAGACCAGATTGGAAAAAAGCAATAGTAACAATAGATACAAATCCATCAGAAGAAAAATATTTAGCTAAAGGTGGAAAAGAAGTAAAAGTTGATAAAAAATATAAAGATGCTATTGACGAGTTCATGGGAGCATAGTTTGCTTAATAATGAATAGTGAATAATTATCCAGAAAAAACTGGGAGAATAAATAATTGAAAAGGAGAGTATTTAGAATGGGGATAAAAACATTTAGACCATATACACCATCAAGAAGAAATATGACTACACTTGCAAATGAGGAAATTACTAAAAAGTCACCAGAAAAATCTTTATTGGCAACAAAAAAGAAAAATGCAGGTAGAAATTCTTATGGTAGAATAACAGTAAGACATCAAGGTGGAGGAAACAGACAAAAATATAGAATAATTGATTTTAAAAGAAAAAAAGATAATATGAGTGCGGAAGTTATAGGAATAGAATATGACCCAAATCGTACAAGTAACATAGCCTTAATAAAATATGAAGATGGAGAGCTAAGTTATATATTAGCACCATTAGGTTTAAAAGATGGAGATAAGGTTATATCAGGTGAGAACGTTGATATTAAACCAGGTAACTGCTTACCAATAGAAAATATACCAGTAGGTACATTAATTCATAATATAGAATTAAACCCAGGTCAAGGTGGAAAAATGGTAAAAGCAGCTGGTGGAGAAGCACAACTTATGGCTAAAGAAGGAGAATATGCACATGTAAGATTACCATCAGGCGAAATGAGATTAGTAAGAGCAAAATGTAGAGCAACAATTGGAACAATTGGAAATCAAGACTATTCTAACATTAAATTAGGAAAAGCAGGAAGAAAAAGACATATGGGCATAAGACCAACAGTTAGAGGTTCTGTTATGAACCCAGTAGATCACCCACATGGTGGTGGTGAAGGTAGAGCTCCAGTAGGACATAGTGGACCACTTACTCCTTGGGGTAAACCAGCATTAGGATACAAGACTAGAAAGAAAAATAATAAAACAGATAAATATATAGTTAAGAGAAGAAAATAAAAAAATATTAAAAGGAGGAAAATTTAATGTCAAGATCTAGTAAGAAAAAACCATTCGTAGAAGAAAGACTTTTAAAAAGAATTGAAGCTATGAATGAAAGCGGAACAAAAACAGTTTTAAAAACTTGGTCAAGAGCTTCTACAATCTACCCACAAATGGTAGGACACACAATAGCAGTTCATGATGGAAGAAAACATGTTCCAGTATATATATCAGAAGAAATGATAGGACATAAATTAGGAGAATTTGCTCCAACAAGAACATTTAGAGGACATTCAGGAGAAAAGAAGACAGAAGTAAAATAAATTAAAAATCTAGAATGTTAGAATTTGAATTAATAGAAGACTTTTCTATGTAATAAGCTAAGATTTAAAGGGAGGTAAAATAAATGCCAGAAGAAAATAAAGTACTAGAAGCAACAGCTACATTAAGATTTGCTAGAATATCAGCTAGAAAAGTAAAAATAGTAGCAGACCTTATAAGAGGTAAAAATGTTGATGAAGCCTTAGCAATAGTAAAATTTACACCAAAGGCATCATCTGAAGTAATAGAAAAATTACTAAAGTCTGCAATAGCAAATGCAGAAAATAACCATGGTATGAATAGAGGAAGCTTAGTAGTTAGCCAAATTTATGCAAACCAAGGTCCAACATTAAAAAGAATAAGAGCTGCATCAAAAGGTTCAGCAATGAGAATTAGAAAAAGAACAAGTCATATAACAATAAAGTTAAGAGAAGTATAGGGAGGTAAGGAAAGTATGGGACAAAAAATGCACCCACATGGATTAAGAGTTGGTATAATCAAAGATTGGAATTCAAAATGGTATGCAGATTCAAAAAAATTCAGCGATTATTTAGTAGAAGACCACAAAATCCGTGAATATGTTAAGAAAAAATTATTTGTTAGCGGTATTTCTAAAATAGAAATAGAAAGAACAGCTAAATGTGTAAAAATAAATGTTTACACAGCAAAACCAGGAGTAGTAATAGGAAAAGGCGGTAATTTAGCTGAAAGCTTAAAACAAGAATTATCTAAAATGATAAACAAAGAAGTAAACTTAAATATAGTTGAAGTTAAAGATGTTGATACAAATGCTCAATTAGTAGCAGAAAATATCTGTAACCAACTAGAAAGAAGAATTTCTTTTAGAAGAGCAATGAAACAATGTATGCAAAAAGCAATGAAAGCAGGAGCTTTAGGAATAAAAACATCTGTATCTGGAAGATTAGCAGGAGCTGATATGGCAAGAACAGAATTTTACAAAGAAGGTACAATTCCTTTACAGACATTAAGAGCAGATATAGACTATGGGTTCTATGAAGCAGATACAACTTATGGAAAAATAGGAGTAAAAGTTTGGATATATAAAGGAGAAGTTCTTCCTGCTAAAAAAAATAAAACAGAAGGAGGAGAATAATAATGCCAGTAATGCCAAAAAGAACAAAATATAGAAAAATGCAAAAAGGTAGAATCAGAGGAAAAGCAACAAGAGGAAATGTTGTAAATGAAGGAAACTATGGACTACAAACATTAGAAGCAGGATTAATTACAGCAAACCAAATAGAAGCAGCCAGAATAGCTATGACACGTTATATAAAAAGAGGTGGAAAAGTTTGGATAAAAATATTCCCAAATAAACCAATAAGTAAAAAACCTGCTGAAACTCGTATGGGAAAAGGAAAAGGAGCTGTTGAATATTGGGTAGCACCAGTTAAACCAGGTAGAATACTACTAGAATTAGCAGATGTTACAGAAGATATTGCAAGAGAAGCTCTAAGATTAGCTGCACATAAACTACCAGTAAAAACAAAATTTGTAATAAGAGAAAATAATCAAGGTGGTGATGCTTAAATGAAGATAGAAAAAATAAGAGAAATGTCTTCAACAGACTTAAATAAGGAATTAAGTGAATTAAAAACAGAGTTATTCAAATTAAGATTTAATTTAGCAACAAATGGATTAGATAATCCTATGAAAATAAAGGAAACTAAAAAGGATATAGCTAGAATAAATACAGTATTAAAGGAAAGAGAATTAGCTGATTAAAAGTTAGAAATTGGAAGTTAAATTATAAGAAATGAGGAAGGAGATTAGAAATGGAAGAAAGAAATCTTCGTAAAGTTATGATTGGTACAGTAACATCAAACAAAATGGACAAAACAGCAGTAGTATCAGTTGAAACAAGTGTAAAACATCCTATATATGGCAAATTTGTAAAAAGAACATATAAATTAAAAGCACATGATGAAGAAAACGTTTGCCAAATTGGTGATAAAGTAAAAGTAATGGAAACTAGACCTCTATCAAAAGATAAAAGATGGAGAGTAGTAGAAGTTGTAGAAAAAGCTGTCATTAAATAATTAATAATGGATAGCAAACAATTAATGAATGAGGATAAGGAGGAAAACCAGAATGATTCAACAACAATCAAAATTAAAAGTAGCAGATAATACAGGTGCAAAAGAACTTATGTGTATTAGATGTTTAGGCGGTTCACACAGAAAATTTGCAGGTGTAGGAGATGTTATAGTAGCATCAGTAAAAAGTGCTATACCAAATGGTGTTGTAAAAAAAGGTGATGTTGTTAAAGCTGTTATAGTTAGAACAAAAAAACCTATAAAAAGAGCTGATGGTTCATATATAAGATTTGATGAAAATGCAGCAGTTATAATACGTGATGATAAAACTCCAAGAGGAACACGTATATTTGGCCCTATAGCTAGAGAATTAAGAGATAATGATTATATGAAAATATTATCTTTGGCACCAGAAGTATTGTAGCTAGAAGTTAGAGATTAGAAGTTTAGTAAATTGAATTAAAGAGGTGAAGGATTTTGAAAATCAGAAAAGGTGATACAGTTCAAGTTTTATCTGGAAATGATAAGGGAAAAACTGGAGAAGTTTTAGAAGTAATGCCTAAACAAGAAAAAATAGTTGTTAAAGGTGTAAATATTAGAAAAAAACATGTTAAACCTAGAAAACAAGGTGATGAGGGCGGAATTATATCAGTAGAATGTGGTATACATAGTAGTAAAGTTAATGTACTATGCCCTAAATGTAATAAACCAGTTAGAATAGGTTATAAAATGGAAAAAGATAGTAAAGTACGTGTTTGTAAAAAATGTGGAACAGTAATTAAATAAAAAGGAGGGGAAATAAATAGGTATGGAAGTATTAAGAAAGCAATATGAAGAAGAAGTAATACCTGCATTAATGAAAAAATTTCAATATAAATCAGTTATGCAAGTTCCAAAATTAGAAAAAATAGTTATAAATATAGGTTTAGGAGATACAAAAGAAAATCCTAAATCATTAGATAATGCAATTGCAGATTTAACTGCTATAACAGGTCAAAAACCAGTTATAACAAAAGCAAAAAAATCAATTGCAGCATTTAAGTTAAGAGAAGGTGCAAATGTTGGATGTAAAGTTACATTAAGAAAAGATAAAATGTATGATTTTGCATATAAACTATTCAACATATCTTTGCCAAGAGTAAGAGATTTTAGAGGATTATCAAAAAATTCTTTTGATGGAAAAGGAAATTATTCTTTAGGAATTAAAGAACAATTAATATTCCCTGAAATTGAATATGAAAAAATAGATAAAACAAGAGGAATGGATATTATATTTGTTACTACAGCAAATTCTGATGAAGAAGCTAAAGAATTACTTACTTTATTAGGTATGCCTTTTAGAAATTAGAATTTATAATGTAGAAAAAGGAGGAATTTTAAACAGATGGCTAAAAAATCAATGATTGTTAAACAACAAAAAGAGCAAAAATACAAAACTAGAGAGTATAATAGATGTAAATTATGCGGAAGACCACATGGATATATTAGAAAATATGGTATTTGCCGTATATGCTTTAGAGAATTAGCACATAAAGGTGAAATCCCTGGTGTTAAAAAAGCTAGTTGGTAATTAGAGGTTAGAAGTGAGAAGTTAGAAATTGAAGAATAGAAAGAAGGGGGAGAAATAATGGTTACAACTGATCCAATTGCAGATATGTTAACAAGAATTAGAAATGCAAGTCAAGCAAATTTTAAAACAGTAGATATTCCAGCATCAAATGTTAAGAAAAATATTGCAGAAATATTATTTAATGAGGGATATATAAAGGCTTATGAAGAAATACAAAATGAAAATCAAGGTATTATTAGAATAAGTTTAAAATATACAGAAAAAGGTAAAAAGGTTATTTCTGGATTAAGAAGAATAAGTAAGCCAGGATTAAGAGTATATGCATCTAAAGAAGAACTTCCTAAGGTATTAAATGGTTTAGGAATAGCATTAATATCAACATCAAAAGGAATTATGACAGATAAGAAAGCAAGAGAATTAGGTGTTGGTGGAGAAGTATTAGCATATGTATGGTAGTTTAGAGGTTAGATGTTAGAAGTTAGAGGTTAGATTAAGTTTATAGTTTAAAGATATAAGAGAGGAGAGAAAAATAGTTATGTCAAGGATAGGAAATAAGCCAATTACAGTTCCAGAAAATGTAGAAGTAAAGTTAGAAGGAAATAAAATAACTGTAAAAGGACCTAAGGGAGTTCTTGAAAAAGAATTACACCCAAACATGAAAATATCATTAGAGAATAATATCATAAAAATAACACGTCCAGATGATGAACCATTAAATAGAAGTTTACATGGTTTAACAAGAACATTAATAAATAACATGGTAAATGGTGTTATTAATGAATATTCTAGCGAATTAGAAATAAATGGTGTAGGTTACAGAGCTGCAAAACAAGGTAATAAATTGGTTCTTACATTAGGATATTCACATTCAATAGAAATGGTAGAACCAGCAGGAATTAAATATGAAGTTCCAACTCCAAACCAAATAATAGTTAAAGGAGTAGATAAAGAACTTGTTGGACAAATGGCAGCAGTTATAAGAACAAAAAGACCACCAGAAGTTTATAGAGGAAAAGGTATTAAATATGCCCAAGAACATATTAGACGTAAGGAAGGTAAGACTGGTAAGAAATAATAGGGAAAGGAGTAATTATAATGGTATCTAAAACTAATAGAAAATTAGAAAGAGAAAGAAGACATAAAAGAGTTCGTACAAAAGTTAGTGGTACAGCAGAATGCCCAAGATTATGCGTATTTAGAAGTAATGCAAATATATATGCTCAAGTAATTGATGATACTAAAGGTGTAACTTTAGCTCAAGCATCAACATTAGATAAAGAAGTAAAAACAAAACATTCAAATAAAGAAGCTGCTAAAGAAGTAGGAACATTAGTTGCAAAAAGAGCTCTAGAAAAAAACATAAAAAGTGTTGTTTATGATAGAGGCGGATATATATATCATGGCGTTATAAAAGAATTAGCAGAAGCTGCAAGAGAAGCAGGATTAGAATTTTAATTTCTAGAAGTTGGCACTTAGAAGTTAGAATAAAAGGAAAGGAGTATTAATTTTAATGGAAGAAAAAACAATGGAATTTAAAGAGAAAGTTGTAGCTATTAATAGAGTTGCAAAAGTTGTTAAAGGTGGTAGAAATTTTAGATTTAGTGCTGTAGTAGTTGTTGGCGACGAAAATGGACACGTAGGAATTGGAAATGGTAAAGCAACAGAAGTTCCAGATGCAATAAAAAAAGCTATTGAAGATGCTAAAAAGAATTTAATAGAAGTTCCAATTGTAGGAACAACAGTACCACATGAATATTTAGGTAAATTCGGTTCAGCAAGTGTATTAATAAAACCAGCTGCAGAAGGTTCAGGACTTATTGCTGGAGGTAGTGTAAGACCTATACTTGAACTTGCAGGTTATAGAGATATAAAAACTAAAGTTATAGGTACAAACAACCCAAGAAATGTTGGATATGCTACAATAAATGCATTAGAAAATATGGCAACATCTGAAAATATTGCTAAAAAAAGAGGAAAAAAAGTAGAAGAAATAATTTAAGTAGTATTAAGAAAAGTAACTATGCAGAAGTAATTTTTGTAAAGTTAGTTAATAATTAATAGTGAAGAGTAAAAAGTACAAAATTTGCTCTTTGCAAATTTTAAAGGAGGGAAAACAGATGGAATTAGGAAACATAAAAGCAGCTACTGTAAAAGAAACAAAAAAAAGAGTTGGACGTGGAATAGGTTCAGGCCTTGGAAAAACTTCTGGTAGAGGACATAAAGGACAAAAAGCAAGATCAGGCGGAGGAGTAAGACGTGGATTTGAAGGTGGTCAAACACCATTATATAGAAGATTACCTAAAAGAGGATTTAAAAATGTTCATGCTAAGAATTATACAGAAGTAACTTTAACAATGTTAAATAAAGCAACTACAGAAGAAGTTACAGCTGAAAGTTTAATAAAAGATGGAATAATTGATAAGTCTAATTGCGGAATAGTTATTTTAGGAACTGGAAAATTAGAAAAAAAATTAACAGTTAAAGCAACCAGATTCACAGCTTCAGCTGCAAAAGCAATCGAAACAGCTGGTGGAAAAGCAGAGGTGATTTAATTGTTTAAAACAATAAAAAATGCTTTAAAAACACCAGATATTAGAAAAAGAATATTATATACATTATTATTAATAGTAATATTTAGATTTGGATGTTATATATCAGTGCCAGGAGTTGATACAATAGCACTAGAAAATATAACATCAAGTTCAACTAATAGTATTTCTGGATTAATTGACATTATTTCCGGAGGAGCTTTCTCAAGATTTTCAATATTTGCAATGTCAATTACACCATATATTACAGCATCAATAGTAATACAATTATTAGGAATGGTAATACCTTCTTTAGAAAAACTTATAAAAGAAGGTGGAGAAGAAGGAAAAGCTAAAATTAATAGATATACAAAAATGCTTACATTAGTATTAGCACTAATAGAAGCTATAGGACTATATTTAACATATAGTAGTGCATATAGCAGTTATGGTGTGTTCGTAAACCCAGGATTTGGTACAGGGGCATTAGTTGTATTATCACTAGTTGCAGGAACAGCTCTATTAATGTGGCTTGGAGAACAAATTACAAATAGAGGTATTGGAAATGGAATATCTTTAATAATATTTATAGGTATTATATCTTCATTACCATCAGCAGTAAATCTATTATATAGTTTAATATATACAGCAGGTGCAGGATTTAGCACAGCAGGGTTAATAACAGCAATAGCTATAGTTATAGGAGCTTTAATTTTAGTTGCAGGAGTGGTATTTGTACAACAAGCAGAAAGAAGAGTTCCAGTACAATATTCTAAAAAAGTTGTTGGTAGAAAAATGTATGGAGGACAAAATACACATATCCCATTAAAACTTGCAATGGCAGGAGTAATGCCAGTAATATTTGCCTCATCTTTATTAACATTCCCAGCAATGATAATACCAATGTTTAATAGTAACATAGCAACTTCAAGCGGATTTTGGGCAGGAGTATACAAATTCTCAATGTCAACATCATCAGCACAATTTGGTATAGGTTACACAATAGCAAATGCAATTGTATATTTACTATTAATAGTTGGATTCACATATTTTTATACTTATGCAACATTCAATCCAGCAGAAGTATCAAATAATATAAAGAAAAATGGAGGATTTATACCAGGCATAAGAGCAGGAAAACCAACAGCAGAATACTTATCTTCAATAATGAAAAAACTAACATTATTTGGAGGATTATTCTTAAGCTTAATTGCTATATTACCAATGCTACTTAGTTTCTTAAATTTGAATATAACCTTTGGAGGAACATCAATACTAATCGTAGTAGGAGTTGCACTAGAAACAGTACAACAACTAGAATCAAGATTAGTAATGAGACATTATAAAGGATTTTTAGAATAAATAATGAACAATGAAGAATGAATAATGAAAAATTAATAATCACTATTTACTATTCACTATTCATTATTCATTAAATAAAATAATTAGGAGGAAATATATATGTTCATAGTATTATTAGGAGCACCTGGAAGTGGAAAAGGAACAGTAGGAAAAATATTAGCAGAAAATCTAAAATTAGCACATATCTCAACAGGAGATTTATTCAGAGAAAATTTAAAAAATGAAACAGAATTAGGAAAAGAAGCAAAATCATATATGGATAAAGGAGAATTAGTTCCAGATGAAATAACAGTAAAAATGTTAGAAAAAAGAATGGAAAATCCAGATGTGAAAAATGGAGCAATACTAGATGGTTTCCCAAGAACAACAAACCAAGCTGTTGTTTTAGATAAATTATTAGAATCAAAAGGTAAAAAAGTTGATATGGCTTTAAATATAGATGTACCATTTGATGAAATAATAGAAAGAATTTCAAACAGAAGAAGTTGTAGAGGTTGTTCTGCAATATATAATGTAGTATTTAACCCACCAAAGCAAGAAGGAAAATGCGATGAATGTGGCGGAGAACTATATCAAAGAGAAGATCAAAAACCAGAAGTTGTTCAAAACAGATTAGAAGTATATAAAAATTCATCAGAGCAACTAATAAAATATTATGAGGACAAAAATGTATTAAGAACAGAAAAAGCAGGAGACAAAGTAGGAAGAACCTCATATGATATTGCAGAAGAAATTGAAAAAGAATTAAAATAGATATATTAGAATTATTTTTTATAAAGGTGTAATAAAATTGGTAACAATAAAATCTAAAAGAGAAATAGAATTAATGAAAGAGGCTTGTAAAATAGCCTCTCAAACTCAAAAAGAAGTAGAAAAGTTAATAAAACCAGGGATATCAACAATAGAATTAGACAAAGTAGCAGAGCATTTTATAAAAAGTCAAAATGCAATACCTGCACAAAAAAACTATCCTCATCCAGAAAGTGGAATGCCTCCATTTCCTGCCACATTATGCATTTCTATAAATGACGTAGTAATTCATGGAATACCATCAAAAAAAATTATTCTAAAAGAAGGGGATATTGTAAGTATTGACCTAGTAGTATTAAAAAATGGATTTCATGGAGATTGTGCAAGAACATATATTGTAGGAAAAACTACTAAAGAAAAGCAAAAATTAGTAGATATTACCCAACAAGCCTTTTTTGAAGGAATAAAATATGCCAAAAAAGGAAATAGAATAGGAGATATTTCAAGTGCAATTGGAAATTTTGTAAATAAAAACGGATTTTCAGTAATAAAAGAGTTTCAAGGTCATGGAATAGGAAGGCAAATGCATGAAGATCCAGGCATACCAAACTATGGAAAACCTGGCAAAGGCATAAGACTTGAAGCAGGCATGACTCTAGCAGTAGAACCGATGGTTGTTTACGGAAAACCAGATATATGTGAACTAGAGGATGGTTGGACAATAATAACCGAAGATGGAACACCAGCAGCACACTATGAAAATACAATTTTAATTACAGAAAAAGAACCAGAAATATTGACAATCTAAGCAAAATGGTATATAATATATGAGTTATTTTAAGAATAAATATAAATATTCTTTATAGGAGGAATAAAAATTGTCTAAAGAAGATGTTATTGAAGTAGACGGAACAGTAATAGAAAGTTTACCAAACACACAGTTCAAAGTAGAACTTGAAAATGGGCACCAAGTACTAGCACATATTTCAGGAAAACTAAGAATGAATTATATAAAAATACTTCCAGGCGATAAAGTTAAATTAGAATTATCTCCATATGACCTTACAAAAGGACGTATAACATGGAGAGCTAAATAAAAACAGAAGTAGAATGAAATTAGAAGAAAGAATTATAAAAATCTAACATCTAACTTCTAATATCTAACTTCTAACAACTAAAATGAGGTGAAAAAAATGAAAGTAAGACCATCAGTAAAAAAAATGTGTGAAAAATGTAAAATAATAAAAAGAAAAGGTGTTACAAGAGTAATCTGTGAAAACCCAAAACACAAACAAAGACAAGGTTAATTATACCTAAACATTATTTTAAGTTAATACATAAAAATAGTGCGGCTGTCCTAAAAAATTAGGAATATCTATTTTTATTATTATATAGGGAAAACACAAAAATTCCCATGTGTAAAAAGAAAAGAAAAATATAAAAACCCCACAAAAGTAAACCTTATGTGTATATGAAACTTTTCTTAAATACACCATACAATCCAAAATATATAAATTAATTTAAAGAGGTGAAAGAAAATTATGGCACGTATATCAGGTGTTGACTTACCTAAGGAAAAAAGAGTAGAAATAGGACTTACATATATCTATGGAATAGGTAGAGCAAGTTCTAATAAAATATTAGCAGCAGCTAATGTAAACCCAGATACTAGAGTAAAAGACTTAACAGATGAGCAAGTACAAGATATAAGAAAAGCTATGGAAGGATACAAAGTAGAAGGTGACTTAAGAAGAGAAGTAGCTTTAAATATCAAAAGACTAACAGAAATAGGATGCTTTAGAGGAACAAGACATAAAAAAGGATTACCAGTAAGAGGTCAAAGAACAAAAACAAATGCAAGAACAAGAAAAGGACCTAGAAAAGTAGTAAGCAAAAAAAGCAGTAAATAAAACCTATAAAAACGAAGTAGTAGGTTGAGATTTACCAACCTTAAAAAGTAAAATTATAAAAATTACTTCACAAATTTTGATAAAGGAGGAAAAACTTAAAATGGCAAAAGCAACAACTACACAAAAAGTAACTAGAAGAAGAGACAGAAAAAACATAGAAAAAGGAGAAGCACATATTCATTCTAGTTTTAATAATACAATAGTTACAATTACTGATGAAAGAGGAAATGTAATTTCATGGGCAAGTGCAGGAGAACTAGGATTTAAAGGTTCAAGAAAAAGCACACCATTTGCTGCAGGAGAAGCTGCATTAACAGCTGCAAAAGCAGGAATGGAGCATGGATTAAAAAGTGTTGCAGTATTTGTAAAAGGTCCAGGTTCTGGAAGAGAAGCAGCTATTAGATCATTACAAACAGCAGGACTAGAAATTACAGCAATAAAAGATGTAACACCAATTCCACATAATGGTTGTAGACCACCAAAAAGAAGAAGAGTGTAAAACAGTAGGCAGAGGCAAGAAGGCGAAAATCAGAGATTTTGCGCCAGATATATATAGTAATTAATAAAAGAATTTTCAAGAAGGAGGAAAGAAAATGTCAAGATATAAAGACGAACAATGTCGTATTTGCCGTAGAGAAGGGCAAAAGTTGTTCTTAAAAGGTTCAAGATGTTATACAGATAAATGTAGTGTAACAAGAAGAAACTATGCACCAGGAGAACATGGACAAGGAAAGAAAAAATTATCTGAATATGGAACACAATTAAGAGAAAAACAAAAAACAAAATCTTTTTACGGAGTAGGAGAAAAACAATTTAGAAAATACTTTGAAATGGCTGAAACTAAAAAAGGAATTACAGGTGAAAACTTGTTACAAATACTAGAAAGCAGATTAGATAACGTAGTATATAGAGCAGGTTTTGGCTCATCTAGAGCACAAGCAAGACAACTTGTAAATCATGGACATTTTGATGTAAATGGTAAAAAAGTTGATATACCATCATACCTAATAAAAGAGGGAGATATAATATCTGTAAGAGAAATCAAACAAGATAATAAAACAATAAAAGAAAATGTTGAAGCAAATAAAGCAAGACCAATACCAGAATGGTTAGAAAAAGATAATGACAAGCTACAAGTAAAAGTAATTAGATTAGCATCAAGAGAAGATGTAGATATTCCAGTTGAAGAACACTTAATTGTAGAGTTATATTCTAAATAGTTAGAAATTAGGAATTAGAAGTTAGAAGTTAGATATATTATTCTAAACTCTAATCTCTAAACAGGAGGTTAAAATTAATGATTGAATTTGAAAAACCAAATATTGAATGCCTAGCAATAAATGAAGATGAAAGTTATGGAAAATTCGTATGTGAACCATTAGAAAGAGGTTATGGAATGACAATAGGAAATTCACTAAGAAGAATACTATTATCATCATTACCAGGTGCAGCAATAACAAGTGTAAAAATAGAAGGGGTATTACATGAATTTTCTACAATACCAAATGTAATAGAAGACGTACCAGAAATTATAGTCAACTTAAAGAGTGTAAGACTAAAAATGTATGAAAATGAAGCTAAAACTATAAAAATAGACTTTAAAGGAGAAGGCGAAGTTAAAGCAGGAGATATAATAACAGATTCATCTATAGAAATATTAAATCCAGATTTACATATAGCAACAGTAGCAGAAGGTGGTTCTTTAAATATGGAAATGACTGTTGATAAAGGAAGAGGATATAATGTAGCTGATAAAAATAAAGTACAAAATCAAGCTATAGATGTATTACCAATAGACTCTATCTTTACACCAGTAAGAAAAGTAAATTACTCAGTAGAAAATACAAGAGTTGGCCAAACAGTTGATTATGATAAATTAACAATAGAAGTTTGGACAGATGGAAGCTTAAAAGCATATGAAGCATTAAGCTTAGCAGCAAAAGTAATGACAGGTCATTTAGAACTATTCATAGACCTTTCAGAAGCAGCTAGAAATACTAAAGTTATGGTAGAAAAAGCTGAATCTAAAAGAGAAAGAATATTAGAAATGCCAATAGAAGATTTAGAATTATCTGTAAGATCATATAATTGTTTAAAAAGAGCAGGAATATCAACAGTTCAAGATTTAGCAAATAAGACAGAAGCAGATATGATGAAAGTAAGAAATCTAGGTAAAAAATCACTAGATGAAGTTATAAATAAATTACATTCATTAGATTTGAATTTTGCATCTGAAGATGAATAAAATAGAAAAGGAGGCTGAAAAAATTGGCTAGAAAATTAGGTAAAACAACAGACCAAAGAATGGCAATGTTAAAAAATTTAACAACTGATTTATTAGTATATGGTAGAATAGAAACAACAGAAGCTAGAGCAAAAGAAGTAAGAAGTCTAGCAGAAAAGTTAATAGCATTAGCAATTAAAGAAAAAGATAACTTTGAAGAAGTAGAAGTAAAAGTAATTAAAGCAAAATTAGATAGTAAAGGTAACAAAGAATTAGAAAAAGTTACAAGTAAAAATGGTAAAGAATATTTAAGGGTAGTAAAAGAAGAAAAAATTGAAAAAAGACAAAAAGATATGCCATCAAGATTAAATGCAAGAAGAAAAATAATGTCAAAAACAAATAAAGTTAAAGACAGCGAAGGAAATAAAATAGACTTACCAGCAAAACTTTTTGGTGAAATAGCAACAAAATACGTGTCAAGAGCAGGAGGATACACCAGAATATATAAAATGGGTCCAAGAAGAGGAGATTCAGCAGAAACAGTTATAATAGAATTAGTATAGAGGAGAGAAATAAATGCTTGCAAATTCATGGAAAAAAATATGTTTAATTATATTAATAATCGCATGTTTATGGAACATAATTTCTAAGTTTGTATATAAAGTGTCTTTTGATGAAACAGTAGCTGATTATCAAAAAGAATACTATCAAGAACAAACTAATAATACACTATAAATAAGCTGTTAAATGCAAAAAAATTATTAAAAAGGAGTGAAAATCTAGAATGAAAAAAGAAATACAACCACAATATGAAGAAACAACAATAACATGTGCTTGTGGAAAAGTATATACAGTTGGTTCAACAAAGAAAAATTTAAAAGTAGATATATGCTCTAATTGTCACGCTTTTTGGACAGGTAACTTAAAAAGAGATACAACAGGTGGAAGAGCAGATAAATTTAAGAAAAAATATGGTATTGAATAAAAAAACTGAGGAACATATCCTCAGCTTTTTCTTTGTGTAAGAATTATTTATCTTCTTTAAATAAGAATGGATAAATAATTAAAGTAATAACGCCTATAAGTAAAAGATAAAATCCTAAACCTGCTGAACCTACATCAAATGCATTTCTTCCATCTATAAATAGAATAATTGCAGATATAATAGCAGGAACTAAAACAAATTTTTGATTTCTTAATTTGAATAAAAACTTTAATTTCCCTTCTGGTATTTTACTAAGAATAAAATCCACAAAAACAATTAATAAAGCTAATATTCCTAAAATCAGAACAAATACTCCATCGCCTTCAATAAATTTAACAGATGTTTCTATCCATAAAACTTTTGTAGTAGCAAAAGTAAAGAAATTTCCAACTATTAAAAGTATTGCTCCAACTATTCCTAAAATTTTAGTATTTTTTAGAAATTGTAAAACTTTTTCCATAAAATTCCCCCCCTTTAATTACAATAATAAAGTACCATAATTTACTTTAAAAGTCAACTATTTTTCAACAAAAAATAAGTATAAAGAGTTACCATTCAAGACCTAGAGACATACAATCCGCCAAAAGCAGGAAGTATATGTTTTTTCTCAAGAAAAAATCAAAAGGTCAAGGGGTCACGAGTTGAGCAGCAGGCTGTTTGATTATTTTCTTTCGAAAAGAACATATACTTCCTGCTTTTGGCTACAGAGTAATATCAATTTTTTAGAGTGAATGGTAACGTATAAAGGTTACTAGATAAATATAAAAACGTAAAATATTACACAAATATTACAAATAAATTACAAATTAGAAAAAAATATTGAAAAAAAGCAATTAATAATGTAAAATAAAAATAAAAGGAGAAAAAACATGAGAGAAGCAAACGCTGAAAGCCTTGGGGATGTATATACACACACACACACACTATATTTACAAAACATCAGAATTGGAGGACAGTCTGGAGAGAGCCGTAATTTAGAAAATGAAGGCTTTATTAGTAGTGTAAGAAAATTATATATAAAATATAGAGAATTGAAAATTAAGTTAACAAACGGAATACGGATATCAGATGTCCGAAATAAGACATCAGACATATCTGTTAGTTACTTAATCTTTTTATTGTACACAAAAAACAACAAAGAGAAAAGACAGGAAAAAAATAAAAAAAGAAGGAGAAGATGAGAGATGAGAAAAAATCAAGGAATAACCCTAATAGCCCTAATAATAACTATAGTAATAATGTTAATACTAGCAACAGTAACAATAGACGTAGCAATAGACGGAAAATTATTTGATACAGCCAAAGAGGCAGTAGATAAAACAAATGATAAAGTAGGAGAAACACAAGGAAGAGTAGATGGATTGTTAGGAGAATTAGAAGAAGTAAAAGAATGGGAAGAAAGTAAAAAGCCAAAAGAGCACAATTGGCAATACACAGATAATACACAAGCAGAACTAAAATGCACATGTGGAATATGTAGTAAAGAAAGCACGTCAGGAAAAACATACAGTGTAGGGCAAGAGATTCCAGACTACACAGCAGGCCCAAGTGGAACAAGATGGGTAGTATTTGGAACAGAAGATAGCGATAAAAACGGAAGAAATGATACCCTATTATTAACAACACTAGAGCCATCAACAGAAGTACTACAACTAAGTGGGGCAGATGCGTATAATAATGGAATAGAAAAAATAGAAGCAAAAGTAAAAGAAATATATGGAAACGAAGCAAGAAGCATGAAAATAGAAGATATAAATAGAGCACTAGGGTACACACCAGAAGGAGGGATGTATTATGATGAAAATGGATATCAAACCACAGGAAATTTCACGACAAAGTTAAACGAATTAAGCACATGGGAAGATATAAAAGCAAATGGAACGTATACACCAGATGGAGCAAATACAGAAGAAGCGTTAGGAGAATACATATTAGATGGATATGTGTACACGATGATAGATATGGGACTATATGTATCAGACATAATAAGTAATAGAGCGAAAAATCTGGTATTTGAGCAGAGAGGATCTTATATCTACTGGCTGGCTTCTCGTGGTGTATTTGCAGGTTCTGTTTATGCTTGCTTTGGGCCAGGAGCCGTGTTTGAAGGCTGTGTGAACTCTTACGGCGTCGAATTCGATTCGGTTGGCGATTCGGGTGAAAGCTCTTGCGGGGTCCGTCCCTTAGTTTCTCTAAAGTCTGAAATCCCAGCAGGAGGAGCAATATTAGTAAGTGATGTAGAATATAGTGGAGGAGGAGGAGAACTATAATAAAAAAGTCCCGAGGCGGCTTCTGGTCGCCTAGGGATAGGGGGATAAGCATTTATAGGAACGTAAACAATACTTATTTAAGGAGTAGAAAATGGGAATAATAAACATGATAGAAACTATAAAGCTAATACATAAAGAAGATATTGTTTTAGTGAAGGTAGGAACATTTTATACAGCATATGGAAAAGATGCATACATTATCAATTATTTATTTAATTACAAACTAAATAAAACACAAGATGTGTATTCATCTGCTTTTCCAATACCTAGCTTAGGAAAAGTAACAGCAATATTAGAAAACAATAAAATAAATTATATTGTTGTAGATAGAAGAAACAATTATGATGTTGAACAACAAAGTAATAATAAAAATCTTAACAATTATAACAAATTTTTAAAGTTAGCAAAGGAAAAAGTAAATAAAAATAAAAGAATAGATCAAATTATAGAATATTTAAAAGATCTAATGCTTCTTTATCTTTTATTTTCTTTTTTAATTTTTGTTTTAAAATATTATGATTAATACTTTTAAAAAAGCTACTAATATCACATTTTAATATATAGTACTTTTTATATTTGATTTTGCAAATTCTATGAAAATTATAAGCCATTTCTAGACCTTTTTTAGTACCAAACCCTTTCCTACTAGCAACATTTCCATCAATTAAACAAGGTATTAAAGCTGGAATAAGAATAAATGAACTTATTAAATGATTAATAATTTTATCTTGTAAATTTAAACTTACAACAATTCTTTTTTTCGGTTCATAAATTGTAAAAATGTTATAAGTTCCAACTTTGAAACTTTTATTTTTTAAAATATTGTAAACATTTGAAATGTACATGCACTTATATTGTTTTAATATTTCTTTTCTTTGCTTATTTTTAACATGACAACATATTTTATTAAAAACATAGTTAATGTTTTCTAAGTCTAAAATATTGTTATATAAATTATGCATACGCTTCATATATATTACCTCCTATACAAAATATAATATATATATAATGTCGAATGTTGTCGAAATATGTGTAAGATGGAAATTTTTATTATAAATTTTAAAAAATTATATAGCAACCGTCGAAAAATGTATTAAAACAAACAAAATTGCCATAAAGAAAAATAAAAAGATAGAAAAAACAAATAAAACTGGAAAAATAAGGAAAAAACACGCACGAAAATAGTTAGAAAAAATGACTTTTTGCTGTTTTTATATTGACGTTTATGTAAAAATATGGTATTTTATATATAGAAAAAACAATTAAACTTTTCTTATGCATAAACAGAAGATAAAAAATAGAAAAAAGGAGAGTGCATATAATGGTAACAAAACAAATCCTTAAAAAAAGAGAAGAACTAAATAATAGTATTATAAACGGAGCAGATTATGAAATAATATATAAGTTAAGCATAGAATTAGACGAACTAATAACGGAGTATTACAAGCAGGAAATAAATAAATAGAACCTAAATTTTAGGTTCTATTTATCTTTTATATAAGAATATAATTAACTATTAAAAAACATATAAATTTTGAAAAATAACTATACAAAACACAAAAAAAATATTATAATAGAACATGGTAAAAAATGTTTATTTTAAGTTGAAAATATAATGAAAAGGTAATTATGTTGTAATTAGGAGGAAAAAATATGGAATTAAGAGCTGTTATTTCAGGAATCGAAGGATTAAAAGCAAAAGGAACCCTAGATTTAGACATAACCTCAGTAGAAAGTGATTCAAGAAAAATAACAAAAAATAGCTTATTTGTTGCAATTGTAGGATTCGAAACAGATGGACATAAATTTATAAAACAAGCAATAGAAAATGGCGCAGCTGCTATTATGATTCAAGAAGGAGTAAAATTAAATAAACAAGATATAACAGATGATGTAACAATAATAATGGCTCCAGATACAAGAATTGCTGCTGCAAAAATAGCATGCAATTTTTATAAAAATCCTTCAAAAAAAATGAAAATGATAGGAGTAACAGGTACTAAAGGAAAAACAACAACAACATTTATGATTAAAGCAATTTTGGAAGCTCAAGGTAAAAAAGTAGGCCTAGTAGGTACAGTTGCAAATTATATAGGAAGCAAAAGTTTAGGTGAAAGTAGCAGAACAACTCCAGATGCTTTAGAACTACAAAAGCTATTTAGCAAAATGGTAGAAGAAAATGTAGATTGTGTAGTAATGGAAGTTTCATCACAAGCATTAAAACTTCATAGAGTAGATGGAATAGATTTTGATATAGGGATATTTACTAATTTTTCAGAAGACCATATTAGTGCAAATGAACATCCGGATATGGAAGATTATTTTAACTCAAAATTAAAATTAATAAAATCAAGTAAAATAAGTTATATAAATGCAGATGATTTCAGAGTTTCAAAAATAAAAAAATTATTACCTGATAAAGATATAAAATCATTTGGAATAGATAATGAAGCAGATTTAATTGCAAAAGATATTACAATAACAAATTCAAGTGTAGATTTTAAAGTTAAAATTGATGGAAAAAATGAAAGAATAAAAACAGGAATACCAGGGAGATTTAGTGTATATAATTCATTAGCAGCTATTTGTGTTGCAACTAAACTTGGAGCAAATGCAGGAGTAATAAAAGAAGCATTATTAAATGTAAGAGTTCCTGGTAGAAGTGAGCTTGTAGATAATAAAAAGGGCTTAACAATAATGATAGATTATGCCCATTCTCCTGAAAGTTTACAAAGTATACTAAATGCAGTAAAAAGTTATACTAGAGGAAAAGTAATTGCAGTATTTGGATGTGGAGGAGATAGAGACAAAAGTAAAAGACCAATAATGGGACAAATTTCAACAAATATTGCAGATTTTACAATAATAACATCAGATAATCCAAGAACAGAAAACCCTGAAGAAATAATAGAACAAATAGAAGAAGGTGCTAAAAAGTCTAAAGGAAAATATAAAACAATAGTAAATAGAACAGAAGCAATAAAATATGCAGTAGAAATGGCTACAAAAAATGATATAATAGTTCTAGCTGGAAAAGGGCATGAAACATATCAAGAAATAAATGGAATAAAAAAACACTATGATGAAAGAGAAATCATAAAGGAGGTAACATAAATTGTATTTTCAAACAAAAATACTGTTTGTTTCGTTTATTGCAACAGTAATTCTGGCAATATTTATAATACCAATATTAAGAAAATTAAAAATAGGGCAAATAGAAAGAGAAGAAGGTCCACAGAGCCATTTAGGTAAAAAAGGAACACCTACAATGGGAGGAATAATTATAGCAGCTCGGCATAATTGCAGGAACAATAGGAGGATATATATATTACTCTAAAACAGATCCAGTTGTAGGGGAAAAATTATTTCCATTATTACTTATATCAATAGGATTTGGAACAATAGGTTTTATAGATGACTACAAGAAATTAGTACTTAAAAATACTAAGGGATTAAAACCATCTAGTAAAATGCTTGGGTTATTAATAATTTCAGTTTTATTTACATTATATTTATTAAGGGGAATAAATTTAGGAACCTCTACAATAATTCCATTTATAAAACAAGAAGTAGTACTACCAGTTTTAGTATATATACCATTTGCAATATTTGTTATGCTAGGAACAACAAATGCAGTAAACTTAACTGATGGTATAGATGGTCTTAGTACTAGTGTAGTAGCAATTATCACAACATGCTTAACAGTAATTGCAATCATATTAGATGTAAAAGAAATAGTTGTATTTGGAAGCATAATAGTAGGAGCTTGTTTAGGATTTTTAATATTCAACTTAAATACAGCAAAAGTATTTATGGGAGATACTGGTTCGTTACTACTAGGAGGGGTAATATCTGCAATTGCATTATATTTACAAATGCCACTTATATTACTAGTAATTGCAGCAATTCCAGTGGTAGAAACAATATCAGTAGTACTTCAAGTAGTATACTTTAAAAAAACAGGAGGAAAAAGATTATTTAAAATGGCACCATTACATCATCATTTTGAATTATCAGGATGGAAAGAAAACAAGGTAGTATCAGTATTTTGCATATTTACATTAATGCTATGTATAATTGGATTGTGTGCGATTTAAAAATAAAGAATTTTTTAGAAAGGTAAAATTATGAAGAGTAAAGTAACCAGTAAAAAAAGTAAACCATTTGATTTTATTTTATTTATGGTAGTATTAGTACTTTTAGGAATGGGAATAACAATGGTTCTTTCAGCAAGTTCACCAATGTCATTATCTACAACATCAAGCAGTTACACTTATGTGTATAAACAAGCAATTGCAGCAGTACTGGGAATAGTTGTTATGTTAGTTATATCGAAAATAGATTATAAAATATTATCAAAATTTTATAAAATTATCTGGATTGTTTCTATAATTGGATTAGCAGCAGTTTTAATACCAGGGATAGGAGTAACAGTAAAAGGCGCAACAAGATGGATTAAATTCCCTGTATTTGGAACAATTCAGCCATCAGAAATAACAAAATTAGGATTAATAATATTTTTTGCATCATATCTTACAATACATAGAAACGAACTAAAAAGCCTATGGAAAGGATTTTTTAAACCAATATTATTCTTCTTGTTACCTGCAATAGCAATACTTTTATTAGTACAATCACACTTAAGTGCATCAATTTTAATAATATTAACAATTTCGGTTATGATGATAATGGCAGGCTGTAAAATATCACACTTCATAATATTTGGAGGTACAGGAGCAACACTAGGAGGTATAGCTTTATACGTACTTGCAAAATACTTTGATATAGGAGCATATAGATTACAAAGACTAATAGCATTTGCAAACCCATGGGCAGACCCATTAGATACAGGTTGGCAAATAATACAAGGATTATATGCAATTGGTTCAGGAGGCTTATTTGGAGTAGGACTAGGAAATAGTAGACAAAAATATTTATATATATCAGAACCACATAATGATTACATATTTGCAGTACTAGCAGAAGAGCTAGGTTTCATAGGTTGCGTAGTTGTAATATTATTATTTGCAGTATTTATTTGGAGAGGAATAATAATATCAATGAAAGCACCAGATATGTTTGGAAGCTTACTAGCTTGTGGAATAACAGCACTTATTGGATTCCAAGCAATAATAAATATAGCAGTTGTAACATCATCAATGCCAGTAACAGGAATAGCACTGCCGTTCTTTAGTTATGGTGGAACATCGCTTATAATATTGCTTGCCTCGGTAGGAATATTACTCAACATATCAAGACAAACAAATAAAATTTAAAAAAGGAGAAATGTATGAAAGTTATAATTGCAGCAGCAGGTACAGGAGGACATATTAATCCAGGAATTGCAATTGCAAATGAAATAAAAAAACACAATTCCAATGCAGATATCACATTTATAGGAACTCCGAGAGGATTAGAAAATGATTTAGTGCCAAGAGCAGGCTACAAATTAAAAACAATAGAAGCATATGGTATAGTAAGAAAAATAAGTTTTGCAAATTTTAAAAATGCGTGTAAGACTATAAAAAGTTATAAAACTGCAAAAAAAATAATAAAGGAAATAAATCCAGATATAATAATTGGAACAGGTGGATATATATGTGGGCCAGTTATATCTAGTGGAATAAAACTAAATATACCAACACTACTACATGAAAGTAACGCATTTCCAGGAGTAGCTGTAAAGCTACTATCAAAAAAGGTAAATACAGTTTTGGTAGGTTTTGAAGATTCTAAAAAAAGGCTTCCAAAAGCAAAACATATAGTTGTAACAGGAACACCTACAAAAGTTGAAAAAATAAATTTAAGTGCAGAACAAAAAAACAATTTAAAAAAAGAACTAAATATAAAAAACGAACTACCAATAATAACCGTATTTGGTGGAAGTCAAGGGGCAGAATCTATAAATAAAAGTTTAATCGAAATTATAAATAAGAAATTAAACAAAGAATATCAAATAATTTGGGCAGTTGGTAAAAAAAATTATGAAGAAGTAAAAAAGAAAATAAAAGAAGCATATAATGCTACAATACTTCCATATATATATAATATGGGAGAAGTGTTAAATCTATCAGACCTTATAATTGCAAGAAGCGGAGCAATGACAATAACAGAAGTTGCAAAATGTGGTAAACCTGCAATATTTATACCATATCCATTTGCAACAGAAAATCATCAAGAATATAATGCAAAAGTACTAGCAAATGCAAATGCTGCTAAAATAATATTAGATAAAGACTTAAGCTATGAAAAGCTTAATAAAACAATAAATGAAGTAATAAGCAATAGAACGAAATTAAATGAAATGGGCATGAATGCACAGAAAATGGCTATAAAAAATGTAGAAGAAAAAATATATGAAGAAATAGAAAAATTGGTAAAATAGGTAATATTTAGTTAGAGTTGGAAGTATGTAGTCCGCCAAAAGCAGGAATTATATGTTTATTCTCAAGAAAAAATCGAAATGGCTACGCGGGTCACGAGTGAAGCCGTTGGCTTTTCGATTGTTTTCTTTCGAATAAACATATAATTCCTGCTTTTGGCTACTTTGTGGCTTTTATTTAAGTTTTAGGCGAAATAGTGACTTAGTTACGTTTAAACAATGAAACTCCTTCTTTTATAGTTTCTAGTACTTGGATATTTTTAAGTTCATCTAAACTTATTTCTAAAGGGTTCTTATCAACAATTATTAAATTTGCAAGCTTCCCTTCTTTTATAGAACCTTTTTTATCTTCTTCAAAATATTGATATGCACTATTTATGGTTACAGCTTTAATCGCATCTAAAACAGAAATCTTCTCATTTTCTCCTAATATTACACCTTTTTTTGTTTTTCTAGTTGTGGCACACCAGATAGTTTCAAACATATTTGGTTTTATTACAGGAGAATCTTGGTGAAATGTAAATAATATATGCTGTTTTAAAGCAGAATTGGCAGGGCTTATAAGGCTTGCTCTTTCATATCCAAAATTTTCAATATGAATATCTCCCCAATAAAAAACATGTTCTATAAAAAAAGAAGGAATAATATGATATTTTTTTAAGTCAGATAATTGGTCAAGACCAACAAATTGTGCATGTATCATAACAGGTCTAATTTCTTCTATATCATTTTCAAACTTTTTTATACTATTTATATATTGCTCAGCAGCCTTATCACCATTACAATGGGCAAGTAGTTGCATATTTGTATCTTTTGATGTTTTAACTACATCTTCTACATCTTTATCATCCATAGTATTATAACCCAAATACATATTTTCACCCACATAAGGAGTTCTCATCCAGGCGGTTCTTGATTGAGGTGAACCATCCAAAAAAATTTTATAGCCACCTATCTTAAAATTATTGTAATACTTTCTAATACAATTACTAAATGTATCAAAAAACACTTTTCTGCTATTCGGTTCAATATAAGATACCAAATCTAATTTCAATTTCCTATTACTAACTAAATTTTGGTAAATAGGAATCATAGAAGGATAAGCCATTCCATCTTGAATAGTAGTAATCCCATAAGATAAATATAATTCTTGAGCTTTTTCGTATGCATTTAATAAATTATCCATACTAGGCATTGGAATTTCCTTCAAATAATTTAAAAAAGAATTTTCCTCCATATATCCAGTTAAGCTACCACCTACTTTTTCAATCATTCCTCCATTGCAAGAATGAGTATCATTTGTCACATTAAAAAACCTAAGAGCAGCACTATTAAAAACCCCCACATGACCAGACTTATGCTGTAACACAACAGGATTATTAGGAAATATCTCATCTATTAACTCCTTATTAGGATGACGTTTCTCAATCAAACTATTATGATCATACCCATCAGACAAAATCCAAACATTATCAACCACTTGATGATCCTCTTTATACTTCTTAAGCACTTCTTGAATATCATTAAAACTCTTACAACCTTCTAAATTCACCTTTAAAAAACCATTTGCAATTCCCGAAAAATGACTATGAGAATCAATAAAAGAAGGCATCATAGTATATCCCTCTAAACTTATTAGCTCAGTATTTTTATCCTTATAACTAAAAATATCATCTTTATTACCAACCTTTTTAATAAAACCATCTTCAACCAAAATCGCTTCCACATTATAGTTCTCCAATGTAATAAAATTACCATCATAAAAAATTTTCTTCATAAAACAAATCTCCTTCCAACCCTTCAGACATATGGACGGAGTTTATGTCTGGAGGGCTTTAGCCTATAGAAATATATACAACATTATATTAACCAATCGTTAAGTATTTTATTATATAGTTTAGCATAAAAAGTGTCCCCGTGTCTATGTATACTTTACAAAAAAACATGGCTATGTTATAATAGGCATGTCTTATTTCAAAAAAATAAGGAGGTTAAAATATGTTAACTGCAATAGTAGGAATAAATTGGGGAGATGAAGGTAAAGGAAGAATGGTTGATTTACTTTCATCAAAGTATGACATTATAGTCCGTTATCAAGGTGGAAATAATGCAGGACATACTGTTGTTAATGAAAGAGGAAAATTTATTTTAAATTTATTACCTTCAGGAATTTTACGAGAAGGTACGGTAAATGTTATGGGAAATGGAATGGTAATTGATATTGAACATTTAGCCGGAGAAATTGAAAGGTTAAGAGAAAAGGAAATAGAAGTTTCGCCTGAAAATCTTAAAATAAGCGAAAAAGCTATAATTTGTTTACCATATCATAAAGAGCAAGATATTTTAGAGGAAGAAAGGCTAGCAGACAAAAAATTTGGTTCAACAAGACGTGGAATTGCACCTGTGTATGCTGATAAGTATGCAAAAAAAGGTATTCGTATAGGAGATTTATTAGACTACAATACATTAGAAGAAAAACTAAAAGGAATAATAGATTGGAAAAACCTTACAATAGAAAAAGGATATGGAGCAAATCCAATTAAGTTAGAAGAAACTTTAGAGTGGCTTAAAAAATATGGAGAAATAGTAAAACCTTATATTACAGATGTTAGCAAATACTTAGATGAGGCTACTAAACAAGGGAAAAATATAATGTTTGAAGCACAACTAGGTGCACTAAGAGATATTGATTTTGGAATTTATCCATATACATCATCTTCTCAAACTATTTCTGCATATGCAACTTGCGGAGCAGGAATTCCAGGTAAAAAGTTAGATAATGTAGTTGGAATAATGAAAGCATATTCAAGTTGTGTTGGAGAAGGACCTTTTACTGCAGAAATGTTTGGAGAGGAAGCTGAAAGATTAAGAGAAACTGGAGGAGAATATGGTGCAGCAACAGGTCGTCCAAGACGTGTTGGACCATTTGATGTTCCAGCATCAAAATATGGAATAAGAGTTCAAGGTGCAGATGAAATTGCATTAACAAAACTAGATGTCCTTTCTTATATGGACAAAATACCTGTATGTGTAGAATATGAAGTAGATGGAAAAAGAACAACTGATTTTCCAACAGGAGATGCCTTAAATAGGGCAAAACCAATTATTGAATATCTACCAGGCTTTAAAAAAGATATTTCTCAAGCAAGAACTTTGGAAGATTTACCAAAAGAAGCAAGAGCTTATATTAAATTTATTGAAGAAAAAACAGGAGCACCAATAAGATATATATCTGTTAGTCCAGAACGTGAAGGTTATATTGAAGTAAAAAAATAGATTCTTAGATGTATGTAATAAAAAATACATATTAAGACACTAGCAAGAATAATAAAAGAATAGAGTATGTAAGTTTAGGCTTACTTACTCTATATTTGTAGATTATATATATATGCCTGTTCCTGCAAAATTATATGTTTGATAATTTTGACAGAATAATTGGATTTGTGGTATTCTAATAACAGATGCTGATTTAAGTTTGGAACGATTTATGTAGGAGGGCGATAATATGGATGAAATAATATTAGTTAAGCCAACGAAAGAATATGAAAAGAAAATGATAGAGTATAAAAATGAACATATAAAATATGGAGAAAATAAAATTCACGCTTGTAGTTTATGGGATAAAATGAATGATTACAATGAATGGCTTGATTTGTTGGAAGAACAATCAAGTCATGAAACGTTAAATGATAATTGGACAGTACATACTAATTTTTTAGGTATTAGAAAAAGTGATAATAAAATAGTAGGTATGATAGATGTAAGACATGAATTAACAAATGAATTTTTGAGAAACTATGCAGGACATATAGGTTATGGTGTAAGACCAACAGAAAGAAAAAAAGGCTATGCTACTCAAATGCTGGCTCTTGCATTAGAATTTTGCAAAAACAACTTAAAACTGGAAAAAGTAATGATTTCATGTGATAAGGAAAATGAAGGCTCAAGAAAAACAATAGTAAATGCGGGAGGAAAATTAGAAAAAGAGTATATATATAAAAATAATGAAAATGTACAAGTATATTGGATTAAATTATAAAGATGAAAGATAGTGTCTACATGATTAAACAATAAAATGCTATTCACTAGGTGAAGATAGAGATGTATATATAGGAATACAAGAAATGCATTTAAGTGAGTTAATATAATGCTAAAGGAGTTGGAACTATGAAAAAAATATTAAAAATGGTAATAGTAATAATTATTATAATCTTAGCAGTATGCGGAATTAAATATGCAATGGAAAAATCAAAGGATGATGTAAAAATAGAATTTTCAAGCACAGAGGGAATAACAACAGTATTAACTCTTGAAGATGAAATACAAAACGATACAATTTGGTGTGGTACATTTCAATTAATATGGAATGATATGAAAAATGATATAATAAAAGCCGATATTGAATTTGAACCACAACTAGAAGTAGTTGAAAATTTAAATAAAGAAACCTTTAAAGAAGATGACATTTCAGAGGAATATTATTATAAAATCGTAGGAACCCCATCATATGAATTAAAAGAAGAAATAGAAAAAGCAATAAAAGATAAATTTAATGAAACAAGTGATATACTTGATGATTTTAATTGGGAGAATAGGGAATCAGACAATTATTTCTTATATGCTATGCTTAAAAAAGAGTTTCAATTTGAAAAAGCATTTGAAAAGCTTGAAAATGACAAATTTGGGGACTATGAAAATATAGAATACTTTGGAATAAAAGAAGATCCAACAAGAGAGCTACAAGGACAAGTAAAAGTATTATATTACAACTCAAAAAACGATTTTGCAATCAAACTATTAACAAAACAAGAAGATGAAGTTATACTATGCAAAAATCCAGAAGGAAAAACATTTAATGAAATATACAAAAACATTAGAGAGCAAGAAAAAGATTATGAAGGTAGCAAATATTTAAAAACAGATGAATTAGTAAAAATACCAAATATAAAATTAAAAGAAAAGACAGAATTTACAGAGCTTCAAGACAAGCCATTTGCAAATTATATAAGTGATGCAAGAATTGAAAAGGCTATTCAAACAATAGAATTTGAATTAGATAGAGAAGGTGGAAAAGTAAAAAGCGAAGCAGGTATAATGCTAAATCTATCAGATTCATTAGAACTAGATAAAAGAGAATTCTATATAGATGACACGTTTGCAATATTCTTAATGGAAGAAGACAAAGATACACCATACTTTGCAGCAAAAATTAATGATATAACAAAATTTCAATAAAAATTATAAATTTTGTATTCTTATTAAGATAGATTAGGTGATACTATGAAAAAGAAAATTTTAATTGTTTTATGTACCACCTCATCAGAAAAAATTAAACAAACACATTCAGCAGAATTATATGAAATTTTATGTTCATATATTATTTTTTGAACTTGTCGTAGTAATTGCTATCGCATTTGCCTTATTCGTAGCATTAGTTGTTACAATAAGAAAACTAGATAAAAAGAAAAATACATCTTTGAAAAGCAATCGCCTAAAACACATAACTATACAGAAATTTTATATTGCGCCGATAACCGCCAATAAAAAGCCGATAAATTTTAGATTTTTATAACTATTGTTACAAAAACAATAACTAAATGCATATAATTATTTTGATAAAGCGAAATAATTATAATAATCAAGAGAGAATATACGGTGTACCGTAAAAAAATTTGCAAATGAATATATTTTTACGATACATCGTAAAAATATTGACAAAATCATAGACACGGGGGATGTCAGGCTGTCTGAAAATTAAATAAAAATGACCTCAACATATATATTTTATGATTAATTTATAGACACGGGGACGGAGATTTTGTCTTTAAGGTTACAACCCGACAACTTAAAAACAAAAACTTCGTCCCCGTGTATATCCGTATCTAAAATTCTAAAAATATGTTATAATATATGGCAAAATTAGCTAATAAAGATAGACTTTATAAAATTTTATGATATAATGTAATAAGTATAAACAGCAAATGAAAAACGCGAATAATATTAAAAAGATTATTATTTCAGAGCGATTTGTGATACAATCATAGTAAAGGAGAAATTAAGTATGATAGATGAAAGAACAAGAAAAATATTATTAGCATTAATAAAACATTGTAATATGATAGAAGAAACAAAAGAATATTTTGGATATAATTATGAAATATTTGAAAAAAATAGTATATATCAGAATGCCATATTAACACCTGTTACACAAATAGGAGAGCTAGTAAAGAGATTACCAAATGAATTTAGAGAAAAGTATAATGAAATACCATGGAGAAATATTGCAGGAATGAGAGATATAGTGGTACATAATTATGAAACCATTGATAAATTAATATTATGGAATGTAGCTGATAAAGAAACCATAAGTATAAAAAATTTTTGTATAAAAATCATAAATGAGAGGTGATTGTACGATGAGTGAAATAGAACAAATTAAAGAAAAGATAAAGCCAGTAGCAAAAAAATACAATCTTACATATATATGGCTATTTGGCTCCTATGCAAAAAAGAAACAAAAAAAAGATAGTGACATAGATATTTTAGTAAAAACAGAAGATGTTGCAGAAGGATTTAAAATTGTAGAAGTCAAATTTGCTCTAGAAGAGGCATTAGAAAAAGATGTAGATATTATAACAACAGGAGGAATCAAAGGGTCTTTATTAGAGGATGAAGATTTAGAAGAAGTACTTATATATAATTCAAAAGAAGAGTAGAAACGGTAGACACGGGGATGTAAGGCTGTCTGAGAATTAAATAAAAATAACCTCAACATATATATTTTATGATTAATTTATGATAAAATAATTCTATAAAAATATATGTTGAGTTGTTTTTATGGGTGGATACAATGTATGAAAAATCAAAAAACTATTGATATTTGTTAGTAAATAGGGTCACAAAAATATTACAAAGATGGCTGTGAATTGTAACCTCAAATATTATAAACATATTACGAACATATTACAAAAATATTACATTTAATAAAAAAATATTGAAAAGGAAGAATTAATATTGTAAAATAAAAACATGTACGTATATGAGAACACATAAAGAAGAATAAAGAAAAAAGGAGCAAATAAACATGAATATAATGGCACAAGCTAAAACCGTTGGTACTGTAGAGAGAGAGAGAGAGCCGTAATTTAAAAAATGAGGGCTTTATTGGTAGTGTAAAAAAATTATATATAAAATATAGGAACATAAAGATTAATTTAGTTACTAGAAGTTAGAGATTAGATGTTAGAAGTTAGAAAACAACATCTAAAAACTATCTTTTAAGCTTGCTAAATTAATCTTTTTTATTATCTCATAAACATTATTATGGAAAAATTTATGGTTCATAACTTCAATTATAAAAACTTCGAAGCCCATCAAAAAACCTCCTTTAACAAGGGAGGTGGCAGACGAAGTCTGACGGAAGGTTCTGCTCCAGAGAGGTAGCCCAAGAACCCCCAGTCGCTAAGGCGACAGCCCCCTTGTTAAAGGGGCTTTCTAGAAGGGCTTCGTAGATATAATGAAATTATATATTTTGAAAATAAAAAATGGAGGGAGTAAATGTGAATATGCAAAATAAAAAACAAAAAGGGATAACGCTAATAGCGTTGATAATAACAATAGTAATACTATTAATCTTAGCAGCAGTAACAATAGATGTAGCAATAGATGGCAAGCTATTCGATACAGCAAAAGACTCAGTAGATAAAACAAATGATAGAGTAGCAGAGGAACAAGAAACAATAGATGAATTAATGAACGAATGGGATAAACTTCAAGAAAATACGGAAGATAACCCAAATACAAATACAGGTGAAGAAAATAATAATACAGGTGGAGAAAATAATAACACAAGTGGAGAAGGAAATAACAACGAAGGAGGCGGAGGAGAAATAATAGATAATACCCCACCAATAGTAACTGTAACAGTAGGAGGAACAACAACTAACAGTATAACAGTAAACGTAACAGCAAGAGATAACGAAACAGGAATGGTATCACAGCCACAATACACCTATTACATAAAAGAAGCTTTAGCAAGTACATATGAACAAAAAACAACAAATGCAAATTCGAGTTACACATATACAGGACTAACGCAAGGCACAACATACGATATAAAAGTAGAAGTAAACGGAGACGAAGAAGGAAACGTAGGAACAGGAACAACGCAAAGAACAACAGGCACAGTAACATCAGGATTAGAAGAAGGAGCAATAACATTTTCAAATGTAATATGGAGCTCAGGAAAAGCAAGAGTAACAATACATACAAACACAAATTATGATATAGAATATCAACTAAATGGAATAAGCGGAAGTTGGACAGATATACAAAATGGAGGAACAATAAGCAATCTAAACCATGGAACAACAATATATGCAAGATTAACAGATGGAAACAATGCAGGAGAATACACAAGTATGGACATACAAGATAAAACCGATCCAACAGGAACAATAACAATAAATGAAATAACAGCAGAAAGCATAAAAGTAACAGTAAATGCAAGTGACGGAGAAAGTGGCTTAGCAACAAGTGGAAGGTATGCGTACTACATAAA
>CALXWL010000008.1 GCA_944392385.1 uncultured Clostridia bacterium | reverse complement strand
TTTCAAATAATAGATAAATCGCTTCCTCCAAAAACTAAAGTACAGATTTATATAAGTCAAAAAATAGGAATGCGAGTAAAAGCCAACAATAAAATATATGATGTACAGCCTTTAGAATTAATCTCTAAAGACAATATTGATACAAACTCATTAGATTATCATCAATGGCTAGCAGATGTAGTCATTGAACTAATAAATGAATTTTACCTTAAAGATGCAAAAGCATCATATAAATCTCTCGCCTAATAATATTATTTACAAAATTTAAAAAAATAAACAAAAAAAAATAAATCTTGAGCCTGCCTCCGCGGCGAGCGGAACTCAAGATTACATATATGGTGAAATATTCGCTAATAAAATAAAGATATTTTTTAGTGAAATATTCAAAAATTATTGACATTCTTGGATTTTATTATAATAAGCAAATTTAGTCTTGACAAACATAAATGTATGTGATATATTATTGGCATCAAAAATAGGAACAATTCCTATTTTAGAAAGGCAAAGAAAGATGGAGAAATATTCTAGGCAAAGGCAGGAAATATTAGATTTTCTAATAGAGTCTTATTCACATCCAACAGCTGAAGAAGTATATAAAGAAATGAAAAAAAGAGGCTCAACTGCAAGTAAGGGAACAGTATATAGAAATCTAAATTTCTTAACTGATAAAGGTATAATTGAAAAAATTTCTATACAAAATGGAGCAGATAGGTATGATTATTTAAAAACGCCACACAATCATGCCATATGCGTAAAATGCAATACAGTATTCGATTTTGAATATAACTTTAATGCAAAAAAATTAAAAAAAACAATAAAAGAAAAAACAAACATAGAAAAATTTTCAAATTATATAATTGTCCAAGGAATATGTAAAAAATGTTTAGAAAATCAAAATTTTTAAGGAGGTATTTTTATGGAACTAAAAGGTTCAAAAACAGAAAAAAATTTAATGGAGGCATTTGCAGGAGAATCACAAGCAAGAAACAAATACACATACTTTGCTTCAAAAGCAAAAAAAGATGGATATGAGCAAATAGCTGCAATATTCCAAGAAACAGCAGACAACGAAAAAGAACATGCAAAACTATGGTTCAAACTATTACATGGGGGAGAAATCCCAGGAACAGAAGAAAATTTACAAGCAGCAGCAGAAGGAGAAAACTACGAATGGACAGATATGTATGATAGAATGGCAAAAGAAGCAAAAGAAGAAGGCTTTGACCATATAGCATATCTTTTCGAAGCAGTAGGAAAAATAGAAAAAGAACACGAAGAAAGATATAGAAAATTACTAGGAAACATAGAAGAAGGAATAGTATTCTCAAGAGACGGAGAAAAAATCTGGAAATGCAGAAATTGCGGACACATAGTAATAGGAAAATCAGCCCCAGAAGTTTGCCCAGTATGTGCACATGCAAAAGCATATTTCGAAATAAAAGCAGATAATTATTAATGAGAAGTGAGAAGTGAGTGGTGAGATGTGAGTGATATTGTTTAGTCACTCACTTTTCATTTCTCACCTCTTACATCTCACCTCTCACTAATAAATCTAATGTCATCGCCAAAAAATCTATATATATTATAGTGTCCTATGAATCTTGAGACTATTCTTTCATCATATGTGTTAAATAGTCCTTGGAGGTCTAGGTTTGTTGAGATTATTGTTTTTGTAATTTTTCCGTTTTGGTTTAGTAGTCTTGTGTTTATTATTTTGTATAGTTCGGTAAATTTCATGCTGTTCATTGTTTCTGTTCCTAAGTCGTCTATTACTAGTAGGTCAACAGTTAGTAGGTTTTGTGAGAATGTGTTGTTTGAGTCTTTGCTAAATAGTTCGTTTATTAGGTTATCTAACATAACTGGTGCAGTTTGATATAGTACGGTTTTTCCTTGTGATAAAAGTTCTGCTACTATACAGTTAGATAAGAATGTTTTTCCAAGGCCTGTGCCTCCTGAGAATAATAGATTTTTTTCATTGGGATTATTAAAGTTTTTTATGAATTTTTTTACTTCTTTTCCTATAATTTTAATATTTTCTCTTGGTGAAATATCTGCACCATATTTTTCTTCATTTATTTCGTCTGAATATAGGTTTATGTTAAATTTTTTAAAGTTTTCTTTATCTAAATTTCCAATGTTGGCATTGTTGTATTCAATATTTAATAATTTTTGTTTTAAACAGCTACACATTATTGTATGACCGTTACTCAATATGTATCCAGTATCATTGCATTTAGAACATTCATAAATTGGAGATAGATAATTTAAATTTTTGCCATCTTTTTTTAATATGGAAATACGTTCTTGTTTTAAAGAGTTTACTTTATCTTGTAATGTTTTTAATGCAGTATTGCTATTGGAAGATAGAATAGATTTTGCAGATTGTATTGCACATTCATTTAGCTCGTCTTCAATTTCTTTCAAACGAGGTATTTTTGAATATAGCTCTTTTTTTCTATTTTCCATATCATAAATTGCATTAATTTGCTTTTTATCATATTCTTTTAATAAGTCCTTTAAGATATCATTGTTAATCATAAGTGTTACCCTTTCTTGTTAGCATATAATGCGTTTAAGTTATCATATTTTCTTTGAGTATAGTTATTATAGTTTGTTTTCTTTTCAAGTTCTTTTATATTTTTATTCTTATTTTTAAATTCTGCTAAAAATGCTTCAATTTCGCTAGGTGTTTTTAAGTTTCTGTCATGCCAATCGGTAAGTAGTTTATCAAAATAATCAAAAGTTGGATTTGCCTTAGAAGTAGTTTTCTTTAAGGCTATATTTATAACATCTAAATTATAGTTGTAATCTAAAATCCATTTTTCAATATATTCTTCTTCAAATTCTGTAAGAGCTGTGTAGCGACCAAGTTTTTTAGATATGGCTTTTTTTATCATATTAATATTATCCCTTTTTTGAGAATAGTTTTCTAAATCATTATAAGTCTTAATATTATTTTTAGACCAGCTATCTGCAACTGTTTGAACATAATTTTTATGAAGAGCAGATTTACTAAAACAATAATCAAATAAAGCAACCATTACCTGTTCATCAAAACCATATTTTTTAAACCATAAATCAATATCACTATACCAAGAAGGAGACATAATTCCTTGAAAATACTGATTATTAATACTTTCAATAGCCTTTGCTCTATACTCATTTTTGCTATTATTTTTTATAGCCTCAGGTGTTAATGTTAAATTTGGAGTATAAGACTTATGTAGTTCAATCTCTTGCAAATTATTTAAAATATAACCTGTAGGCTTTTTAGTTATAACCCCATTTTCCTCCCAAAAAGCAAGACCTGCCTGAATAACATTAAAAGGTAGATTTAACTTTTTCGATAAGTCAGTTATTTTAATATCCTTATCATATTTGGCTAAAAATACCAAACAAAGATAAATTTTAATAAAATCACCACTAGCAGAAGATAAATACTCAATAAAAAATATATCAGGTATATCTGTGCTAGAAAATAAAATAGACTTATCCTTAGACTCTAATCTCATAAAAATCTCTCCCCTTATAGATTAACAATTATATCATTTAAAATAAAAGAAAACAATAAAAAATTCGAAAAACAATTGACAAAATGTGACTCGTAAATAAAAATGTCTCAAAAAATGATTTGATTCGTAAGTGAAAATGTCTCAACTTTTAATTTAAAAAAATATATTTTTATGCCGAGAAAACTTATTGATATTGAGTAATCCTTTGGTATGCTTTTGAGGCACAAAGCATTTATATCATTAGCTTTGGCACAAATAGGTTTCCAAAGGATTAGAGGCTCAATGTCAATAAGGAAATTGGAATAAAAGGTTCATACTTCGAGACATTTTTATTTACAAACTAACTGAAAAATTGAGACATTTTCATTTACGAGTCACACTATTAATATAAAAAAACTCCAAAACGCTTGACTTTTTACATAAAATATGGTAAAGTATATAAGCTATGTTCTATAATTTGGGAGCATAGCTTAAAAAACGCATCGTTAAAACCCGTAATACAAAGTTGGAGGTGGAGCTAAAATGGCTGCAAAAGGACCTAGAGAAAATATTACATTAGAATGTACAGAGTGTAAAAGAAGAAATTACATGACAAGTAAGAATAAAAGAAATAATACAGAAAGATTAGAAGTTGAAAAGTATTGCAAATTCTGCAAAAAAAGAACAACACATAAAGAAACAAAATAATTACATATAATATAGAGATAGAGGGCTATTTTAAGGAGGAAATAAAATGGCTAATGATAAAGAAGCTAAGAGTAAGAAAGATACAAAAAACAAAAAAAGTTTTTTCAAAGATTTTAAAGCAGAATTGAAAAAAGTTATTTGGCCAACGCCAAAACAATTAGTAAATAATACAGTTGCAGTTGTTGTTATTGTGCTAGTTACAGCTTTAATTGTTTTTGTTTTAGATGTAGTTTTCGACTTGTTTAATAAATATGGTATTAATAGGTTAAAGGCTAATGTTAGAGGTTATAATACTGTACAAGTTGAGGATGAACATAATCATGAAAGTGAAAATACAACAAATGAGACAGAAGTAAACCAAATTGCAGTTGATGAAAATACAGAAACAAACAATGTAGTAGAAGAAAATAATACAGCTGAGGACCAAACTGTAAGTGAATAAATAAAGGTTTTATATTAACTTTAAAAAGGAGGCCAAATTAAATGTCTCAAATAGAGGAAAATTTAGAACCAAGATGGTATGTAGTTCATACATATTCAGGATATGAAAATAAAGTTAAGACAGACCTAGAAAAAACTGTAAAAAATAGAGAGCTAGAAGATTACTTCTTTGATATAGTTGTTCCAATGGAAGAACAAATAGAAATTAAGGATGGAAAAAGAAAAGCAAACTTGAAAAAAGTTTTTCCAGGTTATGTATTAATAAAAATGATAGTAACTGAAGAATCTTGGTATATAGTAAGAAATACAAGAGGCGTTACAGGTTTTGTTGGTTCAGGTACAGACCCAATACCTCTTACTAATGAAGAAATAAGGAATATGGGATTTGAAGCAGCAGTAGTTGAAGTAGATTATAATGTAGACGACTCAGTTAAAATACTAAATGGAGCTTTAGCAGGTTTTATAGGTACAGTTCAAGAAATAAACAAAGAAAAAGGAAAGGTAAAAGTACTTGTTTCAATGTTTGGAAGAGAAACTCCAGTTGAATTGGAATTCTCTCAAGTAGAGAAAGCTTAAAAATTTAAAATTAAAAATAGGGTTGTGACCTACACATATAAAATTATTGAAAGGAAGTTTTTAAAATGGCACAAAAAGAAGTTACTAATATAATTAAATTACAAATTGAAGCTGGAAAAGCAACACCAGCTCCACCAGTAGGACCAGCATTAGGTTCAAGTGGTGTAAACATTATGCAATTCGTTAAAGAATTTAACGATAGAACAGCAAACCAACCAGGTATGATAATTCCAGTTGTTATAACAGTATATTCAGATAAGTCATTTGAATTTATAACAAAAGTACCACCTGTTGCTGTATTAATTAAAAAAGCAATTAAAATAGAAAAAGGTTCTGGAAAACCTAATAAAGATAAGGTTGCATCAATTACAAAAGAACAAGTAAAAGCTATAGCAGAACAAAAAATGGAAGACTTAAATGCATCTTCAGTAGAAACAGCAATGAGCATGGTAGCTGGAACTGCACGTTCAATGGGTGTTACAGTAATTGAATAAGTTATTAAATTTTTACTATAAAAGATAGTAAACAAATAAATTGGGAGAATACAATTTTTAAGTATTCGTTAAAACCAAAAGGAGGATTTTATGAAAAGAGGAAAATTATATCAAGAAAGCGAAAAGCTTATTGATAAAACAAAAAACTATGATGCCAAAGAGGCAATTGAAGTATTTGAAAAAATGCCAAAAAGAAAATTTGACGAAACACTTGAATTACACGTAAAATTAGGTGTAGATTCAAAACAAGCTGACCAACAAGTAAGAGGAACAGTAGTTCTTCCAAATGGTACAGGTAAAACACAAAAAGTTTTAGTATTTGCAAAAGGTGATAAAGCTAAAGAAGCAGAAGCAGCTGGAGCAGATTATGTTGGAGCAGAGGAATTAGTTCCAAAAATTGAAAAAGAAAATTGGTTTGATTATGATGTAATCGTAGCAACACCAGATATGATGGGCATAATAGGAAGACTAGGTAGAATATTAGGACCTAAAGGATTAATGCCAAACCCAAAATCAGGAACAGTTACAATGGATGTAACAAAAGCTGTAAACGAAATTAAATCTGGTAAAGTTGAATATAGATTAGATAAATCTAATATCATTCATTTAGGATTTGGAAAATTATCTTTTGGAGCAGATAAATTACTTGAAAACTATGAAACAGTTATGGATGCTATAATAAAAGCAAAACCAGCAGCAGCAAAAGGACAATATATTAAAAGTATAGCAATTTCTACAACTATGGGACCAAGCATTTATATTGATTAATGAATAATAAATAATGAATAATTTGATTTTTAACCTAAGACAGTAGGCAAAAATTTAAGTCCTACCGAGGTAAGAAAAAAGAGATAACTTTTGTCTTGCCTTGTGTGTAGGGGAAGACAAAAGTTTTTAATTTTAAATTTATATATAAGCTGGAGGTGAAAACAAAAATGGCAAGCCAAAATGCAATTAATCAAAAAATTAAACAAGTGGAAGAATTAGCAGAAAAAATTGAAAAAGCAAAAATTGTTCTTTTAACAGATTACAAAGGAATTAATGTATTAGATGTTACAGGACTTAGAAAAACTTTAAGAGGAGCAAATGCTGAATATAAAGTTATAAAAAATAATATAACAAGAAGAGCTATGAAAAGTTGCAATATAGAGGGATTAGATGACAAGTTAGAAGGTACAACAGCAGTAATTCTAGGATATGAAGACTATCTAGAACCACTAAAAGCAATTTATGAGTACTCTAAAGATAATGAATTCTACAAAATAAAAGGTGGAATAATTGAAGGTAAAGTAGTTTCTGTAGAAGAATTAATTACACTTGCTAAATTACCATCAAGAGAAACACTTATCGCACAACTTGCAGGAGCATTACTTGGAAATATTTCAAAACTTGCAGTTGCATTGGATCAAGTGGCAAAACAAAAAGCAGAAGCTTAAAGCATAATAAAAAATTATGTTTTTAGTAAATAAAAAAGTTTTACATTACTTAAAAAATGTAACAAAAATATAAAATAACGAAGATTAAAATTTAGAAAAGAGATTCTAAACTCTAACATCTAAATTCTAACTTCTAGAAAAAAAGGAGAGATTTATAATGGCAGACATTGCAAAATTATTAGAAGAAATAGATAGCTTAACAGTTATCGAATTATCAGAATTAGTAAAAGGAATTGAAGAAAAATATGGAGTATCAGCAGCAGCTGTAGCAGCACCAGTAGCAGGTGGAGTAGCAGCAGGAGCAGCAGCTGAAGAAAAATCATCATTTGATGTAGTATTAAAAGAAGCAGGAGCTAACAAAATAGCAGTTATAAAAGTTGTTAGAGACGTTACAGGTTTAGGATTAAAAGAAGCTAAAGACCTAGTAGACGGAGCACCAAAAACAGTTAAAGAAGGAGCTTCAAAAGAAGATGCAGAAAGCATCAAAGCAAAATTCGAAGAAGCTGGAGCTGTTGTAGAATTAGCTTAATTTGTTAAAAACAATTGACAAAAACACAAATAAAGTATAAAATATAAAGCAGTTTGAAATAATTATTTTAAACTGCTTTATTAATACCTAAAAAGGGTGAAAAGTATGATTAAATTTACAAAAATGCACGGGCTAGGGAATGATTATGTTTATATATATTGCAACAATTGCAATTCACTTACAAAAAACATATCTTCTTTAGCTCGTTTTGTTAGTAACAGACACTTTGGAATAGGAAGTGATGGCTTAATTCTAATAAGTGATAGTCAAATTGCAGATTTCAAAATGAGAATATTTAACAGTGATGGATCAGAAGCAAAAATGTGTGGAAATGGCATAAGATGTGCTGGCAAATTTGTGTATGACAAAAACTTAACAACAAAAGAAAACATTACAATTGAGACATTATCAGGAGTTAAAAATTTACAGTTAAATGTAGAAAACGAAAAAGTAAAAACAGTAAAAGTTGATATGGGAAAACCAATTTTAGAGGCAGAAAAAATACCTGTAATATCTGATATGAATATAGCACAAGGACTAAAACTAACAGCAATTGATAAAGACTTTTATGTTGATTGTATATCAATGGGAAACCCACATGCAGTAACAAAAGTAGAAAATCTAGAAAATTTCGAAATTGAAAAATACGGACCAGTTCTAGAAAATGATAAACATTTTCCAGACAGAGCAAACATTGAATTCATAGAAGTAATTGACCGTAAAAATGTAAAAATGAGAGTATGGGAAAGAGGCTCAGGAGAAACTCTAGCCTGTGGTACAGGTGCTTGTAGTGTAGCAGTAAGCTGTATATTAAACAGACTTACAGAAAACAAAATTAATGTAGAACTACTAGGCGGAACTCTTAAGATAGAATGGAATGAAAATAATAAGCATATATATATGACAGGTCCAGCAGAAACTGTTTATGAGGGGGAATTTGAATATGATAACAATTAACGAAAATTTTTTAAAATTGCAAGACAGTTACCTATTTGTTACTATAGCTGAAAAAGTAAAGAAATACCAAGAAAAAAATCCAAACAAAGATATAATTAAATTAGGAATAGGAGATATAACAAGACCAATTCCAAAAAATATAGCAGAAGCAATGAAAAAAGCAGTAGATGAAATGACAAATATTAATACTTTTAGGGGATATGGCCCAGAAATTGGTTACGATTTCTTAAAAGAAAAAATAATAGAAAATGATTACAAAAAAAGAGGAATAAACTTTGAAAACTTCGAAGTATTCATATCAGATGGTATAGGCTCAGATATAGGAAATATTGTAGATATATTTGGAATAGATAATACAGTTGCAATAACAGACCCAGTATATCCAGCATATCTAGATACAAATGTAATGTCTGGAAGAAGTGGAAATTTTAGTAATGGAAAATATGGAGGAATCATATACTTGCCAGTAAATGCAGAAAATAATTTTGTGCCAGAGCTACCAAAAGAAAAAGTAGACATGATATATTTATGTTTCCCAAATAATCCAACAGGAACAGTAATAACAAAACAGGAATTAAAAAAATGGGTAGATTATGCAAGAGAAAATAACAGCATAATACTATTTGATGGAGCATATGAAGCTTATATACAAAATAGCAATATACCACATAGCATATATGAAATAGAAGGAGCAAAAGAAGTTGCAATAGAATTTAGAAGCTACTCAAAATCAGCAGGTTTTACAGGGATAAGATGTGGGTATACAATTGTTCCAAAGGAACTACAAGGATACACAAAAGAAGGAAAGGCAATAAGTTTAAATAAAATGTGGAATAGAAGACAAAGCACAAAAACAAATGGAGTATCATACATAACACAAAGAGGTGCAGAAGCAGTATACACAAAAGAAGTAGAAGCCCAAATAAAAGAAAATATAAAATATTATATGAACAACACAAAAATAATCAAAGAAGGATTAGAAAAAATAGGATTTAAAACATTTGGAGGAGAAAATGCACCATATGTATGGCTTAAAGTGCCAGAAGGAAAAAAATCATGGGAATTTTTCGATGAACTACTAGAAAATGTAGGAATAGTTGGCACACCAGGCATTGGATTCGGACCAAGCGGAGAAGGATATTTTAGACTAACAGGTTTTGGAACAAAAGAAAACACAGAAAAAGCAATTAGAAAAATACAAGAATATTATCAACCGTAAAATAATAGTTTTTAGCATAAATTCCTTGTTATATGCAAGGAATTTATGCTATAATTAAGAAGTATGGCTTTTTAATTAAATAAACAAATAAAGTGCATATAACGCACTTCAAAATTTAAAGGAGGGGAAAGCTATGATTAAAATATATAATACAAATATGGAAACAGATAAAATTGAACAAGTAGAAGAAATAAAAAAAGGAGTATGGATTAATTTAGTAAACCCGTCCGATGCGGAAATAAAACGAGTGTGTACAGAAATTAATATTGAAGAGGACTTTTTAAGATATCCTCTAGATTATGAAGAACAAGCAAGAATTGATATTGAGGATAATATGACTTTATTTATTATAGATGTTCCGATAATTGAAGATATCCAAGATGATACAACATATACAACAATGCCACTTGGAGTAATAATTGTTGAAGATGACTATATTATAACTGTATCTCTAAAAAGAAATAAGGTTATAGATACATTTGAAAAAGGTAAAATAAAAGGATTTTACACATACAAAAAAACAAGATTCCTTCTTCAAATATTATACTTAAACTCAGCATGTTATCTAGATAACTTAAAAAAAATTAATAAAGAACAAGAAGCAACAGTGTTTTTGTTACAACAAAGTATGAAAAATAGAGATTTAATACAGCTATTAAATTTGCAAAATAGTTTAATATATATAACAACATCATTAAAATCAAATGAGATAGTCATGGAAAAAACCTTAAGAGGAAAAGTTTTAAAAATGTATGAAGAAGATGAAGATATACTAGAAGATGCAATTATAGAAAATAGACAAGCTATAGAAATGAGTAAAACATATAGTGACATTTTAACTAGCACAATGGATGCATATGCTTCAATAATTTCAAATAACTTAAATGGTGTAATGAAATTTTTAACATCACTTACAATATTAATATCAGTTCCAACATTAATAGCAAGTATTTGGGGCATGAATGTTGAACTACCATTTGGGGCAAGCAAGTTCGGATTTGAAATACTTATAGGAATTTCAGTATTTGTAGCATTGATTGCATTTCTATGGCTTAAGAAAAAAGATATGATATAAATTTGGCAAATAAAAGATAAGGAGAAAAGAAAAATGATAAATTCAATAGGTGTAACAGTAAGATTTGGAAAAAGAGTACTTTTTGAAGATGTAAATATTAAATTTACAAAAGGCAACTGCTATGGATTAATAGGAGCAAATGGTTCAGGAAAGTCTACATTTTTAAAAGTATTATCTGGAGAATTAGAACCAAGTAAAGGTGAAATTACAATAGAAAAAGGTGCAAGAATCTCTATGCTAAAACAAGACCACTTTGCCTATGAAGAAAATACTGTAATAGACACTGTTATAATGGGAAATAAAGAACTATATGACATAATGAAAGAAAAGGAAGCATTATATGCAAAACCAGACTTTAACGAAGAAGATGGTTTAAAAGCAGCCAAACTAGAGGAACGTTTTGGAAACCTAGATGGCTGGAATGCAGAATCAGACGCAGCAATATTATTAAATAACTTAGGAATACCAGCTGCAGATCACTATAAATTAATGAAAGAACTAGAGGCAAAAGATAAAGTAAAAGTATTACTTGCACAAAGTTTATTTGGAAATCCAGATGTTTTACTATTAGATGAGCCAACAAATGACTTAGATATAAAAAGTATAGAATGGTTACAAGAGTTTTTAATTAACTTTGAAAATACTGTAATTGTTGTATCACATGATAGATACTTCCTAAACAAAGTATGCACACATATTGCAGATGTAGACTTTGGAAAAATAAAAATATATCCAGGAAACTATGATTTTTGGTACGAATCTAGTCAATTAGCACTAAAACAGGCAAAAGAGCAAAACAAGAAAAAAGAAGAAAAGATAAAAGAACTACAAGAATTTATTGCTAGATTTAGTGCAAATGCTTCAAAATCAAAACAAGCAACTTCAAGAAAAAAGTCATTAGAGAAAATAGAATTAGAAGAAATAAAAGCATCAAACAGAAAATATCCATATATAGACTTTAAGCCAGATAGAGAACCAGGAAAAGAAATATTAAAAGTAAAAAACATATCAAAAACAGTAAACGGAGAGAAAATACTAGATAATGTTTCTTTTAATGTAAGACCAGGAAACAAAATAGCAATAATTTCAGACAATGAATTAAGAACAACAACATTATTTCAAATTATAGCAGGCATAATAACTCCAGACGAGGGAGAGCTAGAATGGGGTCAAACAATTACAAGTGATTATTTTCCAAAAGACAATAATTATCTATTTAAAAATAAAGAAACATTAGTAGATTGGCTAAGAAAATATTCAAAAGACCCAGATGAAACATACATAAGAGGATTTTTAGGAAGAATGTTATTTTCAGGAGATGAGGCATTAAAGAATGTAGATGTATTATCTGGAGGAGAAAAAGTAAGATGTGTACTATCAAAACTAATGCTTTCTGGAGCAAACTTACTTATATTTGATGAACCAACAAACCATTTAGATATGGAAGCAATAACAGCATTAAATGAAGCATTAAAAAAATTTAAAGGAAATTTAATATTTACATCACATGACCATCAATTAACTGAGACTGTGGCTAACAGAGTAATAGAATTAGGTCCAGAAAAGAAATTTGATAAAGATATAACTTATGACGAATATTTAGAACAAAAAGTTACCATTCAGAGTTAAAAGTATATAGGCCGCCAAAAACAGTAATGATAAATTTATTTTTTCATGAAAAGTCAAATCGCGCGGGTCACCATGTAGGGCCATAAGGTCACTTCCCTAGTGGTAGGTGACTCGTTGACTTTTCCTGAAAAAATAAATTTATCATTACTGCTTTTGGCTAATTTGTACTATTTAATTTAAATTATATACTGAATGTTAACAACAAAAAGCATAAATTTTCATAAAACACTTGACAAATGGCAAAAAATGGTGTAAAGTAGAATAGCATTACAAATTAAAAAGGATGTAATAGTTATGGATAGAAAAGTAGAAATTAGCATGCTTTGCCAAATTTATGGCAAGCTTTTAACTGAAAAACAATTAAACATTATGGATAACTATTACAACTTAGACTTGTCTCTTTCAGAAATAGCTGAAAATGAAGGCATTACTAGGCAGGCTGTTAGGGATATAATAAAAAAGGGGGAAAATAAACTTTTCGAATTTGAAGAAAAGCTAGGAATTATGAAGAAAAATATGAAGCAAGAAGAAAAAATAGCAAATATCTTATCTGAGCTTACAAAAATTCAAACAAAGTTTACTGATGAGCAAATTGCAGAAATACTAGAACATATTAAGACAGAACTTAACTGTGTTGTATAAAAGGAGGAAAATGATATGGCTTTTGAGGGTCTATCTTCGAGATTACAATCAATAACAAGAAAACTTGGTGGTAAAGCAAGAATTACAGAAAATGATTTAAAAGAAGTTTTACGCGAAGTAAAATTGGCTCTGCTAGAAGCAGATGTTAATTTTAAGATTGTAAAAGAGTTTATTTCTCAAGTAGAGAAAAAAGCTTTAGGGCAAGATATCCTAAAATCGCTAACTCCAGGGCAGCAGGTTGTAAAAATTGTAAAAGATGAAATGGTTGAACTATTAGGAGGAACAACAAGCAAAATTAACTTTACTCCAAACCCACCTACAATTATAATGCTAGTAGGACTTCAAGGTTCTGGAAAAACAACAACATGTGGAAAATTAGCAAATCTTTTACGAAAACAAGGAAAAAAACCATTACTCGTAGCATGTGACGTATACAGACCTGCAGCTATAAAACAACTACAAGTAGTTGGAGGACAGCTAAATATACCAGTATTTGCAAATGAAAATTCAAAAGATGTAGTATTAATTGCAAAACAAGCAATCTCACAAGCATATTCAAAATTAAATGATGTAATTATTCTAGATACTGCCGGAAGACTTCACATAGATGAAGAATTAATGCAAGAACTAAAAAACATAAAATCAAGCATAAAACCGCATGAAATTTTGTTAGTAGTAGATTCAATGACAGGTCAAGATGCAGTAAATGTTGCTCAAACATTTAATGAAAACCTAGGAATAGATGGTGTAGTACTTACAAAACTAGATGGTGATACTCGTGGTGGTGCAGCACTTTCAGTAAAAAAGATAACTGGAAAACCAATAAAATTTGCAGCTACAGGTGAAAAACTAAGCGACTTAGAAGAATTCCATCCAGATAGAATGACATCAAGAATCTTAGGAATGGGAGATATGCTTTCTATTATAGAAAAGGCTGAAGAAGCTTTTGATGAAGAAGAAGCATTAAAACTAGAAAAAAAACTAAAAAAACAAGAATTTGATTTAGACGATTATTTATCACAACTAAGGCAAATGAAAAAAATGGGTTCATTCTCATCTATTCTAAAAATGATACCAGGAATGAACAAATTTGGAGATATAAAAGTTGATGATAAAGAATTTGTAAAAATAGAGGCAATAATTTGTTCAATGACAGCAAAGGAAAAAAGAAACACGAAGCTTTTAAATGCAAGTCGACGCCAAAGAATTGCAAAAGGAAGCGGAACAACTGTTCAAGACATTAATAAATTCATAACTTCATTTGAAATGACACAAAAACTTATGAAAAAAATGCAAAATAATAAAGGTGGCATAAAAAATGCTTTCAAAGGATTAGACATGAATGCATTGAAAAACTTAAAATAGTTATTAATTTTTTAATATATATAAAATCAAAAAAGGGAGGAATAATAAATGGTAAAAATAAGATTACAAAGAGTAGGAAAGAAGAAAGCACCATTCTATCATATAGTTGTTGCTGATTCAAAATCTCCAAGAGATGGAAAAATAATTGAGCAAATTGGAACATATAATCCAATGGTAGAACCATCTGAGATTGTTTTAGACAAAGAAAAAGTCCAAAAATGGATAAAAAATGGAGCTAAACCAACAGAAACTGTAAAACGCTTAATTGAAAAATAGTTAAAGGAGGACAATATGAAAGAAACATTAGAAACAATTATAAAAAGTTTAGTAGAATTTCCTGAGCAAGTTTCTATAACAGAAGCAAGTGGAGAAAAATCAATTATATATGAAGTAAAAGTAGCAGAAACAGATATGGGCAAGATAATTGGTAGAGAAGGAAAAATAGCAGCTGCAATAAGAACATTAATGAAAGCATTAGCTGCAAAAGAACAAAAAAAAGTAACTGTTGAATTTATAGGATAGGTATAAAAAACCATGGAAAAATATTTAGAAATTGGTCAAATAGTAAATACAAATGGGTTAAAAGGAATATTAAAAATAAAACCTTTAACAGATGATATTACAAGGTTTGAAGATTTAGAAGCAGTATATATTGAAAAAGCCAAAGAATTAATCAAATATAACATACAAGAAGTAAAATATAATAAAAACATGGTACTATTAAAACTCGAAGGAATAGATGATATAAGTGAAGCTGAAAAATATAAAAATTGCTATATCAAAATCAATAGAGAAGACGCTTTAAAACTTGAAGAAAACTCATATTTCGTTGTAGATATTATAGGTTTAGAAGTATATACAGAAGAAGAAGAGTTATTAGGTAAAGTAATTGAAGTTTTCTCAACAGGAAGTAATGATGTTTACACTATAAAAAATAGTGAAGGAAAAGAAATTTTGCTTCCAGCAATATCAGAAGTTATAAAAAAAGTAGATATTCCAAATAAAAAAATAATAGTGCATTTACTGGAAGGTTTAATATGAAAATAGATATACTAACACTTTTCCCAGAAGGTTTTGAACCTATAAAGCAAAGCATTATAGGTAGAGCAGTTGAAAGTAAAAAGATAGATATTAATTTAATAAATATTAGAGACTTTTCAAAAGATAAACACAAAAAAGTTGATGATACACCATATGGTGGTGGTGCTGGAATGGTAATAAAACCAGATGTTGTATATGATAGCTATAAAAGTGTTTATGAACCTGATGCAAAAGTAATATATTTAACTCCTCAAGGGAAAACATTAAACCAAAAAAAAGTACAAGAGTTAAGTGAATATAAACATTTAATTCTAATATGTGGTCACTATGAAGGAATAGACCAAAGAGTGATTGATGAAATAGCACCAGAGGAAATATCAATAGGAGATTATGTACTAACAGGAGGAGAACTTCCAGCCATGGTCATAATAGATGCAGTTACAAGATATGTAGAAGGAGTTTTAAATAAAGAATCAATAAAAGAAGAATCCTTTAATAATAACTTATTAGAATACCCACAATACACAAGACCAGAAATATTTTTAGGAAGGAAAGTTCCAGAAGTATTGATGTCTCGGTAATCACAAAAAAATTGAAGAATGGAGAGCCGAACAATCAATAAAAATAACAAAACAAAAAAGACCAGATATGATCCGGAAGTCGGAAAAAAGAAGTCAGAAATCAGAAATTAAGAAAGGGGGATATCTTAAAATGGATATCATAAAATCAATTGAACATGAACAAATGAAAAATAAAATACCAGATTTAAAAGTTGGTAATACAGTAAAAGTTCATGTAAGAGTAAAAGAAGGAAATAGAGAAAGAATCCAAATTTTCGAAGGAATAATAATAAAAGTACAAGGTGGAGGAATAAATAAAACATTTACAGTAAGAAGAATAGCATCAGGTGTAGGAGTTGAAAAAACATTCTTAGTTCATTCACCAGTTGTTGAAAAAATAGAAGTAACTAGAGTAGGTAAAGCAAGAAGAGCAAAACTATTCTATTTAAGAGATAGAGTAGGAAAATCTGCAAAAACTAAAGAACAAGTTGGAGCAAGAATTGAAACAAACGAAATAACACTAAAAGAAGATGTAGTAGAAACATCAGAAGCACCAGAAGAAGCTCCAAATGTTGAAACAGAAAATCCAGTAGTTCAAGAAACAGTAGATACAGTAACAGAAGAAGCTACTACAGAAGTTAAAGAATAATGTTGTAATAACAGTTAATTAAAGGAGATATGTAAGTAACATATCTCCTTTTTAAAAATTATATTGGAGAAAATGATATGATGAAAAAATATGTTTATAATACAATAATAGGACCAATAGAAATTGTAGAAGAAGATGGTTATATTATAAAGCTTGGCTTTAGTATTGATGATAAAGTTGAAAAAGAAGAAACAAGCCTAATAAAAGTAACATATAAGCAAATAGAAGAATATTTATTAGGAAATAGAAAAAAAATTACAGTTCCAATAAAATTGAAAGGAACAGAATTTCAAAAAAAGGTATGGAATGCACTTTTAGAAATTCCATATGGAAAAACTATGAGCTATAAACAAATTGCAGAAAAAATAGGAAATCCAAAAGCATGCAGAGCTGTAGGAATGGCAAACCACAATAACCCAATAGCAATAATAGTTCCATGCCATAGAGTAATAGGAAATAATAGAAAATTAGTTGGATATGCTGGAGGAGTAGAGGTTAAGCAAAAATTATTGGAAATAGAAAGTAATAAGTACAAGCTGTAATGAGTAAGCTATTAATGAATAGTAAATAATTAATGGTTGGGGGAAAGATGAATTATTTAGTTAAAACTACATTAATAGGTTTATTTTTTGGCACATTTGGAACTACAATAGGTGGAATTATTGGTGTTACTTGGAAAAGAAGTTCTAATAGATTTTTAAGCTTTATTTTACAATTTGCAGCAGGACTTATGACAGCTATTATTTGTTTTGATCTAATTCCTGAAGCTATTCAAATGTCTGGAATTATTAATAGCATTGTTGGTGTAATTTTTGGTGTTATTATTATGATAATTTGTGACAATGTAGTTAAGAGCAAACATACAAGGAAAAGCAGTAACTCATTGTTAGATACTGGGATAATTGTTGGAATTGGTTTAGCATTACATAATTTCCCAGAAGGATTAGCAATCGGATCGGGATTTGGAGCTTCTATAAAACTTCGGATACTCATTAGCTATTGCAATACTTCTTCATGATATTCCAGAAGGTATTTCTATGTCCGTACCTATGAAAAACGGAGGAATGGGTAAAATAAAGGCTCTTAGTTACACAATTTTGTCTGGAGTTACAACAGGAATCGGAGCTTTTTTTGGAGCATTTGTAGGGCAAATTTCAGAAGGATTGATTAGTATTTGTTTAGCAATTGCTGCTGGAGCTATGCTTTATATAGTTTCAGGAGAACTTATTCCTGAATCTAATAAATTATATAAAGGAAGAATAGGATTTATAGGAAATGTTATTGGATTTATAGTAGGAATAATTGCCTTTAATATACACTAAAACTAATTTTTTGGGAGTGCTAATTATAATTAACGCTCCCAAAAAATTAATAAAAAATATAAGAATCGACCAAAGTAAACAGCCTGTAACTAAATATAAAATAATATGAAAACATGTTACAACAATGTTACAAAAATATTACAAAATTATAACAAATACTCTTGACTTTTTTCGAAAAACATAATATTATTATAGCGGTAATTTTAAAAAATTGGAGGAAGTATTTTGGCTATTGGAGATATAATTGTAGGTATAGATATTGGAACTTCCAAAGTAGCAAGTGTTATTGCAGAAATTAATAATTTTAACCAATTAGAAATTATTGCAACAGCAGAGTGTAAGTGCTTTGGGATGAAAAAATCTAAGATTACAGATGAAGATGAAATTGCCTCTGCAATAGGAAAAACAATTTCAGAAGTAGAAGCTCAAGGAAATATAAAAATAAATTCTGCCTATGTAACTATACCAGGTAAGTATGTACAAATAGTTCAAAATAGTATAGTAAAAGAGGCAAAAGATAGATTCGCAGGAATAACTTCGAAAGATGTAAACTCAGCAATGCTTCAAATTAGGGATATAGACCTTCCAGAAGACAAAGTAGTTATTGACATAATAAAAAATCAATTTACATTAGATAATGGAAGAGTAGTCGAAGATCCAGTAGGAGCATTAAGTTCTACAGTTACAGTAACAGGACAAGTAGTACTTGCTGATAAAAACTATGTAAGACAATTAACTAGTATTTTTAAAAAAGCAAATATAGAAGTAGATGGAATAATACCAAATGTTTTGGCACAAAAATCACTAATTTTAGATGTAAATGAAATGAATGATAATATAATGATTTTAGATATAGGAGCAGGAAATACAGATATAGGAGTATTCAATGGTCCAGAATTTGTATATACAAATACAATACCACTTGGTGGGGACAACATTACAAATGATATTGCTCAAGTATTTTACATATCTGAAGAAGAAGCAGAAAGATTAAAAAAACAATATGCTCTAGCATTAAAGTCATTTATAGATAATGATACAGACATTATGCTAACTACATATAAAGGTGATGAAAAAAACAAAACAATAAAAAGCTCAGAACTTATTGAAGTTATAGAAGCAAGAGTTGAAGAAATATTTACACTAGTTAATAAACAAATAACGAGCTTAGGTATAAAATCAAACATAAATAATGTTATCTTAACAGGACAGGGAATAACTAGCATTAGTAGAAGTGATATAGCAGGAAAAATTGTTTTAAATATTCCAGTAAAAATAGCTACAGGTAGAATGATAAGCACTGTAAAACCAGCATATAGGTCAAGTTATGCATTAGTTAGGTATGTATCTAATAGACCATATGCAAAAAATGTAGCAAGTCGAATCGATATCAAATCAAACGAAAATTTTATGAAAACAATAATTGAAAGAATAAAAGAATTTTTTTATACTTAGATTTTAATTTTAAATATATATAAGAAAAGGGAGGAATTTGCATTATGATGGAATCAGAATATGAAGAAAACAATAATTACATGATGGATGGAACAGCATTAATAAAAGTTATAGGAGTAGGAGGAGCAGGAAATAATGCCATAAATAGAATGATAGAATCTGGAATAAAAGGTGTAGAATTTATAGCAGTAAATACCGATAGACAAGCCCTTCAAATATCAAAAGCAAGTACACGCATACAAATAGGAGAAAAATTAACAAGAGGGCTAGGCGCTGGTGCCAATCCAGATATTGGTGGACAAGCAGCAGAAGAAAGCAAGTCTGAAATAGCAGAGGTTCTACGTGGTGCAGATATGGTATTTGTTACAGCCGGAATGGGTGGAGGCACAGGAACAGGTGCAGCTCCAATTGTTGCAGCCACTGCAAAAGAATTAGGAATATTAACAATAGGTGTTGTTACAAAACCATTTACCTTTGAAGGCAAAAAAAGACTTACTCAAGCAGAAAGAGGAATATCAAACCTAAAAGAAAAAGTAGATACACTAGTAGTAATTCCAAATGATAAATTACTACAAATTATTGATAGAAAAACATCAATTGTAGAAGCATTTAAAATGGCAGATGATGTTTTAAGACAAGGTGTTCAAGGTATATCAGATTTAATATCAGTACCAGGATTAATTAACTTAGACTTTGCAGACGTAAAAACAGTAATGCTAAACACAGGTATGGCACACATGGGTATAGGTAGAGCAAGCGGAGAAAATAGAGCAGAAGATGCTGCAAAAGAAGCTATTCAAAGCCCACTACTAGAAACTTCAATAGAAGGAGCAAGAGGAGTAATTATAAATATTACTGGTGGACCAGACCTAGGACTACAAGAAGCAAATACAGCAGCAGAACTTGTTCAAAGAAGTGTAGACCCAGAAGCAAATATAATCTTTGGTGTAGTAACAGACGAAAGTTTAGGAGACGAAATACAAATTACAGTTATTGCAACAGGTTTTGAAAAAGAAGAAAATATATCTACAATAGGTGTTGAAAATCTAGTAAACAATACTTGGAATAAAAAAATAAACTCAATACCAACAAGCCAAGATACTAGAACAGAAAATCAAAACGACTTAGATATACCATCTTTCCTAAGAAAAAAAGGAAATAAAGTTTAAGTAAATAGAAATAAAAGTAATAATAAAAGAAATAGTCTATAAAAGTAGATTATTTCTTTTTTTCGTGTCCATGAATTGACAGACTTTGCAATTCAAAAGTAGTACAATAAGTCCGAGGTAAGAAAATGACCCTATATGTAGATATAATTTTTTTAGAAAATATATTTATGAACTCCATAATATTGCTTGCCACAGGAGTTATATTAAAAAATCCAATAAAAATAATAAGAAACCTTATAGCAAGTACAATAGGCAGTATTTATGCAATAATAATTTATATTTCACATATAGAAATATACTCAAATTTCTTCTTAAAACTAATACTATCATTTGCAATAGTATATATAGCATTTAAACCACCAACCACAAAATCATTTTTTAAGCACTTAGTAATTTTTTATTTAACTTCATTCACATTTGGAGGAGTAGCAATAGCATTACTATACTTTATAAGTCCTAAAGATATAGTACTTCAAGACGGAGTGTTAATAGGTACATACCCAATAAAAATAATCTTGGTTGGAGGAATCATTGGATTTGCCATAATCACAATATCATTTAAAAATATAAAAGGAAAACTAACAAGAAAAGACATGTACTGCAATATAAAAATATATTCAGATAACAAGCAAACAGACATAACAGGAATAATTGATACTGGAAATTTTCTAAGAGATCCCATAACAAAAGTACCAGTAATTGTAATTGAAAAAGAAAAACTATCTCAAATTTTTCCAGAAATAATACTTGAAAACAATGCAGACATCATAAATGGAGCAAATATTGATTTAGGAGAATATTCATCTAAGATACGTGTAATACCATTCAAATCATTAGGCAAAGAAAACGGATTACTTTTAGGAATAAAAATAGATGAATTAGAAATAGACTATCAAGATATAAAGCATAACATAAAAAATGTTATTATTGGTATTTATAACGGAACACTAAGTAGAAATGGTAAATATGCAGGGTTAGTAGGGGTAGATATAATTAAATGAAAGTGACCAAATAGGGTTCACAAGAAGGGAGAAAGTTATGGACATTTTAGAAATTTTAAAAATTAAAATAAAAAAATATTTAAATACTGGGATTATGGATAATGAAAGCATATTTTATATTGCAGGAAGTCAAACATTACCACCACCGTTACCAGCAAATGAAGAGGAAATAATGTTAAAAAAATTAGAAGAAAACAATTTTGAAGCAAGACAAGTCTTAGTTGAGCATAATCTAAGACTAGTAGTGTATATAGCAAAGAAATTTGAAAATACAGGAATAGGAATAGAAGATTTAATATCAATAGGCACAATAGGACTTATGAAAGCAATAAATACATTTAATACTGGAAAAAACATAAAACTTGCAACATATGCTTCACGTTGTATAGAAAATGAAATCCTAATGTACTTAAGACGTAGTAATAAAACAAAAGGTGAGATATCTATAGATGAACCACTAAATCAAGATGGGGACGGAAATGAACTCTTATTATCAGACATACTAGGTACAGATGATGATATCACCTCGCGAGCAATGGAGGATGAAGTTGATAGAGTATTATTAAAATCTGCAATACTTAAATTAAACTCAAGAGAAAAGAACATAATGGAATTAAGATTTGGATTTAAAAGTGGGGTTGAAAAAACACAAAAAGAAGTAGCAGACATGCTGCGGAATATCACAAAGTTACATATCCAGACTAGAAAAAAAGATAATGAACAAGATGAAAAAAGATATAATGAGTAAAACAGGATAATTTTACTTATCCTGCATCTCATCAATAGGCTTATTATTACTCTCAAGCTCAGGCTCAAGAACATCTTTTTCAGAAGATTTATGAGAACGTGATAATATATAGTAAGCAAATATTGTTGCACAAATACCACCTAAATAGAAACCAGTACCTATACTTAAACCTATACAAGTAACAGCCAAAAGACTGGCAGCAGTTGTTAAGCCCTTAACAGTAAATCCATCTCTTAAAATCGTACCAGCACCTATAAAACCAATACCAGACAACAACTGAGCAGGAATTCTAGAAGCATCAATAGCCTTACCTGTCATATGCAAATACTCACCACACAACATAACCAGAACACTACTCAAACCAATCAAAGCATGAGTTTTAAAGCCAGCCGGTTTATTAAGGGCTTGTCTTTCAGCACCAATAATTCCTGCTAAAACAACGCCCAATGTTAATTTAATAATAGCCTGAACCTCAAAGGACATAAAAAAATCGTACATAAAACCCTCCAATTATTATATGATATATTGTAAATCAAAAAAATAACAAATGCAATAGAATATAAAAATATAGACAAATTTTTTAAAATAATATATAATATAATTTGAAAAGAGGTAACACATGGGAATAGTAATTGGTATAATAATATTAATAATTGTAATAGTATTAATTCAATACAATATATTAGTAAAAAACAAAAAAAGAGTAGAGCAAGAATTAGCAACTATTGATGTATACTTAACACAAAGATTCGACTTAATTCCTAATTTAGTAGAATGTGTAAAAGCATATACAAAACATGAAAGTGAATTATTTGAAAAAATAGCTCAAATGAGAACACAATATATGAATACAAAAGACTTAGAAGAAGGCAAAAAATTAAATGCTGAATATAACAAACTAATAGCATACATAGAAAATTACCCAGATTTAAAGGCAAGTGAACAATACCTATTATTACAAAAAAAACTATCTAAGATAGAAAGTCAATTACAAGCTGCAAGAAGATTATATAATATAGCGGTAACAACGTATAATACAAAAATTTCAATTGTTCCAATAAACATAATAGCAAAAATATTCAAATTTAAAGAAGCCAAATTATTTGAAATAGAAACAGCAGAAATAAAAGAAAATGTAAAAATTGAAATAGATTAATAGGAGAAAAATATGAAGAGTTTTAATGAAATATATGAAGAAATATATAAACAAAATATTGATAAATTGGAACTTTTAAGAAAATCAAAAATAAAAAAATTCTTCATAGCAATGATACTAGCTATAATCGTTATCATACTAGCAATACAAATATCAGCGGTTTTTCTACCATATATTCTAATAATAATAATGATGATACTTATTTTTAGTATGGCATTTGGCAATAGTAAATACAAGAAAACATTCAAGCAAACAGTAATAGCAACATTAGTAAAAAACATAGATGAAAACTTGAATTATTATCCAGAAGGAAAAATCGGCTCAGTATTATATAGACAAGCAGAATTTGAAAGCTATGATAATTATTACTCAGAAGATACAATAGAAGGAATACTAGAAGGGAAATATGAAGTAAAAATGGCAGAAGTACATACAGAAAATGAAAGTACAGATTCAAATGGAAATACGCATAAGAACACCATATTTCATGGAATGTTTGGATATATTGTAAAATAAACACATATATACATACATAAACAACAGGAAATTATAGAATAGTAGAATAGCAAGTATAAAAAGTATTTGTGGGAAATATTGACAATACGTATAGTACGTAGTATGATATAATTGTTAGGAGGAAATGGTCATGACGTTTCGAGAATTAGAAAAATTGGTAACCTCCAAAGGTTGGTATCACCATCATACGAATGGTTCACATTACATATATAGGCATAAAGAAATAAAACGGAAGTATACCAATACCGAATCACAAAGGAGATATACCGAAAGGAACTCTTAACAGTATTTTAAAGCAAGCAGGGTTAAAATAGCCCTCTTGCACATATACTATATTAAGGAGATTTGGTTTTATGAAAGTTATTTATCCAGTATTATTTTATGAAGAAAAAGAAGGGGGATATTCTGTATTTGTTCCAGATTTAGAAGATGCTACTACTTGTGGTGACACATTAGAAAATGCTATGTATATGGCTGAAGATTTGATAGCAGGGTTAATATTAGATAAAATTGAGGAAGGTGATAAAATACCACATGCAAGCAAAATCGAAGATGTATCATTTGAAAAACTAGAAAAAAGTTTAGAAATAGAAAACTGGAATTATGTTTCCAAATTTAAAACATATATAGCAGTTGATATTAGCGCATTTGCTGAAAAATGGGGAAAGGAATTAATAAAGAAAACGGTCAACATTCCCAAATGGGTAAATACAAAAGCAGAAGAACTAAAAATAAACTTCTCAAAGACTTTAGAAGAAGCATTAATAGAAAAAATAATGAAATAGACCTCAGGACAGCAGAATATCTATATACTTATAGTAAGCGTATGTGTACCTCAAATACACATACTTTTTTATGTCAACCTATATGCAGTGAAACTACACAAGAAAAAATGCTTAATAAGACATGGGGACGGAGATTTTGTCTTTAGGGTTACAGCGATTAAGAGTTTGTCAAGATTTATGAAAAGCTTCCCATAAATCTTGACAAGATCAGATTAGAAGAAATAATAAAAAAAATGCTTAAATAAAAAAATACTAAAAAATCAAGCTATAAGCTAAATTCAGGTTATGCTAGGTGAAATAAATAAGAACAATATACTTGCAAAAAATCATATAATGAAGTAAAATATATATATATTTTAAAGAGAGAAGTGATAAGTATGAAAGTGTATGATAAGGAAATATATAACAAACAAGAAAGTTTAAGGACAATTGTAGTTGTAATAATAGTATTTCTATTGGGATTTTTTGCAGGTTACCTAGCACATTCTTTTAATGAAACGCATGAACCAGAGAATACAAATAGTACTTATATTGTAGATACATAAAATTTAATATTTATAAGGGCATTTTTATATGCTCTTTTTTTTGCATATTATTTTTTAATGCAACATAGAATTAAGCAGGAGGAATGAGTATGAAAAAATTAAAAATATTAATTTTACTGTTTACTTTTATATTTGTATGCTTAATATGTAATGAAACTTTCGCCTTTCCGCCAGCTAGTTCTACTTTATATAGTGGAATTGATGTAAGTGAATGGCAAGGTGTAATTGAATGGGATAAAGTAAGAAGTTCTGGAATTAGAATTGCTTACATTAGAGCAAGTGAAGGGAATAATTACGTTGATCCAGATGCTATAAGAAATTATAATGGAGCAAAAGATAATGGCATTAAAGTAGGGTTTTATCATTACTTAACTGCCAGAAATCAAGAAGAGGCAATAGAGCAGGCAAGATTTTTTGTTTCAGTAGTAAAAGGATTAAACATTGATTGCAGATTGGCAATGGACTTTGAAAGTTTTGGTAACTTAGGAGTTGATGAGATTAATTTAATAGCTGAAACCTTTTTAGAAGAAGTTGAGAGTTTAAGTGGAAAAGAAGTTATAATATATAGTGATGCATATAATAGTGCTTATACCTTTTCAGAAGAACTAGCAAGTAGATATCCAATTTGGGTTGCAGACTATGGTGTTCAAGAGCCAGGCGATGGTAATTGGCAAGTTTGGGATGGATTCCAGTATACAGATGAAGGAAGAATAGAAGGCATAGAAGATTATGTCGATAGAGATTATTTCACAAGTGCTGTTTTACTAGCAGATACAACTCCAATACCAGAAAATACAACAGAAGATCCAACAGCTAAAACAGAAACAATAATAGTACAAAGAGGAGATACATTAAGCCAAATTGCTATGAGATATAATACATCATATGAATATTTAGCTAAGATAAACAATATATCAAACCCTAACTTAATATATACAGGAGAAAGATTGATAGTACCGTTATTAGAAAATAATGAAATTAACGATACAAGTCATAAATTATATATTGTAAGAAGAGGAAATACACTAACACAAATTGCATTAAAATATGGAGTATCAATAGATAGTATTGTAAGACTAAATAATATACAAAACCCTAATTTAATTTATGTAGGTGAAGTTTTAAGAATACCTACAATAAATGTTTACAAATAGCCTATGTTATGATATAATATCAAAATGAGTAGGAGGATATATGGAAAATATAATTATAGAAGCAATAAATAATTTTGGATATTTAGGAGTAGTATTATTAATAGCAATTGAAAATATATTTCCTCCAATACCGTCAGAAGTAATATTAACTTTCGGAGGATTTGCAACAACAATTTCTAATATAACCGTTATTGGTACAATAATTGCAGCAACAATAGGTTCTGTGATAGGTGCAATTGCATTATATTACATTGGTAGAATACTTAATGAAGAAAGAATAGATAAAATAGCCGAAAGCAAAGTAGGAAAAATATTAGGATTAAGTAAAGAAGACATACATAAGGCATTTAGTTGGTTTGATAGCAAAGGAAAATATGCAGTATTTTTTGGAAGATTTATTCCAATTGTAAGAAGCTTAGTATCAATACCAGCAGGTATGGCAAAAATGGCTATAATTCCATTTTTAGCCTTAACAACAGTTGGAAGTTTAATATGGAATACGGTATTGGTAACATTAGGAAGAATAGCAGGAGCGTCTTGGAATAGAATTGCTGAATATGTAGGAGGATATTCTGATATAGTGCTAGTTGCATTTATTATCATATTTATACTAGGTATAATAGCTTTCTATTTAAAAAAAAGTGGAATGGTTAAAGTAGTAAATTTCAGAAAGAACAATAAAAAACAGAGTAATGGAGAATAAAAAATATAAAAAACTGGGAAGTAAATAACTCCCCAGTTTATTATTTTATCTTAAAATTTAATTTCTCCAAAAAGCCATGTATGCTCTGTAAGCTTCATAAATATCAAACTTACTTGTTACCTCATAAGGTGAATGCATAGATAAAACAGGAACACCGCAATCTATTACATCAATTCCCTTATTAGCTAAAATGTATGCAATAGTTCCGCCTCCGCCAGTGTCTACCTTACCTAATTCACTAATTTGGTAAGAAACATTATTAGATTCAAAAATATTTCTTATTTGAGCAACAAATTCTGCATTAGCATCAGAAGCACCAGATTTTCCACGAGCTCCTGTATATTTATTCAAACCCACACCTCTACCTAAATATGCTGCATTATTTCTTTCAGAAACAGAAGAATAAATAGGATCTAAACCAGCATCAACATCAGCAGAAAGCATTTTAGAGTTACAAAATACTTTATCCAATAAATTAGGTCTATTACTATTTGTTTTATTCAACAATTCAGAAATAAATGTATCAAAAACATGAGATTCCATACCAGTATTTCCCATACTTCCAATTTCCTCTTTATCTGCAAATATACATATAGCAGTTTTAGTAGGATTAACAGTATCCAAAAATGCTCTTAAAGATGTGTAAGCACAAACTCTATCATCTTGACCATATCCAGCAACCATACTATTATCAAAACCTAAACTCCTTGCTTTAAAAGCAGGAACTAATTCAAGTTCAGCACTTAAGAAATCTCTTTCAGTGATACCATATTTATCATTTAATATTTTTAATATATTTAATTTTACTCTGCTATCAATTTTCTCATCACCAATTGGAATACTACCAATTAATAAATTCAAATCTTCTCCAGAAATGCCATCTTTTAATTTTTTCTCCATTTGTTCTTGAGCTAGATGAGGAAGAAGGTCTGTAATAGTAAAAATAGGGTCACTTTCATCTTCTCCAATATTAATTTTAATTTTCTCACCAGATGTTTTAACAATAACTCCATGTATAGAAAGAGGAATAGTAGTCCATTGATACTTTTTAACTCCTCCATAGTAATGTGTTTTAAAGAAAGCAAAACCAGTATCTTCATATAGAGGATTAGGTTTTAAATCAAGTCTTGGAGAATCAATATGCGAACCTATAATATTAAGACCTGCCTCAATAGGTTTAGCTCCAATAATCGCAGCATAAATAGCCTTCTCTCTATTTACATAATAAACCTTGTCACCTGGTAGAAGAACAAGTTTATCTTTTAAATCAACAAAACCATTTTTCTCTAGTATTTCAGAAGTAAAAGAAACCGCCTCTCTTTCAGTTTTACATTTATTTAAATAATGGATAAATTCATCACTAAACTTAACAATTTCATGTCTAGTCTCATCAGAAACAGTATCCCAACCACATTTCTTGGTATCAAACAAAAAATCTTTTAACTTTTCAGTCTCACTCATAAATAAACCATCCTTTCCAAACTAATATACAATATAATATAACCTTTTTTCAAATTTGTAAACAAAAAATGGAAAATTTAATAATGTAAAGTAAGAAATTTTAGTTACCATTCAGAGTTAGAAGTATATAGTCCGCCAAAAGCAGTAATGATAAATTTATTTTTTCATGAAAAGTCAAATCGCGCGGGTCACCATGTAGGGTCACTTAAGTCATTTCCCTAGTGGTAGGTGACTCGTTGACTTTTCCTGAAAAAATAAATTTATCATTACTGCTTTTGGCTACTTTGTATATTTTATTTAAGTTGCATGCTGAATGGTAACAACTTTTATATATAAAAAGGTAAGAGAGTATTGTAAACATTTAAAAAAGTTGATATAATATTAAACGAAGGAGATGAGAATAAATGTCTGAAACACAGTTACAAACAATTAAAGAGGTAATAAAAATGGCACCACGTCTTAATGCAGAATGCTTAGTCTCAATTAAAGTTCTGATGGAAAAAGCAATTGATAGTGAATTATTAACACTTGAGCCAACAGTAATATTAGAAAACATGGATATTACAGAAAAAGTAATGTATCTAGATTATTTAAAAGAAAGCAAAACTACTAAAGAAGAAGAACTGAAAAATTCAGAAACGCTAGAGGAAATCTTAAAAAGAGAGGGGTTGACAATAGATGATTTACAAAATTATAATTAGACCCATTGCTATAAAATTTATCGAAAAACAAAATAAAAACCAAAGACTGAGGTTATATAAAGCTATTTACAATATTCCAAAAGGTGATATAAAAAAAATGGCAGGCAGCAAAAATGATTATAGACTTCGAGTTCGGCAATTATAGAATTATATATACTTTGAATAAAGAAGAACTCATTGTTTTAGTAACTAAAGTAAATAATCGTGGTCAAATCTATAAATAATAACTCTTAAATATTTTAATTCTAAAGAGTTTAATTTCCCAATACATATTGAATAAAAACATCTCTTATGATAAACTTTGTATAAAAATATTAAATAAATACTAATAAGTCTGAATATAAATATACAAGGTGATTGAAAAATGAAAAAAATCATAAAAATATTTCTACTAATAATATTATTATTAAATTTTAGTGTTATTTCATTTGCACAAGAAGAAGACCCAGATGAATGGAATTATATATGGCTAGATGAAGCAATACAAGAAAGTCAAACAGTTGCAGAACCTTCAATACTTTCAAGATATGTAGCAGTATATGATAGAAATTCAGGAGCTCTTCTATGGGGAAAAAATGAAAATACCCCTGTGCCTATGGCAAGCACAACAAAGATAATGACAGCAATAGTAATGATGGAACAAATAGGAGAAGAAAGGTTAAATGAAGAAGTAACCGTATCCAAAGAAGCTGCAGGAACAATAGGTTCAAGGCTAGGATTACATACAGGAGATAAAATAACATATAATGACTTATTATATGGACTAATGTTATGCTCTGGAAACGATGCAGCAGTAGAAATAGCAATAAGCACAGCAGGAAGCGTAGAAAATTTCGCAGAATTAATGAATAAAAAAGCAGAAGAATTAGGGCTAGAAAATACACATTTTGTGACACCACATGGACTAGATAGAGATGGGCACTACACAACAGCTTTAGAACTAGCCAAAATTACAGACTATGCACTAAAAAATCCTAAAATAGCAAAAGTAGTTTCTACCAAACAATATACAGTAACAATAAATGGTTATCCAAAAACATTATCAAATACAAATGAACTATTAGGTTATTTAGAAGGAGTAAATGGAGTAAAAACAGGGTACACAAGTAAAGCTGGTAGATGCTTAGTAACATCTGTAAGCAGAAATGAATTTGATATAATAACCGTAGTTCTAGGTGCAGATACAAGAAAAATAAGAACTCAAGATTCAATAAAGCTAATAGAATATGTATATAAAGAATATGAACAAATAGATATTGAAAGTTTAATACAAACAGAATATGAAAATTGGTGTAGAATAAATCAAAGAAGAATAACTGTATATAAAGGTGTGAAAAAAAGACCAGAAATATATATTGAAGAAGGAAAATACACTACATATCCAATAAAGAAAAATGAAAATATAGTAATAGAATCAACGGCAAATACAAACTTCGAAGCACCACTTATGGCAGGCACAGAAGTAGGAAAAATAATTGTAAAAAAAGGAGATACAGTAATAGATGAAATTTCAATAAAAACAAAAGAAACAGTAGAAAGAAAAGGAATATTTATTTATTTTATTGAAATAATGCAACTAATAAAAATTGCAATATGAAATTTTTACTAATTTAAAAAAAAGCTGTAAAAATTTGTTGAAATATATTATAATATATTTGTAAAAAAATGAAAAGGAGGAACCTTATGAGTTGTAAATGCAATTGTGGAGAAAATCACAAAGATGAAAAAATGGAAAAAATATTATCAAAATATGAAAAAGACAAAAGCAATTTAATTCAAATATTGAATGAAGTACAAGAAAGCTATGGATATATTCCAAAACAAGCACAATTAGATATCTCAGAATATTTAGATATACCTATGGCAGAAATTTATGGAGTAATAACATTCTACTCAAGATTTAGTTTAGAACCAAAAGGAAAATATAATGTAGCTGTATGTTTAGGTACAGCATGTTATGTAAAAGGGTCAGAAAAAATATTAGATAAACTAAAAGAAAAATTAGGGATTGATGTTGGTCAAACTACACCAGATGGAAAATTCTCAATAGAATCCACAAGATGTATAGGAGCATGCGGACTAGCTCCAGTATTTACAATAAATGGTGAAGTATATGGAAAAGCAACTCCAGAATTATTAGAAAAAGTTATAGAAGAATATAAAACAAAAGAATAAATAAAAAAATAAATTCAAACAACATTTGGCTTAACCTAAAACCTACTAAAAAATAAGGAGGATAACAATGAAATCATTAGAAGAAATACATAAAATTAGAAAAGAAAAACGAAAAGAACTAGACCTAAGAGTAAATCTAAAAGCAAGTACTAGAGAAAAACATATACTAGTATGCCATGGAACAGGCTGTACATCTTCAAAATCACCTGAAATAATAGAGACATTTAGAAAAATATTAAAAGAAAAAAATATAGAAAATGTAAGAGTCATCCAAACAGGATGTTTTGGACTATGCAGTAAAGGTCCAATAGTTATAATAAGACCAGAAGATGTATTTTATGCACATTGCACACCAGAAGACTGTGAAGAAATTATTAACACACATATAATAGGTGGTCAAATTGTAGAACGACTATTATGTAGAGAAACTAACAACGAAATAGTAAAAAGATTAGATGAACTAAACTTCTATAAAAAACAAAAAAGAATTGCCTTAAAAAATTGTGGAGTAATAGACCCAGAAAATATTGATGAATATATCGCTTTTGACGGATATAAAGCATTAGAAAAAGTATTATTTGAAATGAAACCAGAAGAAGTAATAAAAAAAATTACAGACTCAGGCCTTCGTGGTAGAGGTGGAGCAGGATTTCCAACAGGCAAAAAGTGGGAATTTACAAGAATTGCAAAAGGCACTCAAAAATACGTTGTATGTAATGCAGATGAAGGAGACCCAGGAGCATTTATGGATAGAAGTATCCTAGAAGGAGACCCACACTCAGTTTTAGAAGCAATGATGATTGCAGGATACAGTATAGGTGCAAATAAAGGATATATATATGTAAGAGCAGAATATCCAATAGCTGTACAAAGATTTCAAATAGCCATAGACCAAGCAAAAGAATATGGAATATTAGGCAAAAACATATTTGGAACAGACTTCGAGTTCGATGTAGAAGTAAGGTTAGGAGCAGGAGCATTTGTATGTGGAGAAGAAACAGCATTACTAGCATCAATTGAAGGAAAAAGTGGACACCCAAGATTAAAACCACCATTTCCAGCAAATGCAGGACTATGGATGAAACCAACACTTATAAACAATGTTGAAACATTTGCAAATGTTCCAAAAATAATTTTAAATGGCTCAAAATGGTATTCAGAAATAGGAACAGAAAACTCAAAAGGAACAAAAGTATTCGCATTAGGAGGAAATGTAGTAAATGTTGGATTAGTAGAAGTACCAATGGGAACAACACTAAGAGAAATAGTATTTGATATAGGTGGAGGTATTCCAAATGGTAGAAAATTCAAAGCAGCACAAACAGGAGGACCATCAGGCGGATGTATACCAGAACAAAATTTAGATACACCAATAGACTTTGAATCTTTAAGTCAAATTGGTTCAATGATGGGTTCTGGTGGATTAATTGTAATGGATGACTCAAAATGCATGGTAAATCTAGCAAAATTCTATCTAGGATTTACAGTAGATGAAAGTTGCGGAAAATGCACACCATGTAGAATAGGAACAAAAAGAATGTTAGAAATACTAGAAAAAATAACAGAAGGAAAAGGAACCAAAGAAGATTTAGAAAAACTAGAAAAACTAGCACAAACAGTCAAAAAAACATCTATATGTGGACTTCGGCCAAACAGCTCCAAACCCAGTATTAAGTACAATTAAATATTACAAAAATGAATACATAGAACACATAGAAGATAAAAAATGTGCAGTAAACGAATGTAAGGCTTTAAAACACATGCAAATAAACCAAGAAAAATGTAAAAGATGCGGATTATGTGCAAGAAACTGCCCAGTAGGAGCAATTACAGGAAATAGAGAAGAAGGATATAAAATAGATCAAAACAAATGTATAAAATGTGGTTTGTGTGCTAGCAAATGTAATTTTAAAGCAATCTAACAAAAGCAAGCAAGAAGAAAAAATATCATAAAAGAAGGAGTTGAAATATATGTCAGATAACTTAAAACAGTCTGAAAAAGTAAAATTAACTATAGATGGTAAAGAAGTAGAAGTTGAAAAAGGAACATCCGTATTACAAGCAGCAAGACAAGCAAGTATAGATATTCCAACATTATGCTTCTTAAAAGAAATAAACGCAGCAGGGGATTGCAAAATGTGCATAGTAGATGTAGAAGGAAGAAGAGGGTTTGTTCCATCTTGTATAACACAAGTAGAAGAAGGAATGAAAGTAAGAACCGATACTACAGAATTAAATGATGCAAGAAGAGTTATGTTAGACTTAATATTATCAACACATAATAGAGATTGTCTAACATGTGTAAGAAACGGAAATTGTGAATTACAAACACTTGCAGAAAAATTTGGAGTAACACATGTAGAATATGAAGGAGAAAAAGTAGAACCAAAAATAGATGATTTATCTCCATCAATTGTTAGAGATAATAGTAAATGCATAATGTGTAAAAGATGTGTAGCAGCGTGTAAAAATGTACAAAAAATAGGTGCAATAGATTTAGCAGGAAGAGGATTCAAATCAAGAATTGCAACAGAAAATGATGAAAGTTTAAATAATGTAAACTGTACATTTTGCGGACAATGCATTAACGCATGCCCAGTAGGTGCAATCTATGAAAAAGATGAAACTCGGAAACGTTTGGAGAAAATTAAGAGACAAAGATACATTTGTTGTAGTGCAAACTGCACCAGCAGTAAGAGCAGCACTAGGAGAGGAATTTGGCTATCCAATAGGCACAAATGTAGCAGGGAAAATGGTAACAGCATTAAAAAGATTAGGATTCGACAAAGTATTTGATACAAACACAGGAGCAGACTTAACAATAGTAGAAGAGGCAAATGAATTAATAGAAAGATTAACAAAAGGTGGAACTTTGCCAATGATAACATCTTGTAGCCCAGGGTGGATAAGATTTATAGAAATGAATTACCCAGAATTATTAGACCACTTATCAAGTTGTAAATCACCACATCAAATGTTTCGGAAGCATATTGAAATCATATTATGCAAAAAAAGCAGGAATAGACCCAAGCAAAATGTATGTAGTATCAGTAATGCCATGTACTGCTAAAAAATTTGAAAAAATAAGACCAGAAATGATAAATGATTCTTTACAAAATGTTGACAGTGTTATAACAACACGTGAACTTGCAAGAATGATAAAACAAGCAAATATACATTTTACAACACTAGAAGATTCAGAGTTTGATGATCCAATGGGAGAAGCAACAGGAGCAGGGGCAATATTTGGAACAACAGGTGGAGTTATGGAAGCGGCTTTAAGAACAGCATATGAGAGCTTAACAGGAGAGGAACTAAAACAATTAGATTTTGAAGAGGTAAGAGGCAAAAAGAGAATAAAAAAAGCTACAATAAAAATAGGAGATAAAGAGGTAAAAGTTGCAGTAGCACATGGACTTAGCAATGCAAGAGAAATATTAGAAGAAATAAAGAGTGGAGAAACAGATTATCAATTTGTAGAAATAATGGCATGTCCTGGTGGATGTATAATGGGTGGAGGGCAACCAATTGTAACTTCAAAAAAGAGAAACGAAGTAGATGTAAGGGCAGAAAGAGCAAAAGCATTATACAATATAGATAAGAATAGTAAATATAGAAAATCACATGAAAACCCAACAATAAAAAAACTTTATGAAGAGTTTTTAGGAAAACCAGGAAGTCACAAAGCACATGAATTATTACATACAACGTATAAGAAAAGAGAAAAATATATATAAGGAAAATACGTCCCAATGTGGACGTATTTGTTTTGGATTTTTTGGGAAAATGATAAAAGTTATTATATATCTTTGGTAAAATATGAAATTCAGAAGTAATATATTTTGTTCTTAAACTACAAATGTAGAATAAAATTAATATTATGATAGTTATTAAAAAAAGTAAATTAACAATAAGTGCAATAATACTATTAATTGTGGTACTGTTGTCTATAATAATTGGAAAACATGAATTCAAATCAAATATTTCTATACCAACAAGTACTACAACACAAAAATATGAAATTTTAGTAGATGTAGAAGAATCAAAATTATATTTATTTGAAGATGGCAAATTAGTAAAGACATATAAATGCTCAGGAGGAAAATGGTCAACACCTTCTCCAATAGGAACATGGACAATAATATCAAAAGCTAAGTGGGGAGAAGGGTTTGGAGGTAGCTGGATGGGGTTTAATGTTCCATGGGGACAATTTGGAATACATGGAACACTAGAACCAGGTTCACTAGGCTGGGCAAGCTCGCATGGGTGTATAAGAATGGAAAATAGCGAAGTTGCAGAGCTTTATAAAATTATTCCTATAGGAACTAAAGTAACAATTGTTGATGGCCCATATGGAGCTTTTGGAAAAGGATTTAGAAATTTAAAGTCTGGAATGTATGGTTCAGATGTGCTAGAAATACAAAAAAGATTGAAAGATTTAGGGTTTTTTTATGGAATTCCTAACGGAAAATTTGGAGCTGCAACAGAAGAAGCAGTTAGAAAATATTGTAGTGCAAATAATTTATATGTAAGAAAAACAATAGATGTAGAATTACAAAAGCATATGGGGTTTGAGTTGTTTGAATGAGGTTGCTTTTTTGGAGGGTAGAAGCGTGCAGTCCGCCCAAAGGAGGGATGATAAATTTATTTTTTCAGGAAAAGTCAAATCGCGCGGGTCACCAGATAGGGTCACTGGGTCATTTCCCTAGTGGTAGGTGACTCGCTCAACTTTTCCTGAAAAAATAAATTTATCATCCCTCCTTTGGGCTAGTGTGTGCTATTTAATGTAAATTGTTTACTAATGGTAAGAATTTCTATGTGAAAAAAGTAAGAAAATACTTGAAATGAAAAATTATATATAGTACAATAAAAG
>CALXWL010000007.1 GCA_944392385.1 uncultured Clostridia bacterium | reverse complement strand
CCACCATTATATAATCTTCCCCAAATTGTTTCTTTTACTGCTAAATCCATATCTCCATCTTCTAGGAATATAAGTGCATCATTTCCTCCTAATTCTAGCATAACATGTGTTAAATTTTGTGAAGCTGTTCCCATTGTTTGAATTCCAGCTGCTGTACCTCCTGTTAGAGATACTAAATGAACTCCTGGATGTCTTGCTAATGCTTGTCCTGCTGTTGGTCCATCTCCTGTTAAAACTTGTATACACCCTGCAGGCACACCAGCTTCAATCATTAATTTTACATATTCAATTAATGTTAATGGATTGTAATTTGATGGCTTTACAATAATACTGTTTCCCATCATTAGTGCTGGTGGTACTTTTTGACAAAATAGGTCACTTGGGAAATTAAATGGTATGATTGCCGCAATTACACCTATTGGATATCTTTTAGTAATTTGCATTGTAGTTTCTTGCCCTGCTTCTGTTCCGGCTGGAATACTTTCACCATATAAATGTTTTGCTCTTTCAATAAATCCTCTTGTGCCAATTCTAACATTTGCTAATTCTGCTCTAGCTTCTTTAATTGGCTTTCCAGTTTCGTTTGATAAAAGAGTAGCTAGTCTTTCTTTATTTTCTTCTATTAGATCTACAAATTTATATAATATATCTGCTCTTTCATATATAGATCTTTTTTCCCATTTTTTTTGTTCTACTATAGCTGCTTTAACTGCTTCATCTACATCACTTTCTGTCACATTAGGTACAGTATCAATTAATTCTTGTGTAGCAGGATTTATAACTTCTATTGTAGCACCATTTGAAGCATCTTTCCATTCATATCCTATTAAATTTTTCACACTAGATTCCTCCTTTATATTATTAGTTTCATATTCACAATTTTTATTGGGTTGTGGTTTTTTCCCTGCTCTTCATTTACCGAATGCTGTAAATGATAGCATTAAACCTCCTGTTGTATTAGCTCCATGGTCTTTTACACCATATTCACCAAATGTAAATATTGCGATAAAAGGAACTCCATTTGATTGTTTCTTTAATAATTTTGATACTTCGTCAATTCTATCGCCAATTCCTAATCTTCTTCCTCCGCAATGAACTAATAAATATGCTCCAATATCTCCATTCATTTCTTGGTTTAATTCTTTCATTGTTTTTCCTGTTGAAGATATTAGTTCATCAACAGTTGCTTCCATTTGAATAACTGCTGTGTTTACTGCTAAGTTAGCTCCTATATTCATAGAGCCATCCTTGTTTCCAAACATTGGGTGACGAATTGCTACTAAATCCCCTAGTCTATCTTTTACACCTAGTGGTTCTGTTATTGTTGAAACTAATAAATTATTTCCTTCTAAATCTTCCATTTTTTTGCCTGTCCAAGCAGCATATTTTTCTATAGCAGGTACTCCATCAATTTCAACTAATGTTCTATTTCCTTTTATTTTTGTAATTACTCCAGAATTTGTTGTTTCATGATATTCTCCTGTATATACATTTTTCATTTCTTTGTCAGTATAGAAAAATGCTACTGCTACACCATCTGAAAAGATTTTATCATTTGTATAAATGCTCCATTTTCCCTCAACTGTATTATCTGCTGCACTTCCACCAAATACAGGTACTCTTCCAATAACATCTTCAATTCCTTTAATATAAAATTCTTCTTCTGCAGGTGAAGCTACCATATAAAAATATGAAGGTGCATCTGTTCTTCCTACTTTTGCCATAGCTTCCATTGCAACTTTTCTTCCTGTTTCTCTTGGGTCTTTTCCTCTTTCAGAACTTGCTACTCCTACTTCCATGTCTGGATCACCTAATGCTAATATTCCTGTGAATCCATTTTCAGATGAAATAAATCCATCTGGTACAATTATTCCTGCACTAGATGTACATCCTATAATTGGTGCTGTTCCTAATTCAGATTTTGCTCCTTCTAATACTTTGCATACATCACAATCTACTGATGTATATAAGAATGCAACTTTTGTTTGCATTAAATCTACAACTGCTTTTTCTGCAGCTTCTTTTCCTTGTGTATAACTATCTTTGTGTGTGCTCCATGTTACATTTGATTTTAACATAACAATCCTCCTTCGTATTTTATTATACACAAATTATAACAATAGTATTTCTTTATAACAATATAAAATGCTAAAATGTAATATAAATGTAATAAAAATGTAATAAAATTGTAATGTTGTTGTAAAACTAAAAAAATTTTTCAATTTTACGGATTATAAACACTTTGCAATAGATAAAACTTTGTAAGCATTAAAATTTATATTGATTTTTATCTGCTCTATCATCAAATTTCCTATCATAGTCAGTTGTTCCATAGAACCAATCTGTCTTTCTATTTCGCATGCTACTTTTCTTTCCACTACTCAAACCAATATTCATTATTGCAAGTACTGGTATTATTACAGCTATGATTGATATAAATAAAGTTATATAATTTGCTGTTTGAGGTTGTCCTTCTATAATAGTTTCTATAGATTTATACGCATCTACTCCAAAATATGCACATTGTGCAATTAAATATACTACAGCTCCAATCATTTTTCTTTTTGCCACAAGTATTATGCATACAAAAGTTACAAATAACATTATTATCTCAAATGTCATATTAATTGGTACAATAGGAAATTCTGCTTCTGCTGTATACATTAGTGCAACTATTACTCTAAAAACCCAAAAAATTGCTGCAAGTGTTGTAATAAAGTAACCAAACATCTTTTGTTCCTCCTTATTAATTATTTATCTTTATTCTATACATTATTTGTATGATTGTCAATAACTATGACGTCTCTTTTTAATAAATTATTTTTTATTGTTCCTAGCCCTAAAAATTGCGTTTCATCATATATTCTATATACACCATCTTCATTTTGATTTAATAACTGTACTCCATTTAAGAAAGCTTGAGTTTCTCTTGTTTTTAAAGTTATTCGTTTGTTTTTGCAAAATACATTTTCTATTGATATTATCTTTCCTTCTATTGCCCCTAAACCTTTTTGCCTTATTTCTTCTAATGTAACAGCATTTTCTATGTTAAAATTATCTACTTGTGTTCTACATAAGTTTTGCATTAGGCCTACTGTTCCTAATTTTTCAGCTATATCTTGACATAATGCTCTTATATATGTTCCTTTTGTACAAGTTACCTTGTATGTTACTATATCATTTTCGAAAGATATTAACTCTATTTTCTTAATTTCAATTTCTCTTGGTTCTAATTCTATATTTTGATTTTTCCTTGCATACTCATATGCCTTTTTGCCATTTATTTTTACAGCAGAATATATTGGTGGTATTTGTTTTTGCTTTCCAATAAATGATTTTAGTACATTTTCAACTGTTTTATTTGTTAGATTGGGTACAACTTTCTTTTGTATAATTTCTCCTTCTGTATCACCAGTTAAACTTTTTTCTCCTAATTTAAGTTCTGCAATATATGTTTTATCATGTTCTATAAGATATTTAGAAATTTTGGTAGCTTGTCCTACTAAAATTGGAAGAACACCAGTTGCATTTGGGTCTAGCGTGCCTGTATGTCCTATTTTTTTCGTATTTAGTTCTTTTCTTAAAATATTTATTACATCATGTGATGTATAACCTTTTGGTTTATCTATTATTAAAATTCCATTCATACTATCTTCCTTTATAGATTAAGAGCAAAGGAGTAATATATTTCTCTCAATGCTCTTTAATTTTTTTATTCGTTAGAAATAGTATCAATATGTTTTTTACATTCTGAAACTATTCTTTCTTTTACTTTATCAAAGGTACCATTAATTGTTCCCCCTGCTGCTCTCATATGTCCTCCTCCATTGAATAATAAACATATATCTGATACATTTACATAATCATTTGACCTTAATGATATTTTATAAGTATCTTCTTCTACTTCTCGTAAGAATATAGACACCTCTACTCCTTCTATATCTCTACCTATTTCTACAATTCCATCATGGTCATCACATTTTGTTTGCTCTTCATCTTTTTTTGTTATATATGTAAATGATATTTTCCCATCTTCTAGTAATTCTATTCTATTTATTGCTATTTTTCTTAATTCAAATTTTTCTACTGGAATTGATTGTAAAACTTTTCTATATATATCTGATACATTTACTCCTTTTGACAAAAGTTCTGCAGCAAATTCAAATGTTTCTGGCTTTACACTTTTATATTTGAATCCTCCTGTATCTGTAATTACTCCTGTAAGTAAACATGTTCCTATATCTTTTGTAATTTCAATTTTTAATGCTTTTAATACTGTAATTAATATTTGACTACACGCTGGTGCAGTAGGATCTACAAAATTATAGTCTGCAAACATTGTATTTGCTTCATGATGATCTATTGATATTTTGCAATTTGCGTACTCAAAATAGCTTGCAAATCCATTTAATCTTTTTATATCACCACAATCTAATGCTATAGCTAAATCATAGTTTTCTACTCTACCTTTTTCTTTAATTTCATCAGTAAAAGGTAAAAACTTATAAGTCTTTGAATATTTTGGTATAACTACATCTACATCTTTTCCTAATTGTTTTAGCCCTATATACATTGCTAAACTACTACCTATAGCATCTCCATCTGGAACATCATGTGTTAATATAACTATATTTTTAGCACTACATATTTCTTCTTTAATATTATCTAATGTCATTATTCCCTCTCTTTTCTGCCATAATATGGCTCTTCTTTAGAATTTCTAAGTAAAGTTAGACTTTAACTTAAGGTTTTATATCCTTCATTATTTTTTCTAATATTGTATCAATTTTTTCACCATATACTAAGCTATCATCTAATTCGAATACAAATTCTGGTGTTACCCTTAAATTCATCTTCTCGGCTATTCTACTTCTAATAAACCCTGAAGCAGCCTTTAATCCAGCCAAAGTTTGCTTTATATTTTTTGAGTTTAATATACTTACACTAACCCTAGCATACTTTAAATCTGGTGATGTTTTTACTTTAGTAACACTAATCATACCCGTAACATTAGAATTCTTAACTTCATAATTAATTATATTACTCAATTCTCTTTTTAATTCCTCATTTACTCTACCCATTCTATTTGAATTTGTATTCCTTTGCATAGTTCACCTCACAAAAAATTATTCACTTTTTTATTATTTATTAATTTTCCTTAATTTGCTCCATAACAAAAGCCTCAATAATATCTCCTTCTTGTATGTCATTAAAGTTTTCAAGTTGCACACCACATTCATACCCTGCTGCTACTTCTTTTGCATCATCCTTCATTCTTTTTAATGAGATTAATTTTCCTTCATGTATTACAACATTATTTCTTAATACTCTTACTCCAGCGTTTCTTGCTACTTTTCCTGTTGTTACATAGCATCCTGCAATTGTTCCTACATTTGATATTTTAAATATTTGTCTTACTTCTGCATTTCCTATAATAACTTCTTTATATACTGGGTCTAGCATTCCTTTCATTGCTGCTTCTACGTCTTCTATTGCATTGTAAATTACAGAGTATATTTTTATTTCTACATTATCTTTTTCTGCCATATCTTTTGCAAGTGGTTCTGGTCTTACATTAAATGCTATTATTATAGCGTTTGAAACCTTTGCAAGTGTAACATCTGTTTCTGTTACTGCTCCAACATTTGCATGTATTACTTTTACTTTAACTTGGTCATTAGATAGTTTTTCTAATGACTGTTTTACTGCTTCTACAGAGCCTTGTACATCTGCCTTTACTATAATATTTAATTGTTTTAAGTTACCTTTTGAAATTTGATTAAATAAATCATCTAATGTTACTCTATTTGTAGCATTTAAAGCTTTATCCCTTGCTTGACGTTTTCTCTTTTCCATTAAGTGTTTTGCAGTTTTTTCATCTTTTACTTCATAGAATGTTTCTCCTGCTTCTGGTACTTCTGTAAATCCTGTTATTTCAACTGGTGTTGATGGTCCTGCTTTTTTTAGTTTTTTACCTTTTTCATCTGTCATTGTTCTTATTCTACCTATTGTAGAACCTACTAAGATTGTGTCTCCTACGTCTAGTGTACCACGTTGTACAAGCATTGTTGCAACTGCACCTTTTGTTTTATCTAGTTTTGCTTCTATTACAACACCTTTTGCCTGTTTTTTAGGGTTTGCTTTAAGTTCTTTCATATCTGCTACTAGTAATACCATTTCTAATAGTGTTTCTATATTTTGTTTTTTCTTTGCTGAAATTGGAACAAATATTGTGTCTCCTCCCCATTCTTCTGGTACTAATTCATATTCCATTAGTTCTTGTTTTACTCTATCTATATTTGCACCTTCAACATCTATTTTATTAATTGCTACAATGATTGGTATTCCAGCAGCTTTTGCATGATTTATTGCTTCTATTGTTTGAGGCATTACTCCATCATTTGCAGCTACTACTAGTATTGCTATATCTGTTATTTGTGCACCTCTTGCACGCATTGATGTAAATGCTTCGTGTCCTGGTGTATCTAAAAATGTTATTTCTCTATCATTTACTTTTACTTTGTATGCACCTATATGTTGTGTAATTCCTCCTGCTTCTCCTTCGATTACATTTGTAGACCTTACAGCATCTAATAATGATGTTTTTCCATGGTCTACATGACCCATTACTACTATTACTGGTGGTCTTGGTTTTAAATCTTCTGGATTATCCTCACTATCATCAAATAATATATCTTCATCTGTTACAACTTCTTTTTTATTTGCAGTTATTCCAAATTCTTGTGCTATTAAGAATGCTGTATCAAAATCTATTTCGTTATTGATTGTTGCCATTATTCCATATCCAAATAGTTTTTTTATTATCTCACTACTTGTTTTCTTTAATTCTGTACTTAGGTCTTTTACTGTAATTGTTTCTGGTATTGTTATTTCAGTTAATTGGAATATTTTTTGTTTATTTCTTTCTTCTTGATTATTGTTTTTCTTCTTACTTTTCTTTCCTCTTGCTGTTGTTAAGTCATAGTAATCTAGCATAGTACCTTCATCAAACATTCCTGAAAGTCCTCTTTCTTGTTTTAGGTCTTTTAGTTTATGATGGCTTATTTCTTCATAATTATTTCTTCTTCCTTTATTTTTCTTATTACTTCTGTTTTCATCATATTTGTTATTGTTTTTCTGTTTATCTATTGCTTTATTTGAATATTCTCTTACATTCTCTTTTTCTCCAATATCAGCAGACATTATGTTTTTAATATTTTTCTCTATTCCTCTTTCATCTAATGATCTATTTGGTCTGTTGTAATTGTTATTGTTTCTATTGTTATATGGTCTATTGTTATGGTTTCCTTGTCTATCTTTGTTAAAATTATTGTTTTTATTATTAAATTTTCTATTATTCTCCCTATCTTGTCTAAATCCATTGTGTGCATTGTTATTTGAGTTATTATTTTTATTGTAATTTCTGTTATCTTGATTATTAAATGACTTTCTTTGATTATTATAATTGTTATTATTATAGTTATTGTTATTATAATTTTTATTTTCTCTATTATTATAATTTCTATTCTGATTTTCTTTATTATAATTTTTATTTTGGTCATTTTTATTCAATTTATTTTGCTCAAGCTTTGGCTCTACTTTGCTTTCTTCTACTTCTTTTTGTTCTACCGGCTTTACTTCTACAACTTCTTCTTTTTTTCCAAATAATTCACTTACAGTAAGAGGCTTTGTTTGTTTATTTCTGTATACAATATTATAGTCTTTATTTCTATCACGTTCTACAACTCCAACATCTTGATTTCTAGCATTTTCTTGTTTTTTTATTTTTTTATTTTTCTCTTCATCTTCTTCTAAAATTACTTGTCTTCTAATTATTACTGGTTCTTCTTTTACTTCTTTTTTAGGTTTTTTCTCTTTTTGCTTTTTTGGATTTTCTTCAGTATTGTTAGTAGCCGTTTTTAAACTTTCTTCTATTTTTTTTGCATCTTGTTCGTCAACACCACTTAAGTGTGATGATACCTCTATACCTAAAGCATGTGCTTTTTCTAATACCTCTTTGCTTGATAATCCCATTTTTTTTGCTATTTCATGAATTTTTGTTTTATTACCCATTAATATCACCTCCTAAATAATTTTTACTTGTTATTTTGATTGTGTTCCTCGTTATCAATAATTACACCCCTTATATCTTCATAAATTTTTTTATCTATATTGCTTTTTAGAATTCTTCCAATTCTATTTGTTTTAATTACTTTTTCTAAACATTTTATATCATTACATATATATGCTCCTCGTCCATCTAGCTTTCCTGTTTTATCAATAAGAATTTCGCCATTTTTAATTCTTACTATTCTAATTAGACTATATTTATTCTTTTTAGCATTACATGCCATGCACTTCCTTTGAAAGGCTTTTGTCATTATTCATCATTTCCTTCTTCTGTTTTTGTTTCTTGCTCTTTTTTGTTTTCTTCATATGCCATTAGTTCTCTATATTGTGTTTCACTTTTTATGTCAATTTTCCAGTTTGTAAGCTTAACTGCTAAACGTGCATTTTGTCCTCCTTTACCAATTGCTAAAGATAATTCTTCATCTGGAACTATGACTTGTGCAAATTTTTCATCTTCTTTTATATCTATTGCCATTACATGTGCTGGTAATAATGCTGAACATATAAATGTTGCTGGATCTTCATTCCATTCTATAACATCTATTTTTTCTCCATTCATTTCATTTATTATATTTTGAATTCTTATTCCTTTTGGACCTACACAAGAACCAACAGGATCAATATCTGGATTTTTTGAATATACTGCTACTTTACTTCTATTTCCTGGGTCTCTTGATACTGCTTTTACTTCTATTAGTCCTTCATATATTTCTGGTATTTCTAATTCAAATAGTTTTTTTATAACATCTGGATGACTTCTTGTAACTAGTACTTGTGGAACTCCTTTTACTCCTTTTTCTACGCTCAAAACATATGCTTTAATTTTATCATTTACTCTGTAGGTTTCTGTTGGTATTTGTTCTTTTAAAGGCATTATTCCTTCCAATTTTCCTAGATCTAAAATAACTGTTCCTTTATCTGCTTTTTGTATAATACCTGTTACAATTTCTCCTTTTCTATCATTATATTCATTAAATATCATATTTCTTTCTGCTTCTCTTACTTTTTGAACTATATGTTGCTTAGCAGCTTGCGCAGCAATTCTTCCAAAATCTTTTGGTTTTGTTTCAATATTTATAATATCTCCTATTTCTGCTTTCTTTTCAATTTGTCTTGCATCTGCTAAAGATATTTGAAGTTTATCATTTTCCACCTTTTCTACTACTTGTTTTTGTGCATAAATATGAATTTCTCCTGTTACACTATCCATTTCTATTTTTACGTTTTCAGCAGAATCAAAATTTTTTTTGTATGCTGATGCAAGTGCTACTTCTAGTGATTCTAATAAATATTCTTTATTTATTCCTCTTTCTTTTTCTAATTCTTCGATTGCCATTATTAATTCTTTATTTTCATTACTTTTCATCTTTCTAAATTCCTCCCTTATTTCCAATCAAATATTGTTCTTATTTGTGCAATATTCTGTCTTTCTATTTTTAAATTTTGCACAGTTGTTTCAATTTCTATTGTATTTTCATCAAAATCCTTCAAAATACCTTCATATTGTTTTTTTCCATTCAATTGTTTAAATAATTTCACTTGTACATTCGCACCTATATTATTTTGTAAATGTTTATCTTTTTTCAAAACACGCTCTACCCCAGGAGATGATACCTCTAAGAAATATTGCTTATCAATATAGTCTGCATTATCTAAAAGTTCTGTAATATTATTACTTACATTTTCGCAATCATCCAGAGTTATACCTTTTTCATTATCAATATATATACGTAAAAAATAATCTTTCCCTTCTTTTACGTATTCTACATCATATAAAACATATCCTAATTCCTGTATCTTATTTTGAATCAAGCTTTCAACCTTTTCTTCAACCTTAGCCAATTTACATTCTCCTTATACTCAAAACTTAAGAGTGGGTTTCCCCACTCTTTTAGTCTTCTATTTAATTGCTATTTAACTATACCACAATTTTATGGAAAAATCAAGTATTTAAGGTTTTTTTTTGAAAATTATTGTTACCATTCAGACTAAATAATAGCACTTTGTAGCCCAACGCAGGAGTTTAATATTTATTTTTTATCGAAGACCCCCGAAAAGCTTCGTAGGCGTCTCAAACGTGGGTTCGATAAAAAATAAATATTAAACTCCGACGAGATTGGGCGGACTTTAGGGTACTAACTCTGAATAGTAACAAATTATTACTCTATCATTTTTATTTAAGTCCTTATACGTTTTTATATCTTTATAATGTCTATTGTTCTCTATTAATTTTGTTACTCCTTCTTTTTGGTCTTCTCCTATTTCTAAACATATATATCCATTTTTGTTTAAGTAATTATATGCTTGTTCTATTATTTCCTTATAAAATTGCAAACCATCTTTTCCTCCGTCTAATGCTATATTCGGTTCATTCTGTACTTCTTTGCTTAATTTTTTTATTTCTTCTGTTTTTATGTATGGTGGATTTGAAACTATAATATCGAATTTCTCTTCTATATTTTCAAACATATCAGATTGAATGAACTTTATTTTATTGGACTTGTCATTTGTTTTTGCTATCAGAAGAGCTTCCTTGCTTATATCTGATGCATATATTATTGCTTGAGGAAATATTTTCCCCATAGATACTGCTATTGCTCCACTTCCTGTACATAAATCTAATATCTTAGGTTTTTCATATGTTTTTGCTATTTCTATTGATTTTTCAACTAATATTTCTGTATCTGGCTGTGGAATTAAAACATTTTTATTTACTATAAATTCAATTCCCATAAATTCTTGTTTGCCTATTATATATTGTATGGGTTCTCCAGATATTAGTTTTTCTATGTTTTCATTATATGTTTTTACTTTTTCTTTTGGTATTTCTTCTTGATAATTAATTAATAAATATTCTTTTGTAACATTTAATGTAAATGCTAATAATCGCTTAGCTTTATTAATTGGTTCTTCTATTTTATTTTCTTTTAATCTAAATATTGCTTCATTTAATATCTCTTGAATTTTCATTTTATCCTCTTTCTATTTTTCTATAATACCATATGTTAGTATTTTTATCAACTTATTTACATACTTCTTCCAATACGTTTGCTAGACATTGCATACTAAGCAAGCATTCTCCTAATGTGTTTGCTGTTGCTCCTACCTCTATTATACATGCTCCTTTTGCTACATGCTGATTATATCTTGAGTTTCTTACTATCATGGGTCTGAATAGTCCCGGATACATTTCATTTGCCTTTTCTTGAATTTTTATTGCTATTTTTAGGTTTTGTGTCCAATTCGGATGTTCTGAACCTCCTCCATCTGTACCTATTACAAACATTAATTGTGCAACCCTTTGTCCATTTACCATTACAGTTGGCCCATATGTATCTCCATTTCCTATAGCATCACGATGTATATCAATTACTACTTCCGTATTTTTCCCTTCTAACAGGTTAGTTGCTGTTTCTAATGACCTAGAATATGAACCAGAATATGATGGAAAGTCATGATATGTGCCATCATGCACTACATTAAATCCCTTTTGGGTTAAGTGTGTTGCAAGTTCTGCTCCTACCCTTATTACATTATAATTTGCATCTGTTGTTCTATAGTTTCCTGTCATGGTATAATTATATGTTTCACATGGTGTGTAACTTTCGCATGTATGAGTATGGAATATTAATACATCTTTTTTGTTAGTTATTTCCACATCTGGAACAAGCATTTCTTCTGTTAGTGTATAGCTACTTTCATTATCTATTTTGGTTGTTCCATAATATGTATTTGAACCTGCAACAAAGTTTCTTTCTGTTACTTCTTCTGTTTGTGCTACTTTTGGAATCTCTACTTGTGGCGATGTTGTGGTTTCTGGTGTTTCTTCTGTTTCTTCTGTTTGCGGTTCTTCTATGTTTCCCGTATTGTTTTGATTTACTTCTTCTATTTGTGGATTAAGCATAGCTAATTCCATGTTCATAAGATTTGTTATTTTTATTTGATATTCCTGGCTATTTTCAAGGCTTTTTAATGTAGGTATACTTACTTGTAAACACGTTTTAAGAAATTTGTCACTTGTTTTATTTGATATTATTTCTTTTAAATTTTTACCTGAGTTTGACATATAACGTGTTGCAACAAAGATTATGAATATTGCAACTAGTGTTTTTAAGAAATATTTTAATATATCTTTCAAGTTTATTACTGCAACATTCATTTGTAAACCAACCCTTTCATTATAAACTCGTCTTCTTTAATATATATTATCTATAACAAGAAAATATGCTAGGCGTTTTGTTCTTCCTAGCATATTTTATATTCTAATATGTTTATTTTTAAAGTTTCTGGTTTTACTGAATCATCTTCTGCTTTTATAATGTAATTTTCATTTTTTTCTTTTAACTCTAAATTTAATTTTTTAGTATTTAAAAGTATTCCATCTGTTACATGCATACCCAATGGTAAGGTTCGATTTGTATTATTATAATAAATTATGTTTGTAAATGCTAAACAATTTGTATTTTCTTTTAGTATTATCTTATATAAGTTAGTTTCTTTGTTTGTTGCATGTTTTAATGCATTTTCAGGATTTATGTAAAATACATTTAAACCATCTTCTAAATCTCCTGTTTTGTATATTGGTATTTCTATTTTATTTTGAAATTTGTCCATACTTTTTTCAATGCTTTCATATATTTGTTTTAGTGTATTTGTGTATTCTTGCATAGTTGTTTCTTCTCTTAAATTTAGTATTGCAAATTTATTTTTTTCATTTTCCCTATGTTTTATATTTCCCAAGGTTTTTATTTTGTCTTTTGATGATGATATGCTACCAAATATATCAAATGTTATTAATTTATCGCTTTTTGCCATTTCTTTTTTTAGATTTTGTAGATGTTCTTCTTGTATTTTGTTATTGTTTATAATTAGATTTATATCGTTTATAATGTCTGTTGTTGCTATAAATATATTATCTGTTTCGTCTTTTGTAAAAAGTTCTCTTTCGGTTTTATCTAATTGTTTTGATAGGTCTTCAAAGTCTAATTCATAGTTAAATGTCTTTTTTAACTTTTTAACTTTTGGAGTCTCTAAAGTAGATTCATTTAATTGTTTTGCTTCATCTTTGTTTGTGAATCTCCAAAATGCAAAAATACTTTTTTTGTGTTCGTCTATCTCTTTTATATATTGATTGGCATTTTTTATTTTTGTTTGCAATATATCAATTCTTTTATTTAATGCCTCTATATCTAGCTCTAAGTCTTTTATGTTGTTTATTTCTTGATCTAAATTAGTATATAATGCGAGTAATTCTTCTATTGTATAACTGTCTTTTATTTCCATCCTTTCACAGTATTTTAGTTTACCTACATCTTCTTTTTCTATTGTTTTTTCTTTTGTAGTTGGTGTAATTTTTTTCTTGTATTTTATAAAATATTTAACTCTTCCTAGAAATGTTTTTTTACATTCTAAAAATGTGGATATTTGCTTTTCTTTTTCAAAATATTCTTTATCTAATATTCTACAATGATTTTTTAGATTTTTTAAATTTTTTTCAATGTTGATTTTATCTTCTTTTGCCTTTATTATTTTTTCTAACCCTTTAACATATTCTTTTTTTATGAATGAAACCAGTTCTTTATATTCTATTTCATTGTTTTCAAAATAGAAATGTAAGCTTCCTTTTTTATCGAGTTTTATCTCGAATTTATAATAATGTGATAACTGTGTTTCTAATATAAATAGTGCTTTTAATAATTTATAAAAGTCTTCTGCTTCCCCTTGTTGGCTAAGAAGTATTTTATATTCGCTTTTTATTGTATCATATATAACTGCTTTTCCTATTATTTGTATACTCATATTATTTTCTTTATCATACACTTCATATATTAATGGCCATTCTTTAGTAAAGAAACATAAATATTTTTCTAATTCGTCCATTGATTCGTTATCTAGATATTTATTGCTATAATTTGCGTAGCATATTGGTACATATATTTTTTGCTCAGGCTTATTTTCTAACTGTGTTTTTAATACATAAAATAAAGCTGTACATTCTGATTCTCTTATTGGTACAAGCATGAAATATTTTTTTGAAAGCTCTGAGTAGTATATTTGCCATAAATAATCTTTATAAAATTTTACATTGTATGGTATGTTTTTGTTTAGATTTTTTTGTTGTGTTTTTAAGTTTTCTATTGCTTCTATTTGAAGCTCTTTAATAAGTTTTAGAAATTCTACATTTCTTTCTATATTCTCTTGTGTATCTGTATTTAAGTATGCTCCTATTGGTAAGGCTTTTGCGTATTTTTCGGTATAGTCTGTTAGTCTATTAGTTGGAGTTAAAAATATTTCTATTTCATTTACATCTATGTATTTATATACTTTATAATTTTTTTCGTTATAGTTTTTTTGAACTCTAAAATTAATATTTTTTAAAAAATTTAATTTGTCTGGTATGTTTTCTAAATTTAGCCCTATAAATTTTAGTTTTTCTGTTATATTTTCATTAGTTTCCAAATTATCTACCTTCTTTTAATGTTTTTTGTAAGTATATCATATATAATAGCTTTATTCAATAAATTGAGTACAAAAAAAATGCCTATTCAGCATCTTTTTTTATTACTTCTTTACCATCATAATATCCACAGTTTGAGCAAACTCTATGTGGCATTACTGGTTCATTACAATGTTTACATCTTGCTATATTCTGTTCTTCTAATTTCCATGTTGCTCTTTTTGTTCTTGTTCTTTCTTTTGACCATCTTCTTTTTGGTTGTGCCATGTTTTTCCCTCCTCTTAAAGTAGTGTTGTTTATCTATATACTTTTCTAATTTTTAGCTACTAAACTAGTATACTAGTATTTTTCAAATTTGTCAAGTGATAAGGTGATTTTTGTTAAAATTTTGGTTACTAGATAATGGTTTCTATGTTATTATACAAACTTTATTCAGAAAAAAACTTCGAAGGCATACAGGAAAGCCCCTTGCCACCAAGGTGGCTGTCGCCTTAGCGACTGGGGGTTCTTAGAAAGGAGAACCAAATTATTTACCATATAACAAAAATTTAATTCAAAAGGCTAGAGAACTAAGAAACAAAGCAACACCAGAAGAAAACAAACTTTGGTATCAATATCTAGCAAAATCCCAAGTAAGATTTATGAGACAAAAAATAATAGATAATTACATTTTAGATTTTTACTGTCCATCAAAAAAAATAGGAATAGAAATTGATGGAAGTCAACATTATACAGAGGAAGGCATGAAATATGATAAAATACGAACAGAAGTATTAGAAACATATAAAATAAGAATAATACGATTTACAAATGAACAGATTAGAAAAAATTTTATATAAGCATGTGAGTATATTGAAGCTATAGTTAATAATATAAGAAAGAGAAAACAAGTGTAAAGAACCCCCAGTCGCTAAGGCGACAGCCCCCTTGTTAAAGGGGCTTTCCTGTATGCCTTCGAAGTTTTTTTCTGAATAAGGTTTGTATAATAACATAAAAACCATTATCTAGTAACAAATTTTGGGCGAATAATAAATTCGCCCAAAATTTAGATTAAATTATTTGCATTCTGGTTTTTCGTCTTTACATTCTGGTTCGTGTTCTGGTTTATAGTCTTTACATTCTAGTCTTACACCTTTTAAACATTTTCCATGTCTTTTACATTCAACACATTGTTTGCAGTGTTTTACTCTGTCTACCCATATTTGTATTTCATATTTCTTGTCTGGACATAATGGTCCAAATACGAATTCACCATCTTTGTCTGTAAATGTGTGTGATACTGGGTTTCTTTCTTCTTTTCCATAGTCATAACATACTTCTATTAGTTTTACTACTGCATCTTCTACTGGTTCTTTATAGCAGTCTTTTATTACTCCATATATTACATTTCTGTTATCTTCTGGTAGAGTAATTTCTAAGTCGAATTGTTTTCCTTTTTCTATAAATCCATCTACTTTGATGTCACGGCATGGTTTTTTTTCTTCAAAATCCATTTCCATTTTTTCATCCACCTTTTTTATATTTTTTATGCAATTGCATATTAATATATTATATGCTTTCTATGTTAAAGGTGTGAAAGTAAAAAAATAGGAAATGCTTGAATTGTAAAGTTTGTTTTTATTTACTTATATATTATAGAAATATGTTGCTTCCATATCTGCTTCATGTAGTAATAATGCTAGTGGGTATTTCTTAAATGCTTGGCCAAGTGTTCCATATTGTTCTTTTGGTTCTGAGAATCCCATATGCCAACGTATTGCGTATTTTTCTTCGTTTGTTAGTTTTATGTATTCTGTTATCATCATTACTGATTTTTCTCCATGCCCATATGGTATTGTATCTTCTATTGTATAATATGGAACTTTTTCCCATTCTCCTTTTGCATTTTTTGCGTTTCTATATTCTGTTTTGTAGAAGTTTACTTTACATAAGTCATGTAGCAATGTTACTATTATAAGCGTTTCTTCGCTTACTTCTAGTTTGTGGAAATCTATTTTTTCTTTTAGTATTTCATATACTTTATAACTGTGTTCTATTAATCCTTTTTTATATGCTCCATGATATCTTGTGCTTGCTGGTGCTTCATAATAGTCAGATTTTTCTAAGAATTCTAACAGCTCAGGCATTCCTGGTCTATTTATTTTGTTTAATAATTCTTTTACTTTTTCTTTCATATTTGTCCCTTTCTCTTTATGCTGTTTCTATTTTTTTGGTTTGTTTTTTTACTTTTCTCTTTTTTATTATTCCTCTTCTAGGATCTACTTCATCTTCTCTACATAGTTCTAGTCTTGGTGGTGCTTTTTTTTCTACAGTATTTCTTGTTATTATACATTTTTCTATTCTCATGTTGCTTGGTACATCGAACATTATGTCTCTCATTATGTCTTCTATTATTGCACGTAGACCTCTTGCACCTGTATTTCTATCTATTGCTTTATCTACTATTGCATTTAGTGCATCTTGCTCAAATTCTAATTCTACACCATCTAGTTCTAATAATTTTTTATATTGTTTTACTAATGCATTTTTTGGTTTTGTTACTATTTCTATTAGGGCTTCTCTATCTAGTTCTTGAAGTGTTGCAATTATTGGTAATCTTCCTACAAATTCTGGAATTAGTCCGAATTTTAGTAAGTCTTGTGGTAATAGTTGTTCGAAAATTTTGTATCTATCATGTAAGTCTTTTTTGCTTTCTATTTGTGCTCCAAATCCTAGTGCTTTTTTATTTGTTCTATCTTTTATTATTTTTTCTAGTCCTTCGAATGCTCCTCCACAAATAAATAGTATGTTTGATGTATCTATTTGTATAAATTCTTGATGTGGGTGTTTTCTACCTCCTTGTGGTGGTACTGATGCAACTGTTCCTTCTACTATTTTTAATAGGGCTTGTTGTACACCTTCTCCACTTACATCTCTTGTTATTGATGGATTTTCAGATTTTCTTGTTATTTTATCTATTTCATCTATATATATAATTCCTTTTTGTGCTTTTTCTACATCAAATTCAGCTGCTTGAATAAGTTTTAAAAGTATATTTTCTACGTCTTCTCCAACATATCCTGCTTCTGTAAGAGTTGTGGCATCTGCTATTGCAAATGGTACATTTAATATTCTTGCTAGTGTTTGAGCTAAAAGGGTTTTTCCACATCCTGTTGGTCCTAAAAGTAATATATTACTTTTTTGTATTTCTACATCATCTATGATTTCTTTACAATTTATTCTTTTATAATGATTATATACTGCTACTGCTAGAGTTTTTTTAGCTTCATCTTGACCTATTACATATTCGTCTAAAATATTTTTAATTTCTTGTGGTGTTGGTATTTCATCTGTTTTTACATCTTCATACCCTAATTCTTCATCATAAACTTCATTTTCTATTATGTTGTTACATACATTGATACATTCATCACAAATATATACTGATTTAGGTCCAGCAATTAGTTTCCTTACCATTTCTTGTGCTTTACCACAAAAAGAGCATCTTATTTCATTTACTTCTTTTCTATTTGCCATTTATATAATCTTTCCTTTCACTTTATTAACTTTTTTGGTCTTTTTAAGACCAATTTGGCTAAATTTTTATTTTCTATAGTCCATTATTCCATCTATAAGTCCATATTTCAAAGCTTCTTCTGCTGTCATATAATGGTCTCTTTCTGTATCTTTTTCAATTTGTTCTAGAGTTTGCCCTGTTTTTTCACTTAATAGTTTATTTAATTTTTCTCTTGTTTTTACCATATGGTCTGCATGTATTTTAATTTCTGTTGTTTGACCTGCTAATCCTCCTGAAATTAGTGGTTGATGTATTAATACTTCTGCATTTGGTGTTGCAAATCTTTTTCCTTTTGTTCCACATGCTAATAATACAGAACCCATACTTGCAGCTAATCCTACACATATTGTTGAAACTGGGCATTTTATATAATTCATTGTGTCTACTATTGCCATTCCATCTGTTATAGAACCTCCTGGACTATTTATATAAAATGATATTTCTTTATCTGGATCTTCTGATTCTAAAAATAACATTTGTGCTACTACTAGGCTGGCTGTTACATGATTTACATCTTCACTTAAAAATATTATTCTGTCTTTTAAAAGTCTTGAAAATATATCATATGATCTTTCTCCTCTACTTGTTTGTTCAATTACATAAGGTACTAAACTATTTTTTTCCATAATCATTATCTTCCTTTCTATTTTTTATTTATTAATTTTATAAACTAGTAAAATTATTGGGACTAACACAAAGGTGCTAGCCCCTTGTAAATTCTGCTTATTTTATTTTAGCATTATCTACAATATAATGAATTGTTTTTTCTGTTTCTAGAGTTGTTTGAACATATTTTCTTAAGTTAACATTGTTTTTCACATCTTCTTCTTTTTGTCCATACATTTCTGCCATTTCTTTAATCTTTGTTTCTATTTCTTCTTCTGTAACTTCTATTTTTGCATCTTTCATTATAGCTTCTAATACTAATGTTGTTTTAACTTGTTTTTCTGCTTGTTCTTTGTAATCATCTCTAAATTCTTTTTTTGTTTTGCCTATCATTTTTAAGTATTGGTCTAAATTCATTCCTTGATAACTTAATCTTGATGATATGTCTTGCTCCATGTTGTCGATTTCTGTTTCTATCATTCCACTTGGAATATCTACACTTGCATTTTTGCAAACTTCTGCGATAGCTTCATCTTCCATCTCAAATTTTGCTTTTGAAGCGTTTTCGTTTTCTTTTTTCTCTTTTATAGATTTTTTCCAATCTTCTAAAGTATCAAATTCACTTGCATCTTTTGCAAATTCGTCATTTATTTCTGGTAATTCTTTTTTCTTTATTTCATGTAATTTTACTTTGAATGTTGCTTCTTTTTCTTCTAAATCTTTTGCTGGATATTCTTTTGGGAATGTAACTTTTATTTCTTTTTCATCATCTATATTCATTCCAACTATTTGTTCTTCAAACCCTGGTATGAACTTTCCACTTCCTATTTCTAATTCATAGTTTTCTGCTTTTCCACCTTCAAAAGCTACACCATCAACAAATCCTTCAAAATCAATTATTGTAGTATCACCATTTTCAACTGGTCTATCCTCTACTGCTACTAATCTTGCATTGTGCTCAGCAATGTGTGATAATTCATGCTCAATATCTTCATCAGATACATTATACTCTACTTTTTTAATTTCTATACCTTTATATTTTCCTAAAGTTACTTCTGGTTTTGTTTGAACAACAGCTGTGAATATTAAATCTTTTCCACTTTCTATTTGAACTATATCAATTTCTGGTTTACTTACTGCTTCTATTTTATTTTCTTCTAATGCTTTTCCATAAACATCTCCTGCTATTTCATTAAAAGCATCTTCATAGAATATTTGTATTCCATATGCTTTTTCTACCATTTTAAAAGGAGCTTTTCCTTTTCTAAAACCTGGTATACTAAAATATTTTGCATTTTTCTTATATACATTTTGTATTGCTTCATCAAATTTTTCTGCTTCAACTGTAATTTCTAACTTAACTTCGTTTGCTTTGTTTTCAACATTTTCTACTTTTACTTTCATGATTAAATTCCAATCCTTTCCATTTGCTAAAATTAACTATATTATTATATCATAAAATTACAAATTTGCAATACATTATAAGTTATTTCCAAAAATTTATATAGTTTTTATTCTTGATTTTTTCTATTTCATTTTCAGTAAATTTATTATTTTTTAGAAGCTTGGTTATTTTATACTCTACTTCTTCTTGTTTAAATATATTTACGTTTTGATAATATTTGGGTTCGATTTTGTAATAACTCATGTCATCTGTTGCAAGTACTATGTTTTCTACATTTCCTAATAATTTTTTTACATGATTTATATGTTTTATGTATGATTGTTCATATTCTAAGTCCGAACAAAATGCTTTTACTTCTACAATTCCTATTATTCCACCAAATTCAGCTATTGCCTTTATTTGATTGTCTGTAAGGTTTCGTGGAGCATTATAAATTGATTTACAGTTTGAATGTGATGCCAATATTTTTGGTTTTAGTTTTTTATATTTTATACATTCTTGTATTATTTCCCAAAATGTTTCTTCATCACAATGAGATAAGTCTATTGCTATACCTGTTTCTATTAGTTTTTTTATTAGTCTACATCCTAGCTCGGTTAATCCTTTCTTGTTATTTGTTTTTTTTATTGGTCTTACTCCTGTTCCAAATTTATTATGGTTATTCCACACAGGATTTACTGACCTTACGCCTAATTTATAAAGCTCATCTATATCTTCTATTTTTTTTAAATAGTCTAATCCTTCTATTCCTATTATATATTTTATGTTTTTAGGAATAATGTTCTCTTCTTGTATTATCTCTTGTACTTTTTTTAAGTTTAGTATTATATCTATTTCCTCTGGTTTAATTTCTAATTCTTCATACATTTCTTTTTCTGACATATAAAATAAATTAAATATTCCACCTGTAATATTGTTATTAAATATCTTATTGCAACGTTGTTTTACTTCTTTTAAGTTATTTCTATTCATATAGATGTATGTAAGTAAATCATAATGACAATCATACATAAAATCACCTATTAATATATATTAAAAAAAAGATTAGATAATACTAATCTTTTTTTACTCTTTTTGATATTATTCGTAATCTACTACATCTATCCAATTCATTAAGAATTTTCTTTCTTCTTTACTTGCTTTTGATAAATGTGCTGCTGCTACAATTGGTATCCATTTTTGTATATATTGTTTTTCTATTCCAGATTTTTCTGAAAATTTCTGTAAGTATTCTTCTGCCTCTTCTTTTTTTCCGTCTAGATGAAATAATAGATATGTTCTTGCTGCATCTGCTGAGCTATTGCCTTGTGTTACGTGTGCCCAATCTATTACATATGCTGTACCATCTTCTTTTATTATTATATTGCTTGGGTTAAAATCTCCATGGCATATTTTATTATGTCTTGGCATACCAGCTAGTCGTGCATTTAAATCATATTTTATTGGTTCTGATAAATCTGTTTCCCCTATTTTCCTTTTCATTTTGTCTTTTAGTTTGTTAAGCATTGGGCATGTTTTAGATAGTATGTTTAATTGAATGTCTATAAATAAATTCATATATTCTTCTTTTTTTTCTGGATGTTCATCCATTAACTCTTGCAGATTTTTTCCTTCTATGTGTTCTGAAATTAATGCCCATCTGTTTTCTATTTTTGTAACTTCTAATAGTTTTGGCATATTTATTCCTGTTTCTTCAACTCTTGCTTGATTTAGTGCTTCATTTAATATATCTGCTTTTGAATAATTTTCAATAAATAGTTTTATTGTTCTATCATTATCTTTGTAAACTGTTTTTGTCTTTCTTTCAGCTATAACTTCCATTATTTTTCACCTCCATAATATGCTTTTAAATACATTTCTTTTATTTCTTCTATTAATGGATATCTTGGATTTGCTCCTGTGCATTGGTCATCAAATGCTTGTTTACTCATTTCATCTAATTTATTTAAGAATTCTTGTTCTTCTATGCCATATTCTTTTATTGTTTTCTTTATTCCTATTTTTTCTTTTAATGCATCAATTGCTTTTATTAGATTTTCTAGTTTTTCTTCGTTTGTATTTCCACCTAGATTTAAGTAATCTGCTACTTCTGCATATCTTTCAAGTGTATGTGGATAGCTGTATTGTGGGAATGTTCCCATTTTTACTGGTGTTTTACTACTATTAAATTTTAGTACTTCATTTATTAATAATGCATTTGCTACACCATGTGGTATATGGAAAAATGCTCCTAGTTTGTGTGCCATTGAGTGGCATACACCTAAAAATGCGTTTGCAAATGCCATACCTGCCATTGTTGCTGCATTTGCCATTTTTTCTCTAGCTTCTATATCTTCTTTGCCATTTTCATATGCTCTTGGTAGATATTCAAATATCATTTTTAATGAGCGAAGAGCTAATCCATCTGTATAATCTGTTGCCATCATTGAAGCATATGCTTCTAGGTCATGTGTTACAGCATCTATTCCTGAAGCTGATGTTAACCCTTTTGGTGCATCCATCATCATATCACAGTCTACTATTGCCATTTTTGGCATTAATTCATAATCTGCTAGTGGATATTTTACACCTGTTTTTTCATCTGTTATAACGGCAAAAGGTGTTACTTCTGAACCTGTTCCAGCTGATGTTGGAATTGCTATAAAATATGCTTTTTCACCCATTTTAGGGAATGTGTATACTCTTTTTCTTATGTCTACAAATCTCATTGCCATATCCATAAAATCTACTTCTGGATGTTCATATAATACCCACATTATTTTTCCTGCATCCATGGCACTTCCTCCACCAATTGCTATTATGCAATCTGGTTTAAAGCTTGACATAGCTTTTGCTCCTTCTTTTGCACTTGCAAGTGTTGGGTCTGGTTGAACATTGAAAAATGTTGTATGTGATATTCCCATTTCCTCTAATTTATTTGTTATTGGTTTTGTATAACCATTTGTATATAAGAATTCGTCTGTTACGATAAATACTCTTTTTTTACCCATCACTGTTTTTAGTTCATCTAATGCAACAGGTAGGCAACCTTTTTTTATATATACCTTTTCAGGTGCTCTAAACCAAAGCATATTTTCTCTCCTCTCTGCTATTGTTTTAATATTTAATAAATGTTTTACTCCAACGTTTTCTGATACTGAATTTCCTCCCCATGAACCACATCCGAGTGTTAATGATGGTGCTAGTTTGAAGTTATATAAGTCTCCTATACCTCCTTGTGATGATGGTGTATTTATTAATATTCTTGATGTTCTCATTCTGTGTGAGAATTTTTCTATTTTTTCAGTTCCTGTAGTTGTATTTACATATAATGAAGATGTGTGCCCTAGTCCTCCATCTTCAATTAATTTTTCTGCCTTTTCTACAGCTTCATCGAAGTTATTTGCTCTATACATTGCTAGAACTGGTGATAATTTTTCATGTGCAAATTCTTCTGAAAGTTCAACACTTTCTACTTCTCCTATAAGTATCTTTGTGTTTTCTGGGACCTTTATTCCAGCAAATTCTGCTATTTTGTATGCTTTCTGTCCTACTATTTTTGCATTTAATGCACCGTTTATTATGATTGTTTTTCTTACCTTATCTTTTTCTTCATCATTTAAGAAGTAACATCCTCTTTTGCTAAATTCTTCTTTTACTTTGTCATAAATTGAATCTAATACAATTACAGATTGTTCCGATGCACATATCATACCATTATCAAATGTTTTTGAATGTATTATTGAATTTACTGCAAGCAAAATATCTGCACTTTCATCTATTACTGCTGGTGTATTTCCTGGACCTACTCCTAGTGCTGGTTTTCCACTTGAGTATGCTGCTTTTACCATTCCTGGTCCACCTGTTGCCAAAATAGTATCTGCTTCTTTCATTACCATATTAGTTAAGTCTAAAGATGGTACATCTATCCACCCTATAATTCCTTCTGGCGCACCTGCTTTTACAGCTGCTTCTAGAACTATTTTTGCTGCTTCTATTGTTGATTTTTTTGCTCTTGGGTGTGGACTTATTATAATTCCATTTCTTGTTTTTAATGCTATTAATGTTTTGAAGATTGCTGTTGATGTTGGGTTTGTGGTTGGAATAACTGCTGCTATAACACCTATTGGTTCAGCAAGTTTTTTTATTCCATATGCTTTATCTTCCTCTATAACTCCACATGTTCTTGTATATCTGTATGCATTATAAATGTACTCTGCTGCAAAATGATTTTTAATAACTTTATCTTCTACTATGCCCATTCCTGTTTCTGCTACTGCCATTTCTGCAAGTGGAATTCTTGCTTGGTTTGCTGCAACAGCTGCTGCCATAAATATTTTGTCTACTTGTTCTTGACTAAATTTACCAAATTCAGTTTGTGCTTTTCTTATCCTTTGTATAGCTTTTTCTAAACTTTCTACACTGTCTACAATATCATAATCTTTTCCCATAAAATCCTCCTCTTTTCTACATTAGTATATACCATATTGTTGGATTTTTTTCAATATTTTATTTGAAATTAATTATTAAAAAGGTTACCATTCAGAGTTACTACCCTAAAGTCCGCTTAGGTCTCGTCGGAGTTTAATATTTATTTTTTATCGAACCCACGTTTGAGACGCCTGCGAAGTTTTTCGGGGGTCTTCGATAAAAAATAAATATTAAACTCCTGCGTTGGGCTATAATGTGCTATTATTTAGTCTGAATGGCGACTAAAAAAGAAGGCAATATCTTAGTAATTAAGTTATTTCCTTCTTCTTGTTTTTATCTTAAATTTATTTGCTACTTGTTAATTTATTTGAATCTTTTTCCTTTTCCTGATTTTACTTCCTTTTTTTCTTCTTGCTGTATTTCTTGCACTTTATCAGTTTGAGATTTAACTTCTTCTATGTTTTCTTCTTTTATGTTTTTTTCTACATTTTCTGGATCTAATGCTATATTTGCTCTTTCCATTAGGTTTGTTTTATTTAGTTCTGCTAATTTGGATAGTAAGCTTTTATAGTTTTTATAGTCATATGCAAAGTATATTGTTAGACCAACAAATGTTGCTGTTGCTACTATCAACATTCCTGTTATTATTTTTTCAATGTTTGTTGATACCCATTTGCCTATCGTAGAACCTACTCCTGTAAACCAGTTTTCTATCTTTTCCCATGTTGTTAATGTGGCTACAACTGGTTCTTCTTCTCTTTCTACTGTTATTTTGTATGTTTTTTGTTCTTCTAATCCTGCTTCATCTTCTAGTGTTACCTTTATTGTAATTTCGTTTTTCCCTGCTTTTAATTCATTATTTCCTACTATTTCTATTTTTGCATTTTCTCTATTTGCTGTAGTTTCAATTTCTAATTTTTCTACCTTATTTGATAGTTTTTCTGTTACAACGTATTCATATACATTAGACACAAATTGAGGGTCTAATATTAGCTCTATTTTGTTTCCTTCTTCATTTATGTAATATATGCTTAGTTTTTCTAAATTTAACTCTGGTAGTTCTCTTGTTGCTAATATTTTATATGTTGTAGTACTTCCATTTTCAGCTGTTACAATAATTTCTATAGTGTTTTCTCCTACTTGTAATTCTTCATTTCCTGTTATTCTGACTGTTGCTTTTGAATGGTCTGCTACTGCTGCTATACTCAATTTTGTTATTTCGTTTGGCACATTTATTGTGTATTCTCTAACACTACTATCAAATTCTGGTGATATTACTCCTTCTGCTATTTGTAATGAACTTAATCTGGAATTACTTGATTTGGTTGGAGTTTCAGTTGATTGGTTATTATTTGATGGTCTACTATTATTACTAGTATTATTACCACTGTTTTCACTTTCATTACTAGTTGGCGGTTGGACAACGGGAGCTTTTACTGTTATTGTCGCTGTAGTAGAAGAATCATCTATTGGTTTAAAATTAATATCTTCCATTATTGTTGCATTAAATGAAACTGTATATTTTGTATCAACAGTTACAGTTGGTGCTTGAAATGTAAATGTGCCTAAAGATGTTTTCCCTGTAGTACTAGCATCTGTTATTGTTGTTGTTCCTGCTCCTTCTCCTCCAGTACTTGTAATAAATGTTAACCCTCCATTATTTGTCACAGTTAATTTGTATGATGCTACTGCAATATTCGAAGATACTGAGATTTGAACTTTTTCTCCTGAATTAACTGTTTTTGATGAAGCAGAAATTGCTGCTTCAGAAACCGTTATATTAATAATTATCATGAAAAAAGCAATAATTACAATCTTAAAAAAATTTTTCTTAATCATATTTTTACTCCTATTTTATATTATTTTAAAGTTATTGTATACAGATTTATACTGGCTTTTAGTATTCTAGCAGAATCTCTGGCATCAATTGCTGTATCTTTATTAACATCTGCCGATTTTTTTTGTACATCGTTTAATTCATATTGATTTATGCTAAATTTTAATATTCTAGCGGAATCTCTGGCATCTACTTCTCCATCTCCATTTACATCTCCAAGCATTATTACAGTATATTCTTGTTCCTCCATTGTAACTTTTGCTCCTGTTCCGAATACTTCTCCATTTAATATGCAATTTGGAATATCTGTTGCCGTTGTATCTGGCGTTACATATACATATGTACCTTCTATTTCATATTGTACTACTGGTTCAGTTGTTAAATATGCTGATGATACATATCCTTCTGTTCCATCTTCTAATCTTACTCTATACCAAGTATGTCCAAATGTTGAGTATTGCATTTTATCTATTACTGTTACTTTAGTTCCTGGATTTAGTATTTGTTTTACTTTTGTATTGACTGTTGAAGCTGGTCCATTTTTTAGTGCGCACATTACTTCTATGGTTCTTTCTTCATTTACTGTTTCAACTGTTGGTATTTCTACTAAATATTCTCTTGAGGCATAACCTATAATTACATCATTGCCTGTACAATATGCTACTCTATCCCAGTAACGTCCATCGCTTGATATTTCTTCTGCTCTTTCTATTCTTATTAAAGTTGTTCCTTTTGGTGCTTGTGCTTTCATATAATAGTCTGTTGAAGGTCCTGATCTTATGCTTAATGGTGTGAATAATGTTTGAACCATTACATTTTCTGTTTGTAATGATACTTTTCTACCCGGTTTTTCTGATGAGGTAGTTGGCATGTTTTCATATACAGGTATAATAAAATTAAAATTACTTTCTAGAATTCCTAATTCTTCATATGTATCACGAACTTCTAATCCTTCTGTATATGGTGCTGAAACATTTTGTTGATATTGGTGACCATATAAAGCATATTTACTTGAATTATCTACATGATATTTTTGTAAATATAATGTATCTTGGTAATTTCCTATATATCCACCTTTTAAGAAGCTTGCTCCTCCATTTATTGAAAGTTCTGGAGTTGTCCAGCCTTCATTTACTGCTCGAGTTAGTCCATTTATTATAATTTCGTTTTCTGTATCTCCACTTGCTCCTATATTAAAATAGTTATAATAGCCTACATAACCTTCTTTTTTCCCTGAAATTAATGCGTTATTTCCACTTCCCTGTTCTTGTATAATTCTTGCTGCTAGATGATATGGGCTTATTCCATTAGTTTGTGCAGCTTCAAAAATTACTTGAGCATAAGATTTATTTATAACTTGCTGATTTCCATTGGTGTCTATATATGTAATTGTACTCGTATCCATAAAAGTACCTGCAAGCATTGCTTGTACACCTTCTAGAGTATGTACATTGCTATTAAAAGATAATGTTTCAAATGCAAATATATAAGTTTCATTTAACCAGTTTCGTGGATCTATGTAATATGAAGCTGTTTTATTTGAGGCACAAAGCCAAGTTCCATTGTCTTGAGCAGTTGTGTAGCAGGTTGGACAAATCCAATCATTTATATCTCCTACTATAAGTGAATTATGCACTAGACTTCTTGTATGCAGTTCTGTTGTTTCATTATAAATAACCGTATCCCAATCTAAACCTGTATACAAAATGGTAAAAGTCCAATTAGGATGTGCTGTTTTCATTTCTTGAACAGCAGTATATATTTCTGGGTAATTTACTAGACTTGATAAATCTTCTGTCCTAGTAGCTGAATAAACATTACTATTTAGAGTGCTTACTATTAATATAAAAAACAGTATTGTTAATGCAAAGACTATTTTTAATGTATTTTTGAATTTAAACATTTTTTCCTCCGATTATCATTTGTAAATTTATTGATAAATATAGTATATAATATCGAAAAAAACAAGTCAAGAAAAAATGAGAAAAAAATATGGGAATTTATTCCCATTCATTTAAAACATTCTTTGCCTTACTGCCTCATATGTTACAATTCCTGCTGATACAGAAGCATTTAATGAAGTTATATTTCCTTTCATAGGTATTTTTAATAACACATCACAGTTTTCTTTTACCAATCTACTCATACCTTGTCCTTCATTACCAATTACTATTGCAATTGCACCTGTTAGGTTCTCCTCATAGTAATATTTTTTTGCTTCAACATCTGTTCCATATATCCAAATGTCATTTTCTTTTAGATATTTTATTTCTTCATTTATATTATTTACCCTTGCAATCTTCATATGTTCTACTGCACCACTTGATACTTTATATACTGTGCTATTTACTGAGCAAGCTCTTCTTTTTGGTATTATTATTCCATGAACTCCTGCCGTTTCTGCTGTTCTTATTATGGCACCTAAATTATGTGGATCTTCTATTCCATCTAATATTAAAATAAATGGCTTTTCATTTTTATTATATGCCTCATCTAATATATCTTGTACTCTACAATAATTAAAAGGAGGAACAATAGCAATAACCCCTTGATGATTGTCTGTTTGTGCCATTTGCTTTAATTTTTGCTTATCAACCTCAACTATTACAATCTTTCTATCTTTTGCCTTTGCCAATATTTTATTTATAGACCCATGCTTTTCTCCCTTTTCCACAAATATTTTATTTATATCTCTATTACTATCTAATAACTCCAAAACAGAATTTCTTCCTTCAACCTGACCCCTAGAGCTATCATCGTCTCTAAATTTTCTATTGCTTTCCAAAACTTCCACACTCCAATCTATTATTCATTATTAAAAAATCTCTTACTCTTCATCCAACTTTAGCACTGCTAAAAATGCCTCTTGTGGTACTTCTACATTTCCAATTTGTCTCATTTTTTTCTTGCCTTTTTTCTGTTTTTCTAATAGTTTCTTCTTCCTTGTTATATCTCCTCCATAGCATTTTGCTAAAACGTCTTTTCTCATTGCTGAAATTGTTTCTCTTGCTATTATTTTTCCACCAACTATTGCTTGTATTGGTATTTCAAATAGTTGCCTTGGAATTACATTTTTTAATTTTTCTGCCATTTTTCTACCTCTTGTATATGCTGTATCTTTGTGTACTATGAATGATAATGCATCTACTTGTTCGTTGTTTATGTGAATATCTAGTTTTACTAATTCTGATTTTCTATACTCACTAAATTCATAGTCTACTGATGCATATCCTTTTGTTTTTGATTTTAATGTATCAAAAAAATCATATATTATTTCATTTAAAGGAAGTTCATATTCTAATCTTACCCTTGTAGAATCTAAGTATTTCATGTCGATATATATGCCTCTTCTTTCTTGACATATTTCCATTACATTCCCTACATAATCTTTTGGTAGCATTATTTGTGCTTTTACCATTGGTTCTTCTATGTAACTTATATCTTGAACAGGTGGCAAGTCAACTGGGTTGTATAGTTCAAGAATTGTGCCATCTTTTTTATATACTTTATATATAACTGATGGTGCTGTTGTAATTAAGCTTAAATCGAATTCTCGTTCTAGTCTTTCTTGTACTATTTCTAAGTGTAATAGTCCTAAAAAGCCACATCTAAAGCCAAATCCTAGTGCTACAGATGTTTCTGGTTCATAACTTAATGCTGCATCATTTAATTTTAGTTTTTCTAGTGCCATTTTTAGGTTTTCATAATCTCCACCATCTAATGGATATACTCCACAAAATACCATTGAATTTGCTTTTTTATATCCTGGTAATGGTTCTTTTGCTGGGTTTTCTGCTATTGTTATGGTGTCACCTACATTTAAGTCTGAAACTGTTTTTATGCTAGCTGCAATATATCCAACTTCTCCTGCTTCTAACTTATCTGCTTGTTTGTAACTTCCTGGTTCTAAGTATCCGAAGCTCTGTTACTATAAATTTTTTGTTTGTTGCCATAAATAAAATTTCGTCTCCTGGTTTTACTGTACCTTCTACAACTTTCAAATAACATACTGCTCCTTTGTAGTTATCATATAATGAATCAAAAATTAGACATCTTAGTGGCTTTGTAGAGTCTCCAACAGGTGGTTTAAAATCTGTTATTATTCTTTCTAGTACTTCTTCTATGTTTAAACCAGATTTTGCAGATATACAAGGAGCATCCATTGCAGGTATTCCAATTATATCTTCTATTTCTTTTTTTACTTCTTCTGGTCTTGCACTTGGTAAATCTACTTTGTTTATAACTGGTAATATGTCTAAATTATTATCTATTGCTAGATATACATTTGCTAGTGTTTGGGCTTCTACTCCTTGACTACTATCTACCACTAGTATTGCTCCTTCACAAGCAGCTAGGCTTCTTGACACTTCATAATTAAAGTCTACATGACCTGGCGTGTCTATTAAATTTAATATGTAAGTTTGACCATCTTTTGACTTATATTCCATTCTAACTGCTTGAGATTTTATTGTAATTCCTCTTTCTCTTTCTATATCCATGTTATCTAGTACTTGACTTTCCATTTCTCTTGATGATAATAGTCCTGTTTTTTCGATTAATCTATCTGCTAATGTGGATTTTCCATGATCAATATGTGCAATTATACTAAAATTTCTAATTTGTTTTTGTTTATCCATAAGTTCTCCTCTCTAAATACCATCGAGTTTTTTATTTTACAAAGTTTTAAAGTAATTATCTAATGTATTTATTACTTCTTCTTTGGTTTCTAACTGGTTAATTATTTGTTTTACTTTGCTTGAGTCTTTTAGATTTTTTAAATACCAACAAATATGTTTTCTCATTTCTCTTATTCCTACATATTCACCTTTTTCTTGTATTTCTAATTCTATGTGTTCTTTTATTATTTCGAATTTTTCTTTTGGTGTTTTTTCTATTATTTCTTTATTGCCTTGCAGTTCTGTTATAATGTTTTTCATCTCCCAAGGTTCTCCTAGAATTCCTCTTCCTATCATTATACCGTCTACACCTGTATATTCAAACATTTTTATTGCATCTTTTGCACTTTTTATATCACCATTTCCTATTACTGGTATTTTTACTTCCTTTTTTACTTCTTTTATTATATCTAAATCTACTTGTCCAGAATAGTATTGTTCTCTTGTTCTACCATGTACTGTTATGGCTTTTGCCCCTGCTTCTTCTATTATTTTTGCTGCTTGAACAGCTACTATATTTTCATCATTCCAACCTTTTCTAATTTTTACTGTTATTGGTTTTTCTGTATTCTTTACAGCTTCTTTTACTATTTTACTTATTAGTTCTAAGTTTAGTAATAACTTGCTTCCATCTCCATTTTTTACTACCTTTGGTGCAGGACACCCCATATTTATATCTATAATGTCTGCGTATTTTTCAACTATTTTTACAGCTTTCCCCATTATTTCTGGGTCACTACCAAATATTTGTATGGCTATTGGTCTTTTTTCTTCATTAAGTTTTAAGAATTGCTCTGTTTTTTTATCATTATAAAATAGACCTTTACTACTTATCATTTCAGTACATACTAAGCCTGGTTCTCCATATTTTTTACATATCTTTCTAAAGGATAAGTCTGTTACTCCAGCCATTGGTGCTAGCAATATGTTATTTTTTAATTCTACATTTCCTATTTTCAATTTTTTTATATACATTTTTTCTTCATTCTTTCATTATATTATATAGTATAGGCAAATTATGGCACATATCTTTAATTAAATATTGATTTTTGACGTTTAGAACTAATATTAAGTAGTAATCCTATACATATTATATTTGTAATCATATTACTTCCTCCATAACTTATAAAAGGAAGTGGTACTCCTGTTATTGGAAGTAATCCCATTGTCATACCTATATTTTCTAGAACATGGAATATAAATATACCGTACTATTCCTGCTGCTATATATGAACCTAAATCATCTCTTGCTGTTTTTGCAACATGTATAGACCTCGTAATTAATGCTATATATACTATTATTATTCCTGCACATGTTATAAATCCTAATTCTTCTCCTATTACTGCAAATATAAAATCTGTTGTTTTTGGATAAAGGAATCCTAAATGAGTTTGTGTTCCATTTAGCCAACCTTGTCCTACAAGCCTTCCTGCTCCTATTGCAAGTTTTGATTGTATAATGTTGTATCCAGCTCCTCTAGGATCTAAATAAGGGTTTAAGTACACATCTATTCTTAGCTTAGCATGCTCTGGTAATACAAAAAAATACAATAGTGGCAGTGCTATTATTACTATTAAAAAAGATGTTATAATATATCTTTTTTTTATTCCAGCTACATATAACATAACTATTAATGCTACAATATATGTCATTGCTGTTCCATAGTCTGGTTGCAATACTATTAATAGAACTGGAATTAGTACTATTCCAATTATCATTACAAGTTTTAGTGGTTTATTTATTTCATTTCTTGACATTTTTGACATTATATTTGCTAAAAATAAAACAACTGCAATTTTTGCAAATTCTGCTGGCTGTATTGATATTGGTCCTATACTAAACCAGCTAGTTGCTCCATTTATTGCACTTGTTAGAAGTACACCTATTAGCAGTATTATTGATAATATATAAAACACTATACTTATCTTTGCAATTGTTCTATAATCTATAATTAGCATAACTATAAGTATTGGTATACATGCAATTACCCACATTACTTGTTTTTTAAAAGTTTCCAATTCTGATGAAATGCTTGCACTATAAAGTGCAAATAATCCCACTATTATTAGGATTATTGTACAAATTAATATGCTCCACTCTGTATTTTTTAGTTGTTTTTTATTCATATTTTTCCTTTCAAAACATGAAATTTTCTTAAATTAGTTTTGTGTTTGCTCTGCAGCTTCTTTTTTATTTTGCTCGCTTTCTACTTTTTCTTCCTCTTTTTTTATTTTTTCTTCTTTTTCTTTTTTCTTTTCTTCTTCATTATTTTCTACATTTTTTGTTTCTTCTTCCTGAGTTTCTTCATTTTTTTCATCTGAATCTACTTGTTTTTCTTTTTCAATATCTTTTTTCATATCATTTCTTATATTTACTATTGGAATGTTGGCATACAATGATGGTGCCCCTGTTGTACCATCTTCTTTTACTTCATTTGTTAGTCTCACATCAATTTCACTTTCTTCTACTTCTATGTATTTTTTTATTACTTCTATTATTTCTTGTTTCATTAATTCTAAAAAGTCTGCTGAGACATTAGCTCTATCTTGCATTAATACTAAATGTAATCTTTCTTTTGCCTTATTCTTGCTGCCATTTGATTCTTTGTTATCATTTTTTCCAATTTTCTTAAAAAAATTTAGTATATTTTCAAACATGTCTGTTCCTCCAAATTTCTAATGTTTTAATTTTTCTTTAATAGACTTTTTATTTTTACAAAAAAACCTTTTTCCCTCCCCGGAATTGTAACATCGATATTTTCTCCTAAGATTCTTTTTGCTATTTCTATATATGCTTTTCCTGATGGGGCTCTTTTATTTTTTATTACTGGTTCTCCTTTGTTTGTTTGTGTAATAATATTTTCATCATCTGGTACTACACCTATTAAGTCTATTGATAATAAATCTACTATATCATCTACATCCATCATTTCGCCTTTTTTTACCATTGCAGGTCTTAATCTATTGACGATTAATTCTGGGTTTTTAATTTCAGATGACTCTAATAATCCTATTATTCTATCTGCATCTCTTATTGCCGATATTTCTGCTGTTGTTACTACAATTGCTCTATCTGCTCCAGCAACTGCGTTTTTAAAGCCTTGTTCTATTCCTGCGGGGCAATCTATTAATACATAATCAAATTCTTCCTTTAGTTTGTTTGTTAATTCTTTCATCTGTTCTTCATTTATTGCATTTTTATCTCGTGTTTGGGCAGCAGGTAATAAAAATAATTCGTCAAAACGCTTATCTTTTATAAGGGCTTGTCTTAATTTACATTTTTCTTCTATTACGTCAACTAAATCATATACTATTCTATTTTCTAGTCCCATAACAACATCAAGATTTCTAAGTCCAATATCTGTGTCTACTAAAACAACTTTTTTCCCCATTTCTGCTAGACTAGACCCAAGGTTTGCTGTAGTTGTAGTTTTTCCTACTCCACCTTTTCCTGATGTTATAACTATTACTTCTCCCATAACATCTATCCTCCTTGCACTTTTATGTGTTTTTTAACTATTCTATTGTATAATTTTTTTTGTCAAAAGTCAATGTTTTCTGGGAATAATTGTAAAAAAAAGTGGAAAGAGTTCATATAACCCTTTCCATTTTTTTTATCTATTCGTCTTCATTTTTGCTTTCTTCTTTTTGCTCTTCATAATCATATTTATAGTTTGTTCCTGTTTTTCTTATTTTTGGGCTTTTTATCTTTATTTCTTCTGTATTTTCTTTTTTATTCATTATTTTATTTATTATTTTTTCTGCTTTTTCACATAGTTCTGGCACATAATCTAATACTCTGTCTATTGTACAATTATGTTCTACTGGTAATAATTTTACAGTTCCTCCCTGTATTATTAGAAATGCTACTGCTTTTATTGTCACTCCTGCTCCACTTCCTCCTCCAAATGGATTTCTATATGAAATGTTTTCTTCATCTTCTCTTTTGTTATAATCTTCTATTGATTCTCCTTTGAATTCACTTCCTCCTGCTGCAAAGCCAAAAGATACTTTTGATACAGGAATAATGCTTATATCTTCTTGTATTTGCATTGGCTTACCTATTATTGTGTTTACATCTATCATATCTTTTATGCTATCCATTGCTGTTAGCATAAGTCCTTCTATTGGATGTTTTTCCATGGTTTTGGTACACTTCCTTTCCTTTTAGTTGTTTTATTATATTGATAATATGTACCAATTTTAAAGCTATTATACAATTTATGGATAAAAATATATAGTTTTTATCCGTATATACTGGCGTTATTAAGTATTGTAGTTTTGTAACTTTCCTTGCCAGTAATATACTTATAATGGCTGCTATTGCTCCTGTTATATACGCTGTAAGTGCTGCATTTTCAGTGCCTATATCGAGCTTAATGTTTGTTTTTTCTATTTTTATTTTTTTAATATTTTCTAATATTGGCTTAATATCTTTTATTGATATTGCTTTTATATCTTGATAGTCTTTAAGTATTTTTGTTTTCAAAATATTATTTATTATTTTTAATTTATTGCTTCCTTTTAGTTTATTGATTCTATCTTTATTAATTGTTATTTTTAGCCATGCTATTCTATTGAATAAATTTAACGTAAGCTTTACATTAAATTTTATTATTTTTTTATTAGCAATTTCTAACTCTTTTATATTTATTTTTAAAGTTGAACATATTATAAATAATATAGTTAGAAGAATTATACCTAGAATTATAAAAAATACTATCATAGTAACTTCCTTTCTATAATAGTATTTTTTCCATATTTTTCTTTCTTAAACATTAGTTTTTTTCTATTGCATTTTCTAATTTTATGTATTCTCCTTTTTTATTGCTAATTTATTAATTTGATTTGCAATAGTTGCTCTTGTGCCTAATACCTCATTATCTTCTTTATAAATCGTCTTATATATTTTGCTTAAGAACTCATCTGGCTTATTCTGACAAAATACAACTTCTCCTACTCCTAATCTTTCTTTTCTATTATGATCAATTTTTGCATACCCTAAATCTTCATATTGGCTATTTTTTATTTCTTTTTCTGCTTGTTCTATTGATAACTTATTCTCTTTTAACCTTTCCAGTATTTCCTGACATACTATATCCTAACCAATTTTGTTTTTGTTCTGGAAACATATACCATGCTTTTAACTGTGTTGCACTTAATGGTATTATAGATTTATTTTTTAAAAATATAATATATTTTATAATATCATCATGTAACTTCTTATATTCTTCTTTTGTACTATAAAATAATAAAAATGGATCTACAAATAATGGCATATCATTTATTAAAGAAATATTGTATGCACCATATTCATCTAACACCTTTTCATCTACATTAAAAACATCTGTAAAATATACTTGCATATTTGCCCCTATCTTATACTTTTATAAGTATATCGCTTAAATTTTATCTAATTCTATCACATAAAGGCGAAAAAAGAAAGCCTTTCCCCAAAGACTTCCAATTTAAGTTCTACCTCTAAACATTCATTTATTTTTTATTATTAAATTTATACTACTCCGCACACCAGGTCAACTTCTATCGTTACTTTGATTTTATGATTTTCTACTCTTTTTATCTTATTTTTGCCTTTTCTCTCATAAATCTTTTTCATCATATCCACCAATTATAACTTGTTTTACTAAAATTTCAAAAGCATCTTTATCAAATTCTGTTATTATTTTTCCATTTTCAAGATACTTTTTTAACTTGTTTAGACTAAGCTCTTTACTTTGTTTATTTTCTTCCTCTAAAATTAATTTTTCTTGTTCTAAATTTAATTGATTGATTTTATTTTGTATTTTTTCTTTTCTCTCTAAAAATGTTTCTCTATCTATGGCATTTTCTATACTTAAATCAATTAATTTATTTATTTTAGATTTAAGTTTTTCTTTTTCATTTAGCATTCTTACATGTTTAAGAGTATCTAATGTATTTCTTGCAAATCTTGATATAGATTTTGTAAGTATTAAATCAATTTTACCAGACATAGCGTCTGCAATCATTCTCATAAAATTACTACGTTTGTAATCTTGTGTTCCTGATATTGATTCATCTGCATACACTTCAACTAGCGACCATTCTAATTTATGTGATATCTTTTCATTATAATATTTTACTTGTGATTCAAAACTATTTAATTGGTCTTCAGAATCTGTACTTACTCTTGCATATGCTGCTACTCTTAGCCTTTCGTTTATTTTTAGTCCTGTAGTTATAGTAATCTTCTTTTATTCTTTGTGCTAAGCTATCTGTAATATTGTAATTATAGTTTTCAATTATTTTAGAGATTATAAATTGATTTTTATCCCCTATAAAACTTATATGTTCTGCTGAATTTACTCCTAGTTTTCGTTTATCAACTAAATCTTGCAATTCTGGTATTAAATAATTTAATCTTAAATATCTTTGCAATGTTCCATTACCTATGTTTTTTTCTTTACAAACTAAAACCCTATTTTTATTGTAGTGTTCAAAACACTTTTTATATTCTTTTGCTTTTTCCATTGGTGTATTTTCAATTACACTTGAAGTATTAAAATCATTTTCCGTTGTGTCTTTAATATCTTCAATCTCTTGCTCATAATCCTCTCCTACTATTTCTAAAACTTCATCCTTAGTTATGTAGTTTAAATCTACAACGCCTAAAATAGTTTTTAAACTAGCCTTCTCCTTAGATAGTTTCTTAATCTTTTTGATTTCCTCTTTCTTGTAATAATTTAATAATAATTGATTTGTTTCTGCCATATGCAAAACCTCCATATAATATATTTAAAAAATAAAAAGCAAGAAAAAAAGCTAGATTTCTCTAACTTAGTTTCTTGCTTTCAATTTTTCATATTAAAATAATATCACCTTGTTTTTTATATGTCAATGAAGGTTTTTTGAAAGGATTTTGAAAGTTTCTATTATAATTCATACATCCAATCTGATGCTCCATATAAAATTCTTTCTACATTTACAATCTTTTTATCTTCGTTAATTCTATAAAATGCAATATAGTTTTTTATAATAAGTTTTCTAATTCCTAACTCTTTTATTTTTTTATTATCTATAATAGCATATCTTTCCGGAAAATATTCTAAACTTTTAATCTCTTTTTTCATTATATGAGCATGTTTCTTCGCAATAATTGGTTCTTTTAATTTATCTTTAATATATATAATTATACCCTGTAAATCTTTTTCTGCTTCAATAGATAATTTCACATCATATTTTTTTGACATCTATTGCCTCCGTCTTAACTCACTAATATTTTTTCAATTTCATTAAAAGCCTCTTCAAGAGAACAAACTTCTCCATTTTCTGTTGCTTCTATACCTTCTTTTAATTTTTCTATTAAATCATCTTCATCTTTTACAATTACACTTTCTGGTGCTTGATTTGTTACAGCTGTAAATTTAAGATATTCTATATAGTCAATAACTTTGCTTGAAAGTTCCTCTGGTAATGTATCTATAATATTATATAATTCTTGTTTTTTTACAGTCATGTTACCAACTCCTTTTCTATATATTATTTATTATACCATAGAAAATTGATTTTTTATACTATTTTTTAATTTTTATTTTCAATATTTTTTACAGGTATTAAAGTATTTAATTTCATTATGTTCTTTTACAAAATTATAATTTGTGTGTTTGTCAAGTGAAAATCGGTCCAAGTTATACTTGAAAAATGGTCCACTTTTTCAAATATAGAAATTAGTTATTTATTCTCTTTCCAAGATAAAGTTTCTTCATATCTATGACTTATATCTCTTGATATATCTAGTATATGTGCCTTATATGCTAACCTATCTACCATAGCACCTGTAAGCATTGCATCTTTAAATATTTCTTCCCATCTATCAAATGTAAGATTTGTTGTTATTATTATTGATCCTTTATCATTTCTATTTGACAATAAATTAAACAATATTTCGCAACCTTCTTTATCAAAAGAAACATATCCAAGTTCATCTAATATCACTAGATCGTATTTTTCAAATTTCTTCTTATATGCATTTAACGCACTTCTACTTAATGCTTCTCGTAATTCTATTATTAAATTAGGTACAGATACAAAAAGTACGCTTTTTCCTTCTATACATGCTTTCATTCCTAATCCTATTGCATAATGTGTTTTTCCTGCTCCTGGTGTTCCAATTAGAATTATATTTTCTTTATTTTTTGATATTATATCTATGAATTTCTTCGGATTATTGGTATAATATTTATCAAAGATGGATTTTAATTTTGGATTACTTTTTAAAACATATGAGTTTTTTAAAGCTCCTGGTTTGAAGGTAAGTGTTTTTAGGTAATGACGGATATCTGCACTTATCTTCTTATTTCCATCTAATTTTTTATGCTCACATACAAATTCATTGTTTGAGTAAATTAAAATTTTGTTGTAGTATATTTTGCTTGTAACAGTAAATCCTACTAGATATTCTGGAACAGAATAGAAGTTGTTTTCAATTTGTATAAAACTATATTTATTAACAACACTTTCTTTTATATTTGCTAATTCTAAAGGTGGTTTACTAGGTTTCAAGAATCTCTTTTCTTCTTCAATCTTGCTATTTTCATTTAGCTTAATTAATTGACTTTCCATATATTCTATAGCGGCTTCTTCAGATGAAAATTTGTAGTTTTCAGCAAATATTTTGTTTCTTAAATATTTTACACTTCCTTCAACATAGCCTTTCTCATTACCACTAAAAGCATTTGTTACATTTATATTAAATCCATAATACAAGCTCATTTTTATCAAATCTTCATTTAATTCTTTTTCGTTCTTACCAAGAAACTTAGAAACAACATTTCTCATATTATCATAAACAACTTCTTTCCAAACACCTCCAATCATTTTAAAGAATTTAACATGAGAATCCATAAATACATCTTTTTTACAATTATCATAAAGATAACACCACCTAAAATTGCCTGCGGGACTAGATAATACAGCCATGTAATATTTTTTTATTATACCATTTATTACTAATTTAACTTCTCCAAAATCATATTCTAATCGATCACCAAACTCATAATCTTGCCTTATGAAACATTCATTACCACTTTGCTTAATTTTATTTATTTCAGCAACTACCGTAGAATATCCAACATTAAATCCCGATTTTTTTAATATTTCATATATTTGAATTTTGGTTAAGCAGTGTTTGTTAGTACCTAATATTTTTTTCTTTTCTTCTTCTGATTCTAAAATATTCTGTAATTGAGTGAAAAAGTCGTCTGTTAACTTTCTTCTCATTCTACTTTGAGTATTATATTTAGGTGCAGAAGTTATTGCTTCTTGTATTTCAACAATTTTAGAGTTATCTTTTTCATTAGTCAATTTATTTAAATTTTCTAAATATTCATTCCAATATTTACCAACTGTTTTTCTATTTATTTTTAAAAGTTTCTCTACTTTTCTATTAGAATATCCTTGTTCCTTTAATTTAATTATCGATAATTTATCCATTAAATCTTTCATTCCTTTCGCCTCCAACATATATTTAACCATATATTTGGAGTATTTTTAAAGTGGACCATTTTTCAATTAGAATTTTCTAATTCTTTGGACCACTTTTAGTTTATCAAAAACAGGATCATCATAATATGCGAGAACATCCATATTCATAACTTCAAATTCGTGTTCAATATATATTTTTCTATATACCTTTATGCCAAGTTTATTTAATAGGTTAAAATCAGATCCATTTAGATATTTTTCTATTTCAATATATCTTTTATTATAATATTTTTCTTTCCAGTTCTCATAAAAATCATTTTTATCCATACTCTTTATATAGTGTGCTAAATCATCGAAGTTATATGGTTTAATGATTATATGTACATCTATACCTTTATTATTAACTACATATTCCATATCATTTTTGCTATATCCCGATACTAGAATAAACATAGGCTGTTTTATATTTTTATTTTTTTGAATTTCACTAATAACATCTGATGCCAATCCGTCCGTTTTTCTCTCATTTGTAACTACAATATCTGGTTTAAGTGATATAATAGAATCCATTAATTCTCTACAATTAATAGGAATATTATCTATAATTTTCACATTCACGTTATTTCTTATCAATGCCTCTTTTATAAATTTATCTTGTGGTTTATTTGTTTCTGCTATTAGAATTGTTTTATTTTTTCATAATTTCACTATCTCCTATTCCAATAACATTATAACATATTTATAAAATATATCAACCTGTTTATACTCATATTTAGAGTAAATTTATCTGGTATCAAAAGAAGAATAATCTTTATATAATTTACTCATAATTTGAATATAAGGAGGTTTAATTTATGAGTGCAATAGATAGATTATATAGTATCAACAATAGAACTACAAAAAAATCTGTAAATATAGATGATTCTCTTTATAAGAAACTTATTAATTTTACACAGAATAAGTTTGATGCTACTATTAGCGATTTAATTAATGTTGCTATTGAAGATTATGCCATAAAAGATAATCCAAATTTCTATGGAAAACCTGAAAAAGAAACTGTAACTTATAGAAGTGTTATGCTCCGTGAAGATAATATAGCCTGGCTTGCTAAAACAAGTAAAAATACTAGAATTTCAGTTACTAGGTTAGTTAATGCAGCAATTAAAGATTTTATAAATACTGTAATATCAAAATAAAAAGTTGGATATGAACTATTCTCTTATAAGTGAACCGTTCATATCCTATTTATTATACCATAAGCATATATATTTAATTTTTTATCTTTCTATATATCCAGTTACTGCTTCTGTATACATATTATCTGTTACAGGCTCGTAACGAGAGCCACTATAATCCTCTGTAAATCCATTGTATGCTTTATATATATCGCCAGTTTCAGTATCATATACTCTTTCATATCCAAGTGTCGCATCACTATATTTTTGACTTGTAATATCATAACTTGTTTGTCTATTTTCCCACGCTTGATTATATGAATCGTATGCTGCTTGCATTTGAGCGTTTAATGCTAATGCTCTTTTAGTTTCTTCATTTCCATCATCAATCGTTTTTTGTACAAAACTATCTTTAAATTCCAAAGTTTTTAAAGAATTAGTTAAGATGTCTTTATAATCTATCATTTCATCTTTTACTGCTGTAATTCCCATTATATTATAAATCATATAATATGATATATCTGTACCATACATATTAATATCTCCAAAATCTACAACTGATGCCATAAAAAAGCCTTCTCCTTCTTTACCTTCATCAGTTTTAAATGTTGCTCTCAATAGTTTGTCATCCATTGCGAATGATTTCATACTAGAATTTGCTGGGAATTCTTCTAATTTTTTAAAATCATTTAATTCTGGAAAAGCAAATGTTGAGTACAAAGGTTCAGCTTTTTTTGCGTAATTAATATACTCTGGAAATTTAGTATAAAACCCTTCTACAGTTGGATTTTGCAATATAACAGCATCAGATATTAATTTATATGATGAATTGATATTGCTATAATTTTTCCAAACATCTTTTGATTGTTGATTTTTTAAAAATGGTTGTGCTTTTAAAATAGTAAATATTTGATTTCTTTCATCTTGTGGGTCATATACTTTAAGTGCATAAAACATTCCTGTTCCTGCTGTTTCAACTTTCCAGCCTTCTGGTATTTTCATAGTAAGTTCATTATTTTCATAATCTACTAGTTTTATTGATTTTGTTTCATTTTCTTTAATTGTAAATCCTTGCTTTTGAAGTTCTGTTTTTGCATTTTTATTTTCTTTTTGCTCGTCATTATTGTTTATTGTTGAAAATATAAATACACCAATAACAGCTACTAAAATTAGTATAACTACTCCCATAACAATTATGATAGTATTTTTTTTCTTCACTATTTACTCCCCCTTTAAATAGAATTATTCATTTTGAAATTTATTCTTCAACTTTAACTGCGTGTAATACTACTCTGTATTTATTATTATTCGCACAAGTAGATAATGTAAGTATTTGACTATCTTTATCTACTTCTTCATCAAAATCTTTTTTACTTCTTCTTTTTAATTCTTCTATAAATTTTTCAAATTCATCACCCTTAAATTCTGTTTGTATATAGTAATCTTCTTTTTCTACTTGATATACTGAAAATACTCTATATGTTGATACTTTTTCTTCTGTTGCAAATATTATATTTCTATTTTC
>CALXWL010000006.1 GCA_944392385.1 uncultured Clostridia bacterium | reverse complement strand
GTAGCCCTATGGTAATTACAAATTTTGATGATATAAAAAATCAAAATTCTACCGTTACGAAAAGTAACAACGGTACATAAAGATGTAAGCGAAAGATTAGTACATATAAATCAAGCATTAGCAATTGAAGTAAGAAAAGTACTCGATGAAAATAAAGCGGAAAGACATATAAGAGGAGGCATGGCAACAAAATTAAAATATGAAAAGGAACATCAAAAAATGATGAATTAATGAAAAAATTTAATTGTATTGTAAATAGTAAAAATATGTAGAAAAAAATAAAAATACTTGAAAACAAAAAATTATATAGTAAAATTACAAAAAAACAAAATTTTATAAAAAATTACAAAAAAACTCTTGCAAAACAAAATATTATAATATACAATATAAAAAATAAAAGTGTAGTTTAATATTATAACTGAAATCAAAAGTTCAACAAAAAAACAGGAAAAAAAAACTAAAAATACCAAAAAATAATTTTAAAAAAAACAAAAAAAACATTGATATTATTTTAAATAAATATTATAATAAAGATGTAAAAAAAAGTCTAAAAATAACTAAAAAAGAAATATAAAAAAAAAGGATGAAGCATATGAAAAAATATATTGTAATTATTTTATTAATAGGGATTATATTATCTAGTATACTAATTTACAATACAATAAAGGTGGAACAAAAGACATATCAAACATTTACAGAATCTGGATATATTCTACAAAGCAAATTAGATAATGAAAGCCAAGTAGAAAGATTCTATTTTGAAGGGGAACAAAAGTATAAAGAAAACTATAATACGCAAATAACTTTTGAAGATACAAGTGGAGAAAAGATATCATTAAACAATAACAACTTCATTCATTATGCAGATGGTTCAATTAGTGCATTTAAAAATGGAGTACTAGTAGATTTAACACGGAATAGAAAGTGACCCTATTTTCTACTATAATATTGGAGCAAGTAAAACACTAACAAAAAATGGAGATAGATATACAATTCAAAATTTAAATAGACAATTAAGTTTTACATACCCATTATGGAAAATAGATACAAATAAATATCTAATTGCAGGAAATAATATCACCATAAGGTTTGAAGATGGAACAGAAAGTGTAATTAATGGATATTTAGAATTTGAATATTTAGATAATGAAGTAATTAAACTATATAATCAAGAAATAACATATCAAACTATAGGAGAAGAAACAGTAATAATATTACCAGATAATATAGAATTAAACTTAGCAAACAAAATAGTTCGTAAAAATGATGAAAATCAGATGAGTTTAGAAAACATGGTAATAGACTCAGAAGATAATATAACAATAGTAGATCTTAGTGAAGAAGAAGAGGAAGAGGAAACTGAAGGAGAAAACCAAATACAAACTGGTGGAAATAATAATCAACAAGTAAATAACAATGAACAAACAACAGGTCAAAATAATGAAGAGCAAAATAATAGCGGAACTAATCTTCCACAAATAAATGGAGATGGAAGTGGAAGCGGTCAAGAAATAGTAGACAACAATCAAGAAACAGTACAAGCTCCAAAATTCAAAATAACAAAGTTTGATATTAGTGCAACAGGAGTAACAGCAAGCATAAGTATAACAGATGAAGAAGCACTATTAAAAGAGGATACAAAAATAAAAATAATAAGAACAACAACAGGAAGAACAGTTTATGAAACAACATATCCTCTTGGAGAATATGAAATAGAACTTGATGTACAAAGCTTAGAACCAGATACAGAATATATTATGCAAGTAGAATCAGCATATCAAGTAGAAGATATACTATATCAAAAGAACTTCATATATAAATCATTTAGAACAAATATTACAGGAATAAGTTTCGAAAAAGATGTATTTACAAATACAAGTATGAGCTTTAAAGTAAAATTCGAAGAAAACTCACAAATAACAAGAGCAGAAATGAAAATTATTGCAGAAGATGGACAAGAATTAGAAGTAAAAGATGTAATAAATGAAAACGCAATAAATGGAAGCGAGGTAAACGTAGAATTTTCAGGATTAGAAGCTAATACAAACTATGAAGTAAAATTAACAAATGTGTTATATAATGGACAAATATTAGTAAATGGATTCGATATATCTAAACAATATACTACATTAAAAAATAGACCAGTTATAAGTGGAGCAGAATATGAAATAAATAAAAGAGATGGAAACTTTACCTTAAAAATAACAAATGTAGAAGATGAACATTCAGGAATTACAGGGTATAGATATGAAGTGTATGATACAAGAATGCAGAATCAAACACCAGTAAAAGTAATAGAAACAGATAAAACAGAAACAATACTACCAATAGACGAAACAATAATAAGAAATGTTGCATATACATTTAAAGTAGTAGCAATCTTTAATGATAATGAAAAAATCTGCGAATATGAAAGTGAATACAGTCCACAAATGAGAATGGATGGAGCAGAATTCCCAACAGTAAGCTTTGAAGAAGAAACAGTAACATTTGAGAGAATAGAAGGAGCAATTGTAATAGAAGATAATGACCATACAATCCAATTAGACAATGATAATATTCTTCATGTTACATATACAGACTCAGTAGGAAAAACACAAACCTTCACATCACAAGGCTCATTAAGAATACCAGTATCAGTAAACAACTTAAGAGCAAATGAAACATACAAATTTGCAGTATATGGAACAGTAGACTTAAAAGATGGTAATGATCCAGTGGATAAATGTTACATAGGTGGAGTAATAGTAAAAACAAAAGAACCAGATAACATGATAGCAGGGTACAAACAAAACTCAGAAAATATACAAAGTACATTTAGTGTTGATTTTCAACTAAGTTCAGAAAATCCAGATGGAGAAGAATTAGAAGCAAAAACATTAACAGGAATGGTATTTAGCATATACTCAGGACAAACATTAGAAGGAGAAACACCAGCAGGTGCATTACAAAGAACAGTAAAAGTGGTAGATACAAACCTAGAGCCATACGCAAGTGAATTAAAAACAAACTATTATGACAATAGCTTTGAAATTACACCAGAATTCTTTGGAGCAAAAAACGAAGACTTTAGAGAAGAATACTATACAATTACAGTATCAAATGCATATGATTACACAGAATATGAAAATGAACTACCAATAATAAATTCAACATTTGTAGTAAAAACAAATGGATATATGCCAGATTTACCAGAAGATCCAGATAATGCAATAGAAGTAGAGGTAATAAGAAACTATGCAAGTCAAACACCATCATCAGAATTGCAAGATAGCACAGTAGTAGGATATAAAGTAAATGCAATATACGACAATAGCGGTGGATATGCAAGAAAAATAATATATAAGGCAATAAATGCTACAACAAATGAAGAAGTAGAAGTAATAGAACTTGACATAGGAACAGATGGAAATATTCCAGAAGCAGTATTTGAAGTTGGAGCAGGAACAGACCAATCTGTAGTAGATAAAGTAGGATTAGTAAGAGGAAATGAATATTATTTCACATATGAAGTAGGTCTAGACTTAAATGATGATGGAACTATTGAAACATACTATCCACAACAAGCAGAAGGAGAAGATGTAGTTCTAAGATCACCAACAGTATCACCAGAAAAAGAAATTCCACAAATAATACTATATCCAGTTGAATCTGCAGATAGTTCAAGAACATATAAATATCAATTAAAAGATATAGATAATGCTTTGGCTACAGATGAAATAGTAGCAACAATTGGAAATAGAATAGTAGATAGACAAGTACTTCTTCCAACAACACAAGGAGAATTTAAAGAAATAACATTCAATAATTTATACAGAGGAAACTTGATAATTAGTGTAAGCCAAGCAACAATGAAAAACTTGCAAGCAACAGAAAGAATATTAGTACAAGAATACTTTGAACAAAAAAATGACATCAGTAATATAGGATACAGGGTATCATTAGATAGCAATAGAATAGTAATAAACATTCAAGATAGTGATGGAAACATATTCACTATACAAAATCTTGAAAAAGTAGCAGCATTCCAAGTAATATTAAGAGCAACAGATGGTAGTAGCACATATACTTCAGAATTAAAAGGATTGTCAGGAAACAATATATTAACAATTAACTTCAATGATATAGGAAATCTAGTAAACAAAGAAGTTGAAGTTGAAGTAAAGGCTTACTATGATAGTGGTAGAGTAGCTTATGAAGCAGATTCAGCATATGTAGTATATCAAAAAGCATATTTAAGCACAGAACAGAGCTATTATTACATACTAAATAATGAAGGCAATCTTGTAGAAAATACTAGTACAACGGGAAACTTATATTATCGTCAAACAGCAAGCGAGCCTAATGTAATTAGTATAGTAAATGCAGTAGATAGCAGATATCAAAATAATATAACGCTACAATATAGTGAAAAAGGAATGTTATATCAATACGGAACAGTACTACAAAAAGAAGTAGATGAAGTTGATTTAACATGCAGTGGAAGTAACATTATAAAATTTGACAAAATAATACCAGGAATAAGCTTACTAAACAACAATACTGGTGAGTTAGAAATCACATCAGAATTAGATAGAATAACAATGAAAGCAACACTTATAAAAAATGATGTTACAGAAATAAAAGATAATAAAATATATGTAGATATATTTGAAACGACAGAAACAGGTGCAAACCCACAACTAGTGAAAACAGTAGAATTAGATGCATCACAATTTGATGATACAATAGTAATTGATAGATTATCTCCAAAAACATACTACGGAATGCAATTTAGAGCAATATTAAGCACATATGATAGTTCATCAGGAACTTATATAGAAGAAGAAAGATACTTATATGATGTAGACTATGAAGTAGTAGGAAGAATGTACTATTTCTCAACACTAACAGATGTAGGAATAGATAACATACAAGTAGAATATGTTGCAAACAGCTATGAGGATAAAGACCTAAATATAAACTACACAGTGGAAAGAGTAATGGGATATGATGTAATCAAATATACTATCAAAAAATATAACGAAGAGAGCAAACAATATGAAGAAATAGCCTATGATATAACCGATGACGTAATATTTGATAAGCAGATGAAAAAAGTACTAGAAGTAAACCCAGGAAGTATAATAGACTTTGGAGCAAAATATCAAATTGAAATAATACCAATTGCATATATAACAAGTGTAACAGGAGAAGATCTAGAATTAGAACTTGGAAAGAAAACACATGAATTCTACTTAGAAGAACTACAAGAACCAGTAATAGCAATAAGAGGAGAAAGAGTTGTTGTTGACGAACAAAACAATATCGAATTTAGAATAACAATTTATGATGAAGACCGCATGATAGTAGGAAATAGCTATAAAGTTACAATACTAGATGATAGACAAAACGATATTACTCCAGAAGACATAAAAAATGCAACCTATAGTATAGAAGAAATAAACAAAAGATTTACACTAGAAAATGTAGAATTAGACAGTAAATACACAATAAAAGTAACTGTAGAACTAGACTATGAAAACAAAAATACAGATATAAAACAACTAACAAGAGAATACACAGTACAACCAACAAACGAATATGGAATTACAATAGGTCAAATTATAGCAGTTACAAATGAAAGAAATGAAGCACAAATAGACCTAAGATTTACAGGAAGTTACAAACTAGAAGAAATTGATAGAATCAAATATTCTGTATATAACACATCAGGATATCTATCTACACAAGACTTAGAATTTATACCAAGTGTTATAACAGCAGCAGAAGATAAATATTATGTGTATACATTACAAGAAAACATAGTAACAGACGGAACATACTACATAGAAATACAATTTGTAAAAGAAGATCCAGAAGATGGTGAAGTATTAATAGAAACAAGAACAGTAGAATATGTATACATACCAAGATAACAAGGAGGAAAAATCATGAGAAAGTTAACCGCAGGAAATAAAAAATCATTTATAGTATTTGCAATAATAGTTGTACGGAATTATTGCAATACTAATAGGGGGTTTGAATATAGCTCTAAACATAGAACAAGAGAAGTACGAAATAGAAAGCGATAACTTTCTCTATGATGAAGATTATAACCCAATAGAGCTAGAAGAAGAAGCAACAATTGTAAAAAAATGGACAGGAAGTTATTACCTAAAAACAAATGAAACAAACCAAGAATATAAACTAGGAGCACAATGTATAGCATATCAAGAAAGCTCAAGAACAATAAACTTATATGGAACAATGTATAGAATATATACAGACGGAGCAGTGGCAAAATTAACAGAACATACTGAAATAACAAGAACATCAGAAGACCAGCTATATAAATTAGGAGACAGAAGATACCTAGTAATAGGAAATAGTATAACAAACGAAACAGGAGCATTAAATACAACAGGGTACTTACTAGTTTTAATAGATAAAGCAGGAAATACATATTTACTAAATAATGAACTAAATTCAAGAACTATAAAACCAATGGTAATAAATACACAAACATTCTCATTTGATGTAGCAAATGAAAAACTAATATATAACGAAAAAGAAATTGACTTGAAAAAGATTATAGGAAGTACAAACCAATATGTAGAACCAGAAGAAAAACAAGATCCTGCAACAATAATTCAAAACATAAACAACCAAAGCAGTGTTACAAATAATAATCAAACAAATATAAATAATGATACAACAATAAATAATAATGAGCAAAATAACACAAACATAAACATAGGCAACACAGATAACAATGGAAATGAAAAAACAGAACTAGCAAAAAGTGTAGCATTAAGAGGAACAAAAACAGGACCAACATATATAGATGTAGAATATAGTATAATAGATCCAGAAAACAAATATCAAACAGTATACTTATTAGTAGATGGTGGAGGAACATCAAAAACAATAGCATTAGACAAAGACCAAACAACATATAGAGTAACAGGATTAAAAGAAAATCAAGAATACCAAATTACACTTGCAACAAGGCAATTAGATGAAATGGGAATGGTAGAAGAAAACATAGAAGATGTTACAGCAGCAAGAACAACAAAAGTAAACTCAAGCTTAAAAATAACAAAAATATCATTAACAGATATATACTTTGAATTAATAATAGATAAAAACCAAAACATAGATGAGGCAGAAATAGTACTATATGTAGATGGAGAAGAAAAAGAAAGACAAACAGTAGATATAGACAAAGCAGCAACAACAGGCGGATGGACAAGTAGCTTTAATTACCATTATGGAAGAGATATACTAATAAAGGTAGAAAATGCAACCTATAATGGAAGTGCAATACAAGTTGACATACAAACAAAAGTAAAAAATTATTAAAGGAGGAAGAAAAATGGAACAAATTTTAGTAGCAACACTATGGAGTATAGGCATAATGTTAGGATGTACATTCTTAGGAATAGGAATAGGAGTAGGGCAAATAGGAGCAAAAGTTGCAGAATCAGTAGGAAGAAATCCTGAAACTAAAAGTGATGTTATACATTCAGCACTAGTAGTGCTAGTAATACTTGCAGTATTCTTATTACTACTATTCGGATTCACATTCTTACTATTATTCTACAACCCACTAATTGCATAAAACAAAGGAGAGAAGCAAAGATGGAAATAATCATTGCCAATATAATACTTGTAATCATAATGCTAGGATTTTCAGTATTCATATTTAATAATGTAATAAAAAGAATAAACCAAAGTGCAAAAAAATGGTTTCTAGAAAAATTACAAGAATATAATTATTTGGTAGAAGAAAAAGAAAACGAACTAGAAAACTTAAGAAAACAAATAGAAGAAGCAAAAAGAAGCCTAAAAACAACAAAGCAGATACAAAATGCACCAGAAGATATATTCAATGAAAAAATAGAAGCAGTATTAGAAAAGATGAAGCAATATAAAGGCATACAAAAAGAAATACCAAGAAGGCCAGAAGTTATATATGATATTCCAACACCGCAATACAAAGAAGAATCGTTTTTTAGCAATTATAAAAACTTAAAGAAAAAATTCAATTTAAACATAGAAGAAACAATAAAAAAATTCATAAAGGAGCATAAAACAAACGAAGATGAGCAAGAATATAAAGTGTTATTGAACTTCTGTAATCAGTTCAATAAAAAGATATTATATGAATGTTCAACATTAAAATCAGAAGACCAATATGAATTAGTAAAATCAGTTTTAACAGAAGAAGAAAAAATGTGGATGAAATTAGAAGATAGTAGCATAAACAAAAGACAATTTACAATACTAAAACTAATAGAAAAATTACAAGACAGAATAAAAAAGATAGATCCTACAATATATGTTTATGTAGGAAGAGAAAGTACAAATTATGATAATTTAGACCCACAAATAAAAACATATCATTACAAAAATATGTCAGAAGGCGTTATAATTCACTACAAAGGAAAAATGTATGATTACAGTATATAAAAAAAATAGGAGAAGAAAAAAATGAGTACACATATAGATGAATTAATAAGTAAAAAAATAGAACAAATTAAAAATAACGAGAATGTATTTGAATCTGGGAAAGTAATTAGTGTAAAAGACTATATAATTGAGGTATCAGGATTAGAAAACGTAGCTTTTTTCGAAAAAGTAACAATTTGGGAAAAAGCAATGGGATATGTAAACCAAATAAAAGAAAACTCAGTAACAGTAGCAATAGTAAAACAATATGCACCAATACAAATTGGAGATATAGTAAACTCTACAGGAGAACCATTCAAAGCAATATTTGCCCCAGAAGCAATAGGAAGAATTACAGACTTATTTGGAGTAGACCTATTAACAGGTAGAAGCTTTGAAAAAACAACATATCTCGATATAGAAAATCCAATAGTACCAATTATGGATAGAAGAGAAGTAAATAGGCCAATGTTAACAGGAATAGCAGGAATAGATCTAATGTATCCTATAGGAAAAGGACAAAGACAATTAATAATAGGAGACAAAAAAACCGGAAAAACACAAATTGCCTTAGATACAATAGTAAATCAAGGTGTTCTAAGAAAGGAATATGGAGAAAACACAATATGTATATATATTGCAGTAGGAAAAACAAAAAAAGAAATAAAAAATATATATAATGAGTTACTAAAAAGAAATGCATTATCTTATACAATGATGTGTGTTGCAACAAATGATGACACACCACCAGTAATCAGTCTGATTCCATATGTAGGGTTATCAATAGCAGAACAATATATGCAAAAAAAGAAAGACGTATTAGTAGTAATAGATGACCTAAAAGCACATGCAGACAACTATAGAGAAATAAGCTTAATATCAGGAAAAACACCAGGAAGAGAAGCATATCCAGCAGACATATTCTATCTACACTCAAGACTACTAGAAAAAGGATGCCAATATAAAAATGGAGGATCAATAACAATACTTCCAATAGTAGAAACAAAAGGAGGAGATATAACAGACTATATCTCAACAAACATCATATCAATTACAGATGGACAAATTGTACTTTCAGAAAAAGAATTTAGTAAAGGTCAAAAACCAGCAATCAACTATGGAGTATCAGTATCCAGATTAGGAGGAGCAGTACAAAACGAAAAAATGAAAAAGCTAGGAACAGCAGTAAGAAGAAAATTCTTAAGTTACCTAGAAACAAAAGAAGTATACGAACTTGCTAACATGGATGAAATGAGCGTAGAATTAAGAACAAAAATGAAAGAAGGAAAAAGAATACAAGATGAACTAAAACAACCAAAATATTGCCCACTTTCTGAAAAACAAATATTAGACAAGTTTAAAGAATTAGGTGAAGAAAATAAATGAGAATAAAAAGTGTAGTAAAAGTAATGAATTTCCACTCTTTGTTAAGAGTAGATTCTGCAAGGAAAACAGCAGAAAAATATTTCAATTATGAAAAAGAGCTAACAGACTTTGCAGATAATATTTTAAATAATAGAAACTTAATACTAGACAAAAAAGTCCTAAAATTAAACAAAAATAAAAAACCACTAAACATATATATAGGAAACGACTTAGGTTTTTGTGGGAATTTCAACACCAATGTTAATAAACAAGCAACAGAAGACGTAGATGCAGACAAAATAATAATAGGTAAAAAAATAAGCAAAGAAAAACAAAATATATTACTAAGCTTAACAAAAGAAGAATACATGCAAAGAAATAATGAAATAGAAAAAATACTATATAAAACAATAAATAGATCAAAAAACAGCGAAATAAACATAATATATAATCATTACTATAATATTAGTCATATAGAACTTTTAAAAAAGAAATTACTGCCATTAGACATAACAACCAAAAAGAAAGATTTTTATCCAGAAGATTATACTGTAGAAGGAGATATAAATCAAATATTATTAAACATAATAGTACTATACTTAAGTTATGAAATAAGAGTAGCTGTAGAAAACAGTTATGCATCAGAAAATGTCATGAGACAAACAATAACAAATGAATCACTAAAGAAAATAGACGAAATCGAGCAAGAAAATATAAGGCAAGAAAGAAAAGAAAAAAACAAAAAAAGTTTTAAAAAAGTAATAGAAAACTTTATAAAACTAAGAAATAAGGGGAAATAGAATGGAAAGCATAGGAAAAATATTAGAAATTTCAGAACTAAATGTAAAAATATTATTATATGATAACAAAATAAAAATAAAAGATGTTGTTACATGTAAAATGGAAGAAAAAGAGTATGAATTTGAAGTGGTAGAAATAGAAGAAAACATAGCATACGCAATTCCTTTTGAAAGAGTAATAGGTCTAAAAAAAGGAATAGAAGTAGCAAAAAAGAAGGACGGACTAACAATGGAATACTCAGACAATATATTAGGAAGAGTATTTAGTCCATATGGAAAAACAATAGACAATGAAAAAAAAATTAAATCAATACAAACAAAAAATGTATATGAAAGAAGAGTAGGAATAGAAGAAATAAGCATAAACAACGAGCCATTATGGACAGGAATAAAAGCATTAGACTTCTTCGCACCACTACAAAAAGGATATAAAATGGGATTACTAGGAGGAGCAGGAGTAGGAAAAACAGTATTAATAAAAGAAATAATAAACAACGTATATAAAAAATTCAGATCAAATGCAGTATTCGTAGGAGTAGGAGAACGTTCAAGAGAAGGAAAAGAACTATATGACGAAATGGAAAAAGACGAGTTACTAGATAAAATGGCAATGGTATTTGGGCAAATGGGAGAAAATCCATGTGCAAGATCAAAAGCAGTATACTCAGGACTAACACTTGCAGAATACCTAAGAGACGAAAAAAAGCAAGATGTATTAATATTCATAGATAACATCTATAGGTTCGTACAAGCAAAATCAGAAATATCAACAGAATTAAAAAGAGTGCCAATAGAAAATGGATATCCAACAACAATGGCATCAGACATAAGTGAAGTAGAAGAAAGAATAAACTCAACAGGAGATGGGTCAATAACATCATTCCAAGCAATATACATTCCAGCAGACGATATTACAGATGAAGCAGTACAAGCAATAAGTACACACTTAGATGGACAAGTAGTATTAGACCGTAAAGTAGCAGAAAAAGGAATATATCCTGCAATAAATGTATTCAAATCAAATAGTAAAGCAATAGACCCAGAAATAGTAGGGGACAAGCATTATGACTTAGTGCAAGAAACTTTAAGATACTTAGTGCGTTATAATGAACTAGAAGAAATAATAGCAGTACTAGGAATAGATGAATTATCAGAAGAAGATAGAAAAATTTTCTATAGATCAAGAAAATTAAGAAATTATTTCACACAACCATTATTCGTATCAGAAAACTATACAGGAATAAAAGGAAAAATGGTTGATATAAAAGATGCACTAATAGATATAGAAGATATACTAAAGGGAAAATATGACGAAGTAGACGAAGGAGAATTCTTATATAGAGGTACAATGAATGAGTAGAAAAGAAAAAACAAAATTGTTAACAGATGCAGGAGCAGCAATATCAGTAAAAGTATTAAGTTTAAAAAAAGGACTAATAGAATATAATGATGTGCAATTTGTGCGAATTGTTAACAAAAATAATAACTTAATAATAATGAAAGATTATTTGCCAATAATAGGAGAAATAATAGGCGATGTAGAAATAGAAAGAATAAATACTACAGTAAAGCTAGAAAAAATAATAGGGTACTATATACACAAGCACAATGAATTCAAATTATTTATAAAAGAGGAAGAAAATGATTGAGAATATATTATACACAATTACTTTATTTGTAAAACCCTTTATAGTAGTTACAGTAGCAGTACTAATAATAGGTTTTTTCCTATACCACTTAAGCAAAAAATTTGACATACACAAAAAAAGTACTAGATACCTAGGGCTACTAACAGGCATAAATAAAAGACAAATAATAGAATTATCTGCTATTTTAATAAGAACAATACTAGTAATATATGCAGTATTAGACTACCAAAGAAACATAACAGCAGTACTAGTAATGATAATAACAGCAGCAACAATATACATAATATTAGCACCAACAAAACTAATATTTGAAGTTCTTAATATAATAGCACAATCAATAATAATCTACTTTATAGAAGTTATTCATAACTATAGAACAGTAATAAGCAATGAAAATTATATATTACAAGTAGAAATTGCATTAACAATATTTTTAATTCTATATGCAATATACTTCTTCTTAAAAAACATAGAAGATATTATAAAACCAAGAAAAGAGAGGAAAAGAGGTCGACATGAAAAAAGATAATGTTATAAAAATAATATTTGTAATAATAATGATTGCTGCAATCATATTTGCAGCAAAATATATTTCAAACTTAAATACTACTTCATTAGAAGAACACGAATTTTACCAATATTTTGGAGGAAGAAAAGTAGAATACACAGGAAGTTTAGAAATAAGTAAAGAAAATAATGGTATTACAAACTTGCAAATGGAAGATGTTAAAATTGAATTAGATAGTACACCAATATATTATAAAGACATAGAAAATAAAATGCTATTACCACAAGACATGGCAATAGTATTTCCATTAGATAAAGGCACAATGAAAAGAGTTAACCATTTTTGGACAGTACAATTAGAATCTAATATTCCATACTTGCAATATGAAAAAAGTAAACAATTAGTAGAAAATGCATTCCTATTTGATGGAAAAGACTTATATATATTTTTAGAACCCACAACACTTATAGTAGGAGAAGAACGCTATGAGCTATCTCCATTATCATATGCCAAAGTAAGCTATAGACAATCAGTAGAAATATATCAAAAACAAGAAGACACATACACAACAATAGAAGATGCAAATTATGGAAATGTAACAGCCCAAACAGAAGATTATGAAATAAATTTAAGCACAGATTCTTTAAAATATCAAGAAAAAGAACAATTATTACTAAAAAAGATAGACGTATTACCAGTTTTAGAGTTTGAAAATTAAATACAGTTTGAGGACTATATAGTCCGCCAAAATCAGAAATTATATATTTATTTTTCCAGTAAAAGTCAAATCGCGCGGGTCACCATGTAGGGTCACTTAAGTCACTTCCCTAGTGGTAGGTGACTCGTTGACTTTTCCTTCCAAAATAAATATATAATTCCTGCTTTTGGCTACTTTGTGCTACTTAATTCAAATTGCATACTGAATGATAACGGCTAAATTTAAAAATTCATGTATAGTTCTTGACAAAATTACATAAAATGTGTAAAATAGTATTTGTAACTAAAAAATATATTTGCGTTTGTACAATGAAAGCATTTAGAAGTTACTTTCAGAGAATAAGGGTCATAGGCTGGAAGCCCTTTAAGGTCAACCTAAATTGTAAAACACATTGGAGCAATTTTTAATAAAGTGGAAAACTATATATGCATAGGTTTATTTAGTTTTCAAGTGGGGTGGCACCGCGGATTTATTTCGTCCCTGCAGTTTTGCAAAGGGCGTTTTTTTGTGCCCTAAAACAAGGAGGTAAGAAAGAAATATGAATGAGTACAGAACACACAACTGTAACGAAATTACACTAGAAGATGTTGGAAAACAAGTTAGAATTAGTGGCTGGGTACAAACTATTAGAGATTTAGGAGGATTGGTTTTTTTAGACATTCGTGATATGTATGGAATTACTCAAGTTGTAACATCTGCCGAAACTAAAGATGTAGATTTTGTTTCACATATTCCAATTGAATCTACAGTAACTGTTTATGGAACAGTAAAAAAACGTGATGAAGAAACAATTAATCCTAAACTAAAAACTGGTTTAGTAGAAATTAGTATTGAAGATATTAAAATTTTAGGAAAAAGAACACAAGATTTACCTTTTGAAGTAAATACCAATCAAGAAGTTAGGGAAGATTTAAGATTGCAATATAGATTCCTTGATTTAAGAAATGATAGATTAAAAAATAATCTAATTTTAAGAGCAAAAGTTATTCAATTTTTAAGAACACAAATGATTGAGCAAGGCTTTTTAGAGGTTCAAACTCCAATTTTAACTAGTTCTTCACCAGAAGGCGCTAGAGACTACCTAGTTCCTAGTAGATTGCATCCAGGAAAATTTTATGCTTTACCACAAGCACCTCAGCAATTTAAACAATTACTAATGGTTTCTGGAATTGATAAATATTTTCAAATTGCACCATGTTTTAGAGATGAAGACGCAAGAGCAGATAGAGCCCCAGGTGAATTTTACCAATTAGATATGGAAATGAGTTTTGCAACACAAGAAGATGTTTTCAATAGTATAGAACCTGTAATTTACAACACATTGAAAAAATTTTCTGATAAAAAAATTACACAATATCCATTCCCAAGAATTCCATATAAAGAAGCAATGTTAAAATATGGAACAGATAAACCTGATTTAAGAAATCCACTTGAAATAGTAGATGTTTCAGATGTTTTTGAAAATGTTGATTTACGTGCTTTCAAAGGCAAGATTGTTAGAATTATAGCAACACATGATGTAGCCGACCAACCAAGAAGCTTTTTCGAAGGAATGACAGATTATGCTATAAAAGATTTAAAAGCAAAAGGATTAGCATGGCTTAGAATCCTAGATGATGGAAGCTTTCAAGGACCTATTGCAAAATTTATACCTGATGATGCAAGAGATGAAATGTGCAAAAGAACAAATTCAAAACCAGGAGATTGCTTATTCTTTATTGCTGAAACAGCAGGTATTGTTGAAGTTTTAGCTGGGCAAATTAGAGATGAGCTTGGCAAAAGACTTGGATTAATTGACAATAACCAATTTAATCTTTGCTGGATTATTGATTTCCCAATGTTTGAAACAGATGAACATGGTAAAATTGCTTTTAGCCATAACCCATTTTCTATGCCACAAGGTGGATTAAAAGCATTAGAAAATCAAAATCCTCTAGATATATTAGCATATCAATATGACCTTGTATGTAATGGCGTAGAGCTTTCATCAGGTGCGGTTAGAAATCATGACATTGAAATTATGCTAAAAGCATTTACTATGGCAGGCTATACAGAAGAAGAAGTAAAAAATAAATTTGGAGCCTTATATAAAGCTTTCCAATACGGTGCTCCACCACATGCTGGAATTGCACCTGGAGTTGATAGATTACTTATGCTTTTAGCAAATTCAGATACAATAAGAGAAGTAATTGCATTCCCTCTAAATAGTAAAGCACAAGACTTAATGATGGGAGCTCCAAGTAATGTAAGACCTGACCAATTACGAGATGTGCATATTATAATAGACAAGAAATAAAAAAACATTTTTCACATCACCTCAAAATTCGACATAAAATATAATAGCTAAATAGTTTGAGGTGATAAATGTGAAAATAAGAAAAGGAGACTTTGTTGTAAGAATTTCATATAAAAAAGATATACTTTTTATTGTAGATAGAATAATAAAGCTAAAAAATGGTAGTGCTTATGCTATTTTAAAAGGTGTAGTTGTTAGAATAGAAGCAGATGCACCTATAGAAGATATAGAAAAAGTAGATACAAAAACAATTATAAATACTCAAAAAAAAACAGAAGAATTATTAATAAAAAGAATAAAGCACAAAACCGAAGAACATAGAAGCTATTCTGTAAGAATGGGGAAAATACTCCACTTAGATGGAGATAAAAGATATAGTGAAAAATCAGCAAGATATTATAAGAAAATGGGATTAGATGCGATTGTAAAAAACATACCAGAACATAAACAACCAATTATGGTTAGGCAATTATTAGAAAAATATCAGCCAGATATACTTATAATAACAGGACATGATGCAATGTTAAAAAAAGGGATAAACTATACTAACATATATAATTACAGAAATTCTGGAAATTTTATAAACACAGTAAAAGAGGCAAGAAAATGGGCAAAATCATCAAACAAACTTGTAATATTTGCAGGAGCATGCCAGAGTTTCTTTGAAGCTTTAATAGAAGCAGGAGCAGATTTTGCATCTTCACCAGGCAGGATATTAATAGATTTTATAGACCCACTTATTGTAGCAGAAAAAATAGCTGTATCAGATAAAAGTAAATTTGTAAGTAGCTATGAAATTGCAAGAGAAATAAAAGAAGGTGAAAAAGGAATTAGTGGTATTGGTGCAATGGGGAAAAAGAAAGTAATAATTATGTAATTAAAATGTAATACAAATGTAACAAACAAAACAAGAATTCATAGAAACCTTACAGCCGTAAGAAAAGACGTCACAGACATATAAATACATTTTTTGACAATTATCGGCAACGATGATATAATGCAGAAAATTAAATAGAAGAGGATGTGGGTTTCATATGATTTGCAAAGATGATATTTCAAATATTAAAACAGAGATTTATGAAAACATAGGACGAAAAATTATTATAAGAGGAGCAATGGGACGAAAAAAATTTTTTGAAGAAGAAGCAGTAATAGAAAACACCTACCCAAACATCTTCATCGTAAAAAATCAAGGAAAAGAAACAAATGCAAGTTATAGATATACAGATATACTTACAAATGAATTGCAAATCTCAATATTTGATGGAAAAGAATACTTTCCATTAGTTCCAGAAGTATCAAAAACAAAGTTTTAAAAAAAATTCCTAAAATTTAGGAATTTTTTTTATTCTCCTTAATATAATGTAATAATAATTAAGGGAGGGAAGTTTATGGTAGTAGAAACAGCCAAAAATCAAATTATTTTAAATCAAATAGTAGGACAAAAGAAAGAAAGCAGGGCAGTTGAGACAGATGTGATTGTAAATGATATTAAACCAGATGTGTTAAATGTTATATCTACACATGGAATTGTAAGCATCTATAAAAAAGAGATTATGGAAGGTAAAATTAGAATAGATGGAGCAATAAATACTTATTTAATATATATAGCAGATGATGAAAAATCAAGCATAAGAAGTTTAAACACAAGTTTAGATTTTACCCAAATTATAGATATGGAAAATTGCAGAGAAAATATGGATTCGCAAATAAATATAGCCATAAAAAGTTTTGATACAAGAGTAATAAATGGAAGGAAACTAAACATAAAAGCAACAATAGAAACTTCTATTAGAATATATGCTAATGAAGTTTTTGATGTAATAACAGGTGTAGAAAAAGTAGATGATGTACAATTATTAAACAATACACAAAAAATCACTTCATTAATAGGAAATGGCACTAATAAAGTATCTGCAAAAGATACAATAGCAATAGATGTAGCAGATGATTTAGCTGAAATAATGAAAGTTAATTTGAGAATAGTAGATGAAGAAACAAAAATAAGCTATAATAAAGTTCTATCAAAAGCAGATGCACTTGTTGAAATAATGTATTTAACAGAAGATAACAGAATAAATACAGTTACAACAAAAATTCCAATAATGGGATTTGTAGATATACAAAACATAAATGAAAATTCAGAATGTGAACTACAAAACAATTTATGTAATCTAGTTATAAAACCTAATAGTACAGAAGAACATTCAATATATGTAGAAGCGGAAATAGAAGTAATATGTTTCGCATATGAAACTAAAGAAATTAACATAATAGAAGATTTATATAGCATATCAAAAGATATAGAATTCAATAAAAAAAGGGTAAATGCTGTAATAGAAAGAAATAATATAAGCGATATTTGTACAGTAAAAGAAAATATTAGAATACCAGAATTAACAGGGCGTGTATTAGATGTACAAATAAACCCTTTAATAAATGATACACAAACTAGGAATGGAAAAATCATCTATGAAGGAAACCTAATTTTAGAAATATTATTTGAACAAAATAGCCGAATAAATATGAAACCTGTAGAATTACCATTTAGCTTTGAAGTAATCTCAGATAAAATAGAGGAAAAATCACAAATAGAAACAATTTTAAAAATAAGACAAAATGATTTTATCATAAAAGATGGAGTAATAGAAATTACAGTAGGAATACAATTTTGCATATCAGAACAGAAAAACAAAGAATTAAATATGATTGAAGAAATAAGAATGGAAGAAACCAGAGAATGCAATACATATAGCATGGTAATTTATTTTGTAAAACCAGGAGACACACTTTGGAAAATAGCAAAAATGTTTAAAAGCACAGTGGAAGATATAACAAGAGTAAATGAAATAGAAGACGCAAATAAAATTTTTGTAGGGCAACAACTATATATACCAAGATTTTGCAGAAATAAAATAGCTGTAGAAAAAAATGGATAAAATATATTCAAGAAATAGGATAAAATTACCAAAATTAAAAATAATAAAACTAGATAATAAAAAATTAAGGAAAATATATTTTACAGCACTAATACTAATTATAACAATAACAACAGGTTATAGTGTATTAAAATCAATCGACCCAATATTTGAGGGACTCTGCATATCAAAAGCACAAGGTATTGCAACAGATATAACTAATCGTAAATCAAGTGAAGTATTAGGAAGATACAATTACCAAGAAACAGTAAAATTAATAAAAAGTGATGATGGGAAAAATAGCATATTAAAAACAGACATAGTAATGTTAAACAAAATAGTTTCAGATATTGCAATAGAAATACAAAACGAGCTTACACAAATAAAAAATCAAAACATAGAAATACCAATAGGAGCACTAACAGGTAATAAATACTTAGCAGGTAGCGGACCTAAAATGAAAATAAAAATAATATCAGCAGGAGATATTGCAACGCAAATAAAAACAGAATTTGAATCAGCAGGAATAAATCAAACAATATATAGAATATATTTAGAAATAGAATGTAATGTATCAATACTTACATCATATAAAACAATAGATAAAACAATAAACAATCAAGTATTACTAGTAGAAACAGTAGTTGTAGGAGAAGTACCACAAACTTACTTACAGTTAGAAAATATAGAACAATAAGAGCAGACACGGGGACGGCAGTTTTCAGACAGCCTGCCGTTCCATGTCTATATATTTTCATAATGTGACCATAACGATATGATTTTTATTTTTTTTTCTTCCTCGTTTACTTGATAAACTAATCTATGTTTTATATTTATTCTTCTTGAATAAAACCCTTGTAAATCTCCAACTAATTTTTCATAAGGTGGCGGGGTCTGATATGGATTTTCTCTTATTAAATCGACTAGCTTTTTAGCTTTTTTATCTAGGTTGTTCTCTTTTAATTTCAATATCTCTTTTACTGCCTTTTTATGGTACTCTATTCTATACATCTATTACCATTCAACCTCGCTTTCGTCTACAGTATCATCTTCTTTTGACCTTTTTATTATTTCATCTTTTAAACCAGGTATGGACATTATATACAACGTTTCCATTATATTGTTGTAATCTTCTTCACTTATTACTACAGCATTTCCACTTTTAGTTAATATGTTCAGTGGTTCATTATACTTAATTGTTTGCTCTAATAGATTGTATATATCTTTTCTAAAATTAGTTATATTTATATTTGTCATTTTTATCCCTCCTTATATATATTATTATAACAGACGTTTATACGTACGTCAATATGTTATTTAATATTATTATATATATTATTACACTATAATATACTAGCACACGTGCTATTATTCAGTCTGAATATTACAAACATATTACACAAATATTACATTTGTGTAAAAAATATTGACAAGGAAAAATTAATATTGTAAAATAAAAGTGTATATGTAGATGAGAAAACATAAAGAAGGATAACGAAAAAAGAAACGAAGGAGCAAATAATATGAACACAAAAAGCGATGAAAGCCTTGAGGCTGTATATATATATATATATATATATATATATATATATATTATATTTACAAAACATCAGAATTGGAGGAAAGACTGGAGAGAGAGCCGTAATTTAAAAAATGAAGGATTTATTAGTAGTGTAAAAAAATTATATATAAAATACAGCAATATAAAGATTAATTTAATAGAAAATAAAAAAAGGCAAACAGATGATAAGTGTGTGATGCCTATTTTGGAATTTCTACTAAATTAGTCTTTATATAAAAAAATACATTATAACAAAACGTTATAAAAACAAGAAAAGTAAGATGGCAGGGAGGTTCGTATGCATATGATATTGAATAGTAGAATAGAGGGTGCAAATTAGAATATAAGTATTGCTGACAGGCCTTGTGTCTGTCGGCAATGGGGTATTAAGGACGAAGTTTTTGTCTTTAGGGCTACAGCCAGACATCTTAAAGACAAAAACTCCGTCCCCGTGTCTGCCCATGTCTGAAGTCTGTCCACTGCGTTTATTGCTTTTTCATTTTTGGTTTTGAAATAAGAGAAGCAATATATCCAAAGAATATTGCAGCAGCAATTCCACCAGCAGCAGCTGCTGTGCCGCCTGTAAATGCTCCTAAAAGTCCATCTACTTCGGCTTTTTTTATTGCACCTTTTGCAAGTAAATTACCAAATCCTGTTAAAGGAACGGTAGCACCACATCCAGCAAAATCAACTAATTTTTGGTAAATTCCAAGACCTCCTAAGATAGCACCTAAGGTTACAAAAATAACTAATATTCTTGCAGAAGTAAGTTTTGTTTTATCTATGAGAATTTGTCCAACAATACAGATTGATCCTCCAACAAGAAAGGCACGAAGTAACATCATCCAATCTAAATTATTAAAAAAATCTTGCATTTTGACTCCTTTCTAAAAACATCAATTTTAATTACATTTATGCAAATATAAAATGATAATTGTGCTATTTTAAAAACTAATAAGTTGCAATATTATATATCTGTTTCAACACTAATTGCATGTGCAATTCCTGGAATACTCTCGCCTTGTTGGGCTGATGTAGAATTAGTAAGAGCACCAGTTGCAATTAGAAGCACTTTCTTTAAACCTTTTTGTTTTAATTTATTAAAAACATAACCTGAAAAAATAGTAGCACAACAAGCACAACCACTACCACCAGAATGAGTATCCTGAACATTTTTATCAAATATTAAAACCCCACAATCATTGTAGTTAGACTTAATATTAAAACCTTTTGACATTGACATATCTGTAAGAATATCTTTACCAATATAACCTAAGTCACCAGTTAAAATAGCATCATAATAACTAGGCTTTCTTCCAGTATCTTTAAAATGAGCAATTAAAGTATCTAATGCGGCAGGAGCCATAGCAGCACCCATATTATTTGCATCTTTAATACCCATATCAACAACTTTACCAGTAGTAATATAAGTTACATAAGGACCATTTCCACTTTTTGAAAGAACTGCAGCACCTGCACCTGTAACAGTCCATTGAGATGTAGGAGGTCTTTGGTTACCAAGTTCTAATGGAAATCTAAACTGTTTTTCAGCACTACAAAAATGGCTAGAAGCTGTACAAATACATTTATCTGCAGCACCGCCATCAATAAAAATAGAAGCTAATTGCATTCCCTCAACAAATGTAGAACAAGCACCAAAAATACCGTAAAGAGGTATACCTAATTCTCTTAAACCAAAACTTGATGAAATACACTGATTAAGTAAATCACCAGCAAAACAGTAATTAATTTGAGTAGGAGAAAGACCAGCTTTCATAATACTCATATTAGTAGTTTCTTTTATAATTTTACTCTCAGCCTTTTCCCAAGTTTTCTCTTCCCAAAATTCATCTTCTAAGCACTTATCAAAATAATCTGCCATAGGTCCCTGAGCCTCTTTAGGACCAACAATAGAAGCAGTTTCTAATATAGTAATTGGGTTATCAAATTTAATACTTTGCAAACCAAATCTTTTCATTTACACACTTTCCTTTCATCTTATTCTAAGGTACAACGTAGTCCAACGCAGGAGTTTAATATTTATTTTTTATCGAAGACCCCCGAAAAGCTTCGTAGGCGTCTCAAACGTGGGTTCGATAAAAAATAAATATTAAACTCCGACGAGATTGGACGGATGTCTTTTGCTTACTAAAATCCCATAAATATTAAATAGCAAATCCCAACTAAAATAGATGTAGAAATTCCATAAACAAGTACTGGACCTGCTACAGTAAACATTTTAGCACCTACACCCATAACATAACCCTCAGACTTATACTCCATAGCAGGTGAAACAATAGAATTAGCAAAACCAGTAATAGGAACCAAAGAACCAGCACCTGCAAATTTTCCAATTCTATTGAAAAGGTTAAGTGCAGTTAAGAAAGCACTTAAAAATATTAATGAAATAGAAACAATTGTAGCACTTGATTCTGTATCAAAACCTCTATATTTGCAAACTTCCATTATAATTTGTCCAATGCTACATATTAATCCACCAACCCAAAAACTATTAAAACAATTTTTAATAATAGGAGAATTAGGAGATTTTCTGTTAACATATTCTTGATATTCCTTATTTGTGTTAATCTGTTCCAAATAAATCACCCCCTATTATCATCAATATTAAATGTTAAATCAATAGTCGCATAATATTCAACAATTTTATTACCATCAATTTTAGCTTTTTGTTCTAAAATTGTAACAGATGATAAATAATCTATTGTTTTAGAAGCCTCAGTAATTGTTTTAACAATAGCATCTTTCCAAGAAACTTCAGAAGAACCAGTTAATTTTAAATGTTTTTCTGTAATCATATAAATCTATACCTCCAGTTTAACAATAATCATAAATACATACATATTCTGCACATTTATATAAAAAATATGCAAAACTAAATATAAAAAACAAAAATATTACAAAAATATTACAATTGTATTACATTTTCGACAAAACTATTGACTATACGATAAAATAGTTTAAAATATAATTATAAAATGTAAAAACTAAGGAGATAGAAAATGCAAAGTTGTTTAGGAATATATATTCAAGATAATTTAATAAAATATGCTAAAATTTCTAAAGAACATAACAATTTTAAAGTAGAAGCATATGGTGTGAAATTCTATGACAAGGATATAGAAAAAACAATAGAGCAAATAGTAAAAGAAACATATAGCTATCAAGTACCTATTAGCATAAATATAGGAAAAGAAAAATATACATATGCAAATATATTTAATCTGCTAAAACCACAGGATTTAGAAAAGTCAATTGATACAGAATTTGAGTTCTTTTGCAATAATACAAATAAAAATAAAAACACAATAGAATTTAGAAAATTAAAAGCACCTAGCTTAGAAGATAGAGATAAAATTAGAGTTATATATACATATATAGATAAAGCAAATATTGTAGAAAGAATGCAGCTACTAGATAATTATAGAGTAAACAGTATATATCCTGTAGCAACAATAATTCCAAATATTAATAAAAGCATAATACAAGATAATTGTATAGTAGTAAATATTGAGCAAGAAACAGAAATTACTACAATAGTAAATGGAAAAATTTATAGTGTAGATAAAATAGAAATCGGAATGAAAAACATATTAAGACCTATTATAGAAAAAGAAAGTTCTATAAAAAGAGCTTATGAAATATGCAAAAACACAACTGTTTATACAAAATCAGGGCAAAATCTAAAAATAGAAGGAAATGAATATTTAGATGAAATAATAACAACATTATTCGAAATAATTGAAAAAGTAAAAGACAATATTGTAAAAAATGGTATAGATATAAATAGCATATACATTACAGGTATGGGACTTATTATAAATAACATAGATTTACTTTTCCAAGAAAGCTTTATTGATAAAAAATGCGAAATATTAGTTCCATATTTTATTGAAAAAACAAATGTAAAGATAAATATAAAAGATTATATAGAAGTAAACTCAGCAATAGCTTTAGCTATGCAAGGCTTAGACCAAAAAAATCAAGAAACTAATTTTAGTGGCAAAGGACAAGGGTTAGAAAAAATTTGGAACAGATTAAATAGTGATATTAGTTTTGGTAAAGCAAAAGGAGCAAATAAAAAACCAAAACTCACATTCAAAGAAATAGTTCACTCAGAATTAGACTTTGCAGATAAAATACTTTTCAGAGTACTAACCGCATTATTGCTAATTGTTATATTATATGTTGCAGCTTCTGAAATTTTAGCAGGGAAAATAAATGAGAAAATAACTGAAGCAGAAACAGTTGTTAACGAAAGCAGAAAAGAAATAGCAAAAATAACAAATATGGATACGTTAATAAAAGCTAGAACAAATGAATACCAAAATATGATTGATACAATAGATGAATCAAATTCTCAAATTAGTGAAAATTATTCAAGTAAAAATGCAATACCTAACTTATTAAATAAGATTATGTATAACATTCCAACAGGAGTTCAACTGTTATCAATAGAAAACACAACTGGTAAAAATATAACAATAACAGCACAAGCAGAAAAATATGACCAATTAGGATATTTTAAAGCAGCTCTAGAAGAAGAAGGAATATTAACAAATATAACAACAACTAGAGGTGTAAAACAAAATGATTTAATAAACATAACAATAACAGGTGAATTACCATATTAATAAAAAATAAGGAGAAGCCATGAGAAAGTTTTTAATATCAATTTTAATAATTTTACTTATGATATTAGCATGTTTTCTAATTCTAAACGATATACCGATTGGCAATTGGAAAAATAAGAACATTGATGATATAAAACAGTTAAATGCAAATTTAGACGAACAAATTGAAACAGCAAAAGAATTAAAAAATCAACAATATCCAACCAGTATAGAAAATTTACAGACAAGCATAGATGCATTAAAAACAACAAAAGAAAGATATCAAAGTAAAGTAAGCCATATTACAGATAATGTAGAACTAGGTGTAGTAGAAATAAAAGAGTATAAAATAGAAAGACTATGGGTTACATTAGGAAACTATGCCAAAGAAAATGGTGTAGATATACAAATGGATTTATTAGATACTACTACACAAGATGTGTATGACTTAAATATTACTTTAATAGGTGGATACATAGGAATAACAGATTTTATATATGACATAGAAAAAGATGATACTCTTGGATTTAAAATATTAAATTTTAAAATACTACCAAATGCAATGGCAGAAGCTATAGAAAATAGCAATACTGAAACAGGAGATACACAAACAGAAGATGAGCCAGATATAGATAAATATACTAATGAAAACACTACAACGTTAACTTCAGAAGATTTGAATACATTAAGAGCAACATTTAAAATAGAAGGACTAGGTATAGTTTTTAATTAAGGAGAAAAATTATGGTGAAATCAGTGATTAAAGAAGTTTTTATAATATTACTTTTAATAGTAGCGATATTATTAATTCTAGGTATATTATTTTACCAATATATGCCAACAACAAAAAATGTTCCAAGCAAAGTAGCAGAATATACTTTACCAGAAGAAATGGAACAAGAATTAGAAGAAACAATTGAAGCATCTGAAACACAAAATATAGTTAGAACATATAGAGTAGAGGCTGATGAATTAGAGCGTGCTGAAAGGGCAGACGAATATGAAAAAGGAAAACCAAATCCTTTTAGTATGATATCCTCAGATGCTGGAGCAGGGCAAAATAATGATACAAATAACACAAATTCAACATCCCAAAATGGTAATAGTAACCAAGGTAGCTTTTTAAATGAAGTAAAATAGTTGTGGGTAATATTTATTAAATTAAATATATACAAAAAAGATATAAAATAGGGGGTGAATTTATGAGAGATCAAAAAGGTATAACATTAATAGCATTAATTATAACAATCATCGTTATGTTAATATTAGTTACAGTAACAGTCACAGTAGCATTACAAAGTGGATTGTTTGAAAGTGCAGGTGATGCAGTACAAAGGACAGATGAACAACTACAAGCAGAAAATGATTTAGCTAGTGGACAAGTTAATGTAAATGGAACAGAAGCAGATATAGATGATATAGTAAATCAATATACTAATAATACTTAATCATCTAAATTTACAAACTAGATATAGGTCAAATATAAAATATTGCTAATAAGGCATATGCATCAAAAATGTATATGCCTATTCTATAAGAAAGGAATTGAAATTGAATATAATAGTTTACGCATATATGTTTATAATAGGAGTTCTTCTAGGAAGCTTTTATACACTTGCAGTATATAGAATTCCATTAAAACAAGATATAACACATACAAGGTCATATTGTCCAAAATGCAATCACAAATTAAACTTTTGGGATTTAATTCCAGTGCTTAGTTATATATTTTTAGGTGGCAAATGTAGATATTGCAAAAGCAAAATAAGACCAAGATATATAATTATTGAAATTCTATCTGGAATAGCTTTCTTACTATTTACAATTTTACTAGATATAGATATATTAAAAATAGAGTATACAAAAATAGCAGCTCTCATATTTGGAATTCTATTTTTTAGCACAGTTATTATTGTAGTGGCAATATTTAAAGATTATAAAAAAATACAAATCTCTGTATTCAATTTTGGAATCATAGCAGAAATAATATATATGATATATCTATACATATTGAATACGAGTATATATAGATATATTATATATGCAATGTTATTACTAATAATGATAGTTATAAATAGCATAAAAAAAACAAATGAAAAAATCAGAATAATTATGTTTTTAATATTTATACTAATTGGCATTTATGAAATATCTATAATTTTCATATAATAATTAAATAAGGTGAAAAAAATGAGTATAAAAAAGGTTTTAAAAGAAAAGGAAGGTATAGTCTTATCAGATGCAATAATAGCAATATTAATAATGCTATTATTTGTAGGGATAATAACTTCATTAATGATAAGCATATTTTTAGAATCAACTGAAATAAAAATGAATAGTCAGCATATAGACTATGCAACAGAAATATTTGAATATGTTGAAAAAATTTCTTATGAAGAAGTAACACAAGAAAACCTAATTAATTATGTTAATAATAAAAATTTAGATTACGTAAGTGCTGGAACAACAATAGAAACATTAAATACACCATATAAAATAGCAATAGAAGTAAAAAAATATAATGAAACAGAAGGCAATGAAGACAAAGAAGACTTATTAAAAATAGTAACACTAACAATAGAAAACAACTTATTAGAAAAACAATACACATCAACAATATCAAGATTAAAAAAAGCAAATATGCAAGAAGTAGAAGAATTGCTAAAATAATGAAAAAAAGTAAGTTTTTTGAAAAGTAAAAAAATCTGTTTTCAAAGTAAAAAAAATGTAATATAATAAATATATAAAAAACGAAAGGAGTCTACAATTATGGATTCAAAAAGAAGAGGACCAATTGGAATAGAGTTGGTAAGAAGAGGCATATTAACACAATCAGATATAGACAAAGCATTAGAATACCAAAGAAGAAATCCCAACAAGAAAATAATAGAAATTATTAATATTTTAAACCTATGTGACCAATATGTACTTTTAGAAGTATTAGGAGAAATCCTTAATGAAAAAGCAATGTTATTTTCTTATAATGATGTAAGAATAGATGTAAAAAGATACATTTCTTTAGATATGGCAAAAAAATATCAAGCAGTACCTTTTGATATAGTTGGTAATAAAATAAAGGTATGTTTTGCAGATAGTGTAAATAATTCTGCTGTTGAAGCTGTAAGATTAATATTACTTAATAAAGGTTTTGAAATGGAAAAATACATTACATTTGAAAAAAACATAAGGGCAGTATTAAATTCATTAGAAGGAACAGATTCAGAAAACATAGATACAGGAGAAGATGCAACAACATTAATAGATAGCATAATAAAATCAGCAATGAGAAAAAGAGCAAGTGATATACACATAGAACCACAGGAAGATTCTGTTAGAGTAAGATACAGAATAGATGGAGAACTAGTTAAAGCAACAGATATAAGTAAGGAAAAACAAACACAAATAATAGGAAGATTAAAAGCAATATCAAACATGTTCCAAGAAAAACAAGACTCTCAAGATGGTAGGATTTTATTATATCCAGATTATAACATTCGTGTATCTTCACAAAAAAATATATTTGGAGAAAAATTTGTTTTAAGATTATTAAAAAAGAATATGAACATTAGAGGACTTGCAGAATTAGGATTAGAACAAACCAGCGAACAGTTTAGAAAAAAATTAAACAAAAGAAACAGTATAACAATAATAGCAGCGCCAACAGGAGAAGGAAAAACAACAACATTATATAGTATAATAGATTATTTGAATAATCCAAATATAAATATAACTACAATTGAAGACCCAGTAGAAATTCGCATTCCTGGGTTAAATCAAATAGAAATATCAGAAAAGCTTAGATTTTCTGATTCTCTAAGAACAGTTTTAAGACAAGACCCAGATATTGTACTAGTAGGAGAAATAAGAGATAGAGAAACAGCAGAAATTGCTATGCAAGCAGGACAAACAGGACATTATGTTTTATCAACAATACATACAATAGATAGCATAGAGGTTATAACAAGATTAAGAAAAATGGGAATATCAAACTATGACATATCAAGTACACTTGCAACATCGATATCACAAAGATTAGTAAGAAAAATTTGTAAAAAATGTGCTCAAAAAAGGGAATTTACAGCTAATGAACAAGAAATAATAAGAAATCACCTAAAAAAATATAATATGGATGTTGATTTTACAGACAAGTATACATATATACCAGTTGGCTGTAAAGAATGTAATAACACAGGATATTTTGACAGAATAGGAATATTTGAAATATTAACATTAACAGATGAAATAAAAGAACTTATAATAAAAGGAGAATCAAGTTTAGATATTAGAAGATTAGCCGTTACAGAAGGATATAGACCACTTGCAATAGATGGAATAAACAAAGTTCTTAAAGGAATAACAACATTAGAAGAAATAAATAAAAAGGTAGCAATATATTAAACTCATAGTTTTAAAATAAAGTTTGCCTTACGAAAGGAAGAATTATTATGATTAATCTAGATGAAATTTTGAGAGAAGCAATAAGAAAAGAAGCTTCAGATATTCACTTAGTAGCAGGGAAAAGACCAATGCTACGAATAGCAAGAAATTTAGATGAAATGGAAGACGAAGATATATTAAGTGCAGAAGACATGGATGATATGTATGATTTCTTTGTACGAGGAAATGTAGATAAGGATGAAGAATATCATCAAACAAAAAGTCTAGACTTTTCATATGAGTTTGATAATGTAAGATTTAGAGGAAATATTTCTTCATCAAATGAAATACCTATAGCGACTCTAAGAATAATAAAAAAAGAATTACCTCGATTTGAAGAACTTGGAATACCAGAGGTTGTAAGAAAAATGATATATCAACCACAAGGATTAATATTGGTAACAGGAAAAACAAATTCAGGAAAAACTACGACACTAAACTCATTAATAGATGAAGTAAATCAAAATGAAAATAAAAAGATACTTTCTTTAGAAAAACCTGTAGAATATAAGCATACTTCATATAGATCTTTAATTGTGCAAAAAGAAGTAGGTAGAGGAAAAGATGTTTTAACTTACAGAGATGGTGTAAAAAATGCACTAAGAGAAGACTGTGATATACTAGTTATTCGGAGAAATAAGAGACAGAGAAACAATGGAAGCAGCGATAGATATGGCAGAATCAGGACATTTAGTTTTAGGAACATTGCATACAAAATCATGTGCAGAGACAATTGATAGAATAATAAACTTTTATGAAATAAGAGATCAGTCATCTGTTAAATATTTATTATCATCACTTTTAAAACTAATTATATCACAAAGATTAATAAAAGGAACAGACGGAAAATTAGTTTTATTACCAGAAGTTATGGTAGTAGATAATGTTGTTGCAGGATGTATAAGAAAAGAAAAATTTAGTGTATCAGAACTAGAAGATGCAATACAAAGTAATTTAGGAAAAGGAAATGTAAGTTTAATAAATTCACTTGCTGAACTGTATGTAAAAAATAAAATAACATTAGAGCAAGCAAAATCACAATTAGAAGAAAAAAACTTAGAAGTTTTAAATAGAACAATCATGCAAATGAAAATGAAAATGATGTAGTATACAAATTACAAAAAAGCGGAGGGAAGATAATATGCCTTTATATAAATATAGAGCTGCAACTAGAACTGGAGATGTTGTTGAATATAGAACAGATGCACCTAATAAATATATTTTGCTAAAAAAACTAAAAAACAATGGTTTATATCCAATTTCAGTTATAACAATGAAAGTAAAAGTAGATAAAAAAGGAAAAAAACAAAGAAGAAACATAGAAACAAGCAATAGTGTATTAAAACAAGTAAGAGCAGAACAAATAGAAAGAAACATGAACAAAAAAGATAGTTGGATAAGAAGAACCACAGATGCACTAAAGAAAAATAGAGCAATAAAAAAGAGAGATATTTTAGTTTTTACACAAAATTTCTATTTATTAAAAAAAGCAAATTTTAATAACATACATGCATTATCAACAGTTATAGAAACTATAGAAAACCCAACATTAAAAGTAATAGTAGAAGATATTTTATTAGGAGTAGAAGCTGGAGAAAACATGTATACAACAATGGAATATTATGGAGCAGTATTTCCTCCAATATACATTAATATGATTAAAGTTGGAGAAATATCAGGTTCTCTTACAAATGCATTAGAACAAGCAGTAAATTATCTAGAAGAAACTCAAGCAATGAATAAAAAATTAAAAGAAATATTAGTGCCAAATTTAGTACAATTCATAGGTTTAATGCTTTTAGCTATAGTAGGTACTCTTATATCAGTACCAATGTTACAAAAAGTATTTGATGCTTTTGGCTCAACAGAACAATTACCTCCACTAACAATAGCATTTTCTAATTTCTTGGATAAAATCGTGCAGATATGGTATATACCAGTAGGAATAATAGCTATAATTGTACTAGCAATAGTATTATACATAAGAACTCCAAAAGGAAGATATAATTATCACTATTTTAAATACAAAATGCCGATATTTGGAAAATTAATATATGCAATAGACTTTTCAAGATTAGTACAATCAATAGTACTAAACCTAAGAAATGGTCTAAGAATTCAGGAAGCATTAGAAACAAGTAGGAATATAACAAATAACCTGGTAATGTTATCATTAATTGAATCAGCAATAAACAATATTTTAATAGGACAATCTTGGATAGAACCATTTGAACAATCAGGATTATCTACACCAATGATTACAGAAATGTTAAAAATAGGAATGCAGACAGATTTAGCAGAGATGATGGAAAAATTAAATGACTATATGCAAATAGATATAGATAATATTATTAAAAAGATAATAAAAGTATTACCACAGATAGTAACAATATTTATAGGAGTAGTATTAATATTTGTAGTATTAGTAGTATTAGTGCCATTAATACAAGCATATATGGGTGGATTCTTATTATCATCATATGAATTCTAAAATTAAAAAATCCGCAAAAGCGGATTTTTTTTGTTGTATGCTTGTATAAATATTAGTTATATGATAAAATATATTCGTCAAATTTTAAAAAATAGAAGGGAAAGTATGTTAAAGGAAAATATTAAAAATTACGATTTAGATGAGCTCAAAATAAAAATGGAAAATTTACGGAGAGAAGAAATATAGAGCAGAACAAATTTTTCATTGGATATATAAAGAAAATGTTACAAGTTTTGATGAAATGACGAATTTATCAGAATCCCTAAGAAAAAAGCTAAAAGAAAATTTTGACTTGCATGTTTTTAAAATTATACAAAAACAAGTATCAAAAGATGGAACTAAAAAGTATTTGTTTGATGTTCTAGATAATAATGCAATAGAATCTGTTTTAATGGAATATAAATATGGAAAAACAATATGTGTATCTACACAGATAGGTTGCAAAATGGGCTGTAAGTTTTGTGCATCAACAGGAGTAAAATTTGCTAGAAGTTTAGAAGCAGGTGAAATTGTAGAACAGCTACTTGCAGTAGAAAGAGATGAAAACATTAAAATTTCTAATCTAGTGTTTATGGGAATAGGAGAACCTCTAGATAATTATGAAAATGTAATGAAAGCAATAAAATTATTGAATCATCCAAAAGGAATAAATATGGGAGCAAGGCATATAAGCATTTCTACAAGTGGAATAGTTCCAAATATATATAAATTAGCAGATGAAAATATACAATGTACATTATCAATATCACTTCACAGTAGTTCAAATGAAAAAAGAAGTGAAATGATGCCAATAAATAATTTATATAATATTCAAGAATTGATGGAAGCTTGTAAATATTATATAGAAAAAACACATAGAAGAATATCTTTTGAATATGCATTGGCAAAAGATAATAATGATAACCTTCAAGATGCAAAAAGCCTTGCAGAGCTATTAAAGGGAATGCTTTGTCATGTTAATTTAATTCCAATAAATGAAATAAAAGATGGAAAGTTTAATAAAAGTACAAATGAAAATATAATGAAATTTAGGGATTACTTAAATGCACATGGAATAGTAGCAACAATAAGAAGAGAATTAGGGTCAGATATAGATGCAGCTTGTGGCCAACTAAGAAAAAAAGAGGTGAGTAAATGAAAATATATGCAGAAACAGATATAGGAATGGTAAGACAAACAAACCAAGATGCCTACTACATATCAGAAGAAAATGATAATTATATACTATGTATTTTAGCTGATGGAATGGGTGGATATACAGGTGGAGAAATTGCAAGTCGTTTAGCATGTATGAATGCTGCACAATATATAAAACAAAATTTTGATGATAATAAGCAATATACAAAAGAAGAAATAATGGATATTATAAAAAAGGCAATGGAATATTCAAACAAAGTAGTATATGAAAAATCAAAAGAAGAAAAAGAATTAGAACAAATGGGTACTACATTAGAAGTATGTCTAATATATAATAATAGAGTACATATAGGTCATATAGGAGACAGCAGAATCTACAGAATAAGACAAAATATTATGAGAAAAATAACAACTGACCACAGTTATGTGCAAAAATTAGTAAAAGATGGAACAATAACCAAAGAAGAAGCAATTCACCACCCAAAGAAAAACATGTTAATGAAAGCATTGGGCTGTGAAGAAGAAATAGAACCAGATATTATGGTAAAAGGTTTTAATCCAAATGATATAATACTAATATGTTCAGACGGATTAACTAATATGATATCAGAACAAGAAATATATAATATCATAATAGAAGATACCAAAAATGCAACAACTCATCTTATAAAAAAAGCAAAAGAACTTGGAGGATATGATAACATTACAGCAATCATAATTGAAAACTAGAAAGAAAAAGAGGTAATTTAGTGCAAACTATTTTTTACGTATGCCTCATGAAAGGAATGTGATAAAAAATGAATTTAGAAGGAAAACTATTAGGAAATAGATATGAAATTATAGAAAAAATAGGAAGCGGCGGAATGGCAACAGTATATAAAGCACGCTGTTTAGTATTAAAAAGATATGTAGCTGTAAAAGTATTAAGAGAAGAATATACAACAGATAACGAATTTATAAAAAGATTTAATACAGAAGCAGAATCAGCAGCAAGCCTTACACATCCTAATATAGTTTCTGTATATGATGTAGGCAAAGAAGGAAACCTATATTATATTGTAATGGAATTAATAAAAGGAAAAACTCTAAAAGAAATTATATTAGAAGATGGCAAAATGGGTTGGAAATGGTCTGTAAAAATAGCAAGGCAAATAGCATCAGCATTAGAAACTGCACATAGAAATAATATAATCCATAGAGATATTAAACCACATAATATAATAATAACAGAAGAAGGAGTAGCAAAAGTAACAGACTTTGGAATAGCAAAAGCAGTGTCAAACTCAACAATAACAGCATTTGGAACAACAATTGGTTCAGTACACTATTTCTCACCAGAACACGCAAAAGGTGGGTACACAGATGCAAAATCAGACCTATATTCACTAGGAGTAGTTATATATGAAATGGTAACAGGGAAAGTACCATTTGATGCAGATACACCAGTATCAGTGGCACTAAAACACATGCAAGAAAAACCAGTAGAGCCAATAAAATTAAATCCAGCAATTCCACAAAGTCTAAATGACTTGATAATGAAAGCAATGGAAAAAGAACCTAGTATGAGATATAATACAGCAACAGAAATGATACAAGACCTAGATAGAATAATTAAAAATCCAGAAGTAGGAGTAACAAGGAATACACCAGTTAATAATGCAGCACAAAAAATAGAAGAAGACCCAAAAACAAAGAAAAATGGCAAATTCGCCAAATTCAAAAAATTCTTGCAAGAGCATAAAGCTGTAAAAATAGCACTAATAGTGGTAATTTTCCTAGTAGTATTCTTTGCATCAATAGGAATAACAATGTTTGCATTAAATGCAGGAAAAGCAAAAGATGTTACACTGCCAGACTTCTCAAACCTAACAGTTGAGGAAGCAAGGCAAAAAGCAGAAGAGGCGAATTTATCAATAGAGGTAGCAGAAGAAAAATATGATGTAGAAATAGAAGAAGGAAAAATAATATCACAAGACCCAAAATATCAACCAAACTTTACAGTTAAAGAAGGAACAACAATAAAAGTAGTAGTAAGCAAAGGGCAAGAAATTGTAACAGTAACTAAACTAGTAGGAAAAACTAAAGACGAAGCAATAAAAGAACTAAAAGAATTAGGACTAGAAGCAAAGATTGAAGAAGACTACAACGACGATATAGAAGCAGGAATAGTAGTAGAACAAAGTATAGCAGAAGGAGAAGAAGTATTAGCAGGAAGCCAGATAACACTAAAAGTAAGTTTAGGAATAGAACAAGTAGAAGTTCCAGACTTAACAGGTCTTACAGAAGATGAAGCAAAAGCAAAAATAGAAGAATCAAAATTAAAATATAAAGCAACATACAAAATAACAGATTCAAGCAAAGGAAAAGGTGTAGTAGAGCAAAGTATATCTCCACATAGTTTTGTAGATAAAAATTCAGAAATAACAATAACAATAAATGAGTACCAAGAAATAAAAAGAGGAACAATAAATATAGATGTTGCTTCATTAATACAATATAAACCAACATATCAAAAAGTAATAGATGAAGAAACAGGAGAAGAAAAAGAAGTTCTAGTACCACCAAAACAAGTAACATTAGTAGTAACAGTAAATGACGAACAAGTAGAATCAAAACAAGTAAGTGAAGATGAAACCAATTTCACAGTAGGATTTGATGGGGAAGGAACAGTAAGAATAAAAGTAATAATAGATGGAAGCACAAAGGCTACTAAGGATTTGAATCTAAATACACAAACAACTATAGACATTTCTTAGGGTGGAAATAGTCTCCAGATTCATTATTAAATTTGAAAACAAAATTGCAAAAACAAAAAAAGGAGAAAAACAATGGGATTTTTTGACAAATTAAAAGCAGGTTTAGGGAAAACAAGAAATTCCCTAAACGACAAAATAAATATGGTATTTAGTAATTTCAGAAAAGTTGATGAAGAATTGCTAGAAGAGCTAGAAGAAATTCTTATAATGTCTGATATAGGAGTAGAAACAGCAGAAGAAATAATTTCAAAACTAAGAGACAGAATAAAACAAGAAAAAATACAAGATGAAGAAGGAGTAAAAAAAGCCTTAAAAGAAGAAATGCAAGCAATACTAGATAAAATACCGAATGAACTAACAATAAAAACAACGCCAGCAGTAATTCTAGTAGTAGGAGTAAATGGAGTTGGAAAAACGACATCAATTGGAAAAATAGCAAACAACCTAAGAAAAAGCGGAAAAAAAGTAGTAGTAGCAGCAGCAGATACATTCAGAGCAGCAGCAGTAGAACAGCTAGAAATCTGGGCAAAACGAGCAGGAGTTGAAATAGTAAAAAAAGAAGAAGGAGTAGATCCAGCATCAGTAGTATATGATGCAATAAAAATCACAAAAGAAACAAAAGCAGATGTATTAATATGTGATACAGCAGGAAGGTTGCATACAAAAAAATACTTAATGGACGAGCTACAAAAAATAGGCAAAGTAATAGAAAAAGAACTACCAGAAGCTTCAAAAGAAACACTAATGGTAATAGATGCAACTACTGGACAAAATGCAATTACACAAGTAAAAGCATTCAAAGAAGTAGTACCAATAACAGGATTAATACTAACAAAACTAGATGGAACAGCAAAAGGAGGAGTAGCAATAGGAATAGTAAACGAAAACTCAATACCAGTTAAATTTGTAGGTGTAGGAGAAAAAATAGACGACATGGAAAAATTTAACTCCGAAGAATTCGTAAATGCAATAATAGAATAAAATCAAAACAAAAAAGGAGGCTGAAATGAAAAAAAAGATAAGAAAAAGAGTAATATTTGTAACACTATTCATAATAGCATTTATAATATATAGCTACATAAATATAAGAGGCGAATATTTACAAATACTAGGCATAGGAGAAAAATACGTAGAAATTTTCAAACATAACCTAGAGCAGAAAATATACGTATTTATTGTAAGCTTTATAATAATATATATGCTAACATATATAACAACAATACTAATAAAAAAAGGCCTAAAAAAATTCTTCATTGAAGAAAACAAAGAAATGCCAAAACTACCTAATAAATCAATATCATTAGCATTTGCAGCAATAGCAGGAATAATCTTTTCAAACATAATAACAGAAAAAGCAATACTTGCTTTTAACAAAACCTTTTTTGAGCAAGCAGAACCAATATTTAACTTAGACATAGGGTACTATGTTTTTCAAAAACCATTTATAGAATCTATATTATATAGTTTTATAGTTGTAATGGTAATAATGAGTATATATATAACAGTATATTATCTTATATGTTTTCATAAATTCTTTGAACAAGGAATAAGCATAGAGACACTAAAAAAGAACACATTTATAAAACAAATTACAATAAATGCATTTTTAATAATACTTGCAATTGCGATGCTCGCAATAATCATGGTACAAGATATAGTGCTTGGAAAATTCACACAAACAAGCAATGGTACAGCACTATATGGAGCAGGATTTATTGATGTAACAGTAAAAAAATGGGGATATGTAATATTTGCAGCTTTTATAATAATATGTGCAATAAGGGCACTAATAAAATCAAGAAAAGGGCAATATAAAAAAGCATGTTATAACATATTACTAATACCAATATATTTAGTAGTTATGTTTGTAGTAGTATTCTTAACAGACATAACATATGTTAAACAAAATGAATTAGATAAACAAAAAGAATATATAGAAACAAATATTAGTTTCACAAAACAAGCATACGACATTAATATAGAGGAAATAGAACTAGCAAGTACAGGTACAATAACAGCAGACGACATAGAAGAAAACTCAGATGTAATAGAAAATATAAATATATATAATAAACAAAGAGTATTATCACACTTGCAAGAATATCAAACAAGTCTTGGATATTATACATTTAATTCAACACAAGTTGGACTATATGATATAAACAACCAAAAAACATTAGTATATGTAAGTCCGCGAGAAATAATAAGTAATGAAACTAGAACATATAACAATAAAACATATGAATACACACATGGATATGGAGTAATTATAACATCAGCTTCAACAACAACAGATGCAGGAGCACTAAATTATATAAAAAGTAATTTTGTAGATACAGAAGAAAATATAAAAATAACTCAGCCAAGAATATACTTTGGACTTCAAACAAATGAAGTAATTGCAACAAATAAAGAAGAAAATATCGAGTATGATTATCCATTAACAAGTACAACTAACAGTTATAACACATATGATGGAGAAGCAGGAATAAAACTAGGTTTCTTAGACAGACTAATTTTAGGAATAAAAGAAAAAAATGTAAAACTTGCATTTTCTACAAACATAACAAAAGAAAGTAATATAATAATAAAGAGAAATATACTAGATAGAATAGAAAAGGTTATGCCATATTTAAAATATGATGAAAATCCATACATGATAGTAACAGATGAAGGAAAACTAATGTGGGTAATAGATGCATATACAACATCAAATAATTACCCATACTCACAAGTTACAAACTTAGTACAAGACAATGGAACAATAGAAAAAATAAACTATATAAGAAATTCAGTTAAAGTACTAGTAGATAGTTATGATGGAACAATGAAATTTTATATAACAGACAAAACAGACCCTATAATAATGGCATATTGGAACATGTATCCAACCTTATTTGAAGACTTAAATGAAGAAATACCTCAAAGTATATCTAAGCACTTTGTATATCCAGAATACCTATATAATATACAAGCCGAGATATTAAAACAATATCATCAAGTACAACCAGAGGTTCTTTACAGAGCAGACGATGTTTGGGATACAGCAAAAGAAAATACAAGTAAAGTTACAACACTAGTTGGAACAGATATTAACCCATATTACACAGTTGTAAAAACTGTAGATAATGAAGATGCGACTCTAGGTTTAGTATTGCCATACACAATTAATGAAAAACAAAATATTAATGCATACTTAGTAGGTTCATACAATGAAAATGGTGAAAAGACATTAAAACTATATAAATTTAATAAAGATGATGCAATATTAGGAACATTACAATTAGATACATTAGTAGAGCAAGATGAGAAAATATCAGCAGAATTAGAAGCAATCGAAGTAATGGGAACTAAGATAGAAAAAAACATAATAGTAATTCCAGTAAATAATACTTTGCTTTATGTAGAACCAATATTCCAAGTGTTGCAAAATGAAAATAAAACATCACCAATACTAAAAAAAGTAATAGTAGCATCAGGAAATAAAGTTGCAATAGGAAACAATATAGAAGAAGCATTAGCAAACCTATTATCACAAGAAGCAGTAAGTATAACAATAGAAACAGATAATATAGAAGACTTAATAGAAGAAATAATAAAAGCAAATAATAATTTAACTCAATCAAACCAAAGCAATGACTGGGCATTAATAGGACAAGATATAGAAAGATTACAAACACTAATAAATCAATTAGAAAATTTATTACAAGAGCAAAGCCAAGTACAAAACATAAATGCAGAAATAATTGAAACAGATGAACAAATAACAGAATAAATAAAATAAAAACATCCAAAATATAAATGGGTGTTTTTATTTATGTTTAATAAAAAAATAAATGAAAAAATAGATAAAATAAATGAAAAGTTAGATAAATCTAGGATAGTAGAGATTTCATATGTAATTGGAAATAAAAAAGAGATAATAAAAAGAAATCTCTTAGCAGGAATTTCAAGAGGAGTAGGAATAGGTATAGGAATTACTATAATTTCAGCAATCTTAGTATATTTCTTGCAAAAATTAATAAGACTAAATATTCCAGTTTTAGGAGACTATATATCAGATATTGTTACAATAGTTCAGAAAAAATTGTAAAAATAATGTAAAATTTTGGTTTTTATGATATACTTTAAAAAAGCAAATTTATTTTAAAAGGAGGAAAAAGAGATGGTAGAAGTTTCAACATCAATTTTAAATGTTGATGAAAAAAATGCAATGAAAACTTTTTATGATTTAGAAGTAGCTAAAACAGATTATTTCCATATAGATGTAATGGATGGAAAATTTGTAGAAAAAGATACATCAAAACTGATGTACAGCTATGCAAATAGTATAAAACAAATGTCAAATATACCATTAGATGTTCACCTTATGGTATCAGATGTAAAAGAATATATAGATGAATATATTTCTTTAAATCCGCATTTTATAACTATACACTATGAGGCATGCAAAAATAAAAAACAAGTAAAACAAATGTTAGAGTACATAAAAAAGAATGATATAAAATGTGGGTTATCAATAAAACCAGCAACTAAAATAGAAGAAATATATGAATTCCTTCCATATATAAACTTATTTTTAATGATGACAGTAGAACCAGGAAAGGGAGGGCAAAAATTAATTCCAGAAACACTAGATAAAATTAGCAAGCTAAAAGAATATTTGTATCAAAACAATTTAGAAACATACATAGAAGCAGATGGAGGGATAAAACTCGAAAATGCAAATGAGTTAAAAGAAGCCGGAGTAGATATACTGGTAGTAGGAAGCGGTATAATAAATTCAGATGATTATAAAAAAACTATAAAAAAATTAAAAATATAGTAGTTATCCACAGCTTAGGTTGTGGATAACTACTATATTTTAGTAAATTAAATTTATTTTATTTTTTTCTATTAAATAAAGTAAATAAAATTCTACCTGTACCGATAAATACCAAAATAAATACAACACTAGGCCCAAGCACAGGAATTAGGCTTATCAAATAGAATACAATAGTTACAATTAATAATTTAAGATATATATTTAGATTTAGCTTTATAATATTTGCAATGTCGTGAAGGAATAATGGAATAGCTAAAGTAATTATTAATAAATATCCCATAATAAAGAATAATGAAAGTGCTACACCTATTCCAGTAAAAATTAATAACATAAATAACAAGAAAATAGCAAATACTGAAATAAAGCCAATAGCTAAACTAATAAGAGTATTTTTTATATCAAGATTTGCAAGTTTTGAAATTGCATTTTTTGCAAATGTTTTGCTTAAGAAAACTATAGCAAAAACATAAACTAATAAAGTAAATAAAGAAAATGCTAAATTTCCAATAGAATATTTGTTATTAGTTTTTTCTACATATTTACCTTCTGTAAGTTCCCCAAATACTATTCCATCAGGAATTTGTATACCATCTTTAACTGCGTATGTTAAATTACCTCTAATTATACAGTTTTCAGAATTATCATTTTTAAAGTTTAAGCTCTTAGCATTAAATGTTGCATTACCTTGAACTTCACCAGAAAAAGTAAAGTCTTTTGCAAAATTTACAGACAAATTTTGTGTAACTCTAAAGTCAGATTCTGTAAGCAACTTATCATAAGCTGTTACAAATGCGTTTCTATAAACTACACCAGAAAGATTAGCATTATTACAATTTAAATATAAGTCTTGAGTTATATATGAAAAATATCGCATATTAAAAGTATCTGTTGTAACATAAGCAGAACCAGAAACTTGGCCATTTAAAGTTACTTGAGAACCAGTAACAAAAAGATTACCAGAAATAACTGTATCTTGTTCAATATTTACAACATCTGCAGCAACATATAGATCACCATTGATTTGTGAACCAGCTTGCAAAGTAAAAGAATCAGCTAAAACAAAAACATTACCATTAATAGCAGAATATGAATTAATAGTATTAACAATGTAATTGCCATTCTTATCTTGATTATTAGAATATACAACATCAGATTGGATAATAGCTTCACCAGAAATTAAATATAAATTTCCGTAAATAGTACCACCATTGTTTATAGGATTTGTAACAAACTTATTAGTTGAAGCAAAAACATTGCCATAAACAATATCATTTAAAGAATAAGAATCTGTATTATATATATATAAATCTTGGTATATAGTCTCAGCTGCTAAAGAAGTATCTGTAGTATTAGACTCTTCACTTGTTTCTACAGGAATATTTCCCGTATTGTCAACAACTACATTATTACTAACATTTGTTGCAAATACAGAAGAAGAAATAAAAATTAAGACAATACATAATAAAGTAAAAATTTTTTTCAAATTCATAATAAGAACCTCCATAAATATTTTATTTGCTATATCATATAACGAATAAGCAAAATTGTCAATAAAAAGTAGGTACATAAATACCTACTTTTTGAAAAAAATTATTTATCTTTTATAATTTCTTTTATTGCACCTAAACTTGAAAGTGTGTTTGTTGCTTCAAAAGGTATGAATACTTTGTTTGCATCTCCTTTTGCAATTTCTTGTAAGGCTTCTAAAGATTTTAATTGTATTAGTTTATCATCTGGATTTGATTTCTTAATAGAATCAAATATCATTTGAATTTCTTGAGCTTTAGCAACTGCTACTTCTCTAATTGCTTCAGCTTCACCGGCTGCACGTCTTACTTGAGCTTCCTTATCGGCTTCGGCTTGTAATATCATAGCTTGTTTTTGACCTTCTGCAAGTGTAATTGCAGCTTGTTTTTCTCCTTCAGCTTGCAAAATAGCAGCTCTTTTATTTCTTTCTGCATTCATTTGTTTTTCCATCGCATCTCTTATATCAGCAGGTGGATTTATGTCTTTAATTTCAACACGATTTACTTTACAACCCCATCTATCAGTAGCTTCATCTAATAAAACTCTTAATTGATTATTGATTAAGTCTCTTGAACTGAAAGTAGAGTCTAGATTCATTTTTCCAACAATATCACGAATAGTGGTTATTGCTAGATATTCAATACCTCTTCTTAAAGATTGAATTTCGTATACTGCTTTTGCTGGATCTGTTATTTGGTAGAACACAACGGTATCTATTGTGATTGTAACATTGTCTTCGGTAATAACACCTTGTGGTGGTATATCCATTGTTTGTTCTTTTAGACTTACAACACTGCGAACATGGTCAACAAATGGAATGATAACTGTAAGTCCTGCATCTGCTATTTTATGAAATTTACCTAATCTTTCAATAACGTAAACTTCAGCTTGTCTTACGATTTTAATTGATTTGAATGCTATAATTAAAACTATAACTAAGAATATAATTAAAAATGCCATAAAATACCTCCTATTAAAATTTATATAAAAAAACTAATAACTAATTATATTGTAACTTTATTTGAAATATTCATCGTGGGTTTAACAATAAGCTTAACTCCATCAATTTTTAAAATTTCAACTTCAGTTCCAGCTGGAATATTGTTATCTGCTCTTGCAGACCAAATTTCACCAGCAACTTTTACTTGGCCAGTTGATTCTAGAGTGTTTATATCAACAGTAACTATTCCAAGTTGACCAATAAGGCTATAAGCGTTTGTTGCTATAGGTTTATCTTTGTCAATGTATTTGTGGATAAGCGGTTTGGTAAGGGGAATAAGAATTACAGAGGATATAACAAAAACGGCAGTTTGAATTAATAAACTGTCTGTAATAAAGCTTGTGCACATTGCAAGTAAAGAGCCAATACCTAACCAAAAAATTAGAAAACCTGTTGTTGCAATTTCAATAATAAAGAAAATGCCAGCGGCGATTAACCATATATACCACATAAAATCTCCTCCTTAATTATTATACTATAAAAGTTTAAAAAAGGGAAGAGTTTGTGTAAATTTATATAGATTTAGTGTTACTAGATAATGGTTTGTATAATAACATAAAAACAATTATCTAGTAATGATTTGGTTTTGTGCTTTAATTGATGGATTCAGCTAGTTTGTGTGGCTTTGATAATTAATTATCAGCTACAACTTGGGCTATTTTATATATTAAATCAATTTTTTCTGTTGGGCAATTTTTGAGCAAATCACTAAATGCCTTATTTAGGTAAGAAGTAGATTCAGAAGATGTACCGCTTAAAATTTCTCCTTCTGAAACATCTAATAAAGCACATATTTCAGATAGTCTTTTTAAATTAATATTTGTAGAACCACGTTCAATTCTGCTAATATAAGCTACAGAAACATCTAGTTTTTCTGCTAGTACTTCTTGTGTCATTTTTTTGTTAATTCTAGCTTGTCTTAGTCTAACACCAATAATAGTATAGTTAAGTGCCATATTTTTTTCCTCCTTTTTTTGGTTCGAATATAGCATTACAAAGTAAAAATTTACAGACACACACAAGTTAACATTTACAGACAGTAAAAAATGATGCCTCGTCAATAAAAAAACATGCTGATATATCAATAGTTTTTGCTTGATTTACTCTAGAGAGTAGAAAAATAACTCGAGAAAAGATATCTGAAATTTTCATAAATAGAATATATAGAAAAACCACCAAAATGTAACAAAAATAACTAAAAAATTAAAAAAACTACGAAGCCCCACAAGAAAGCCCCTTTATCAAGGGGGCTGTCGCGATAGCGACTGGGGGTTCTTGACTATTTTCGACTTTTGATATATTATATAAAAATCAAAATAAGAAAAAGAGGTTATGAAATGTATCTAAAAAGATTGGAAATGCAAGGGTTTAAATCATTTGCAGATAAAACAGTATTGGAATTTATGCCTGGGATTACAACAGTAATAGGGCCTAATGGTTCGGGAAAGAGTAATATAGCAGATAGTATTAGATGGGTTCTGGGAGAACAGAGTATAAAATCATTAAGGGGTAACAAAGCAGAAGATATAATATTTGCAGGGACACAAACAAGAAAGTCATTGGGGTTTGCAGAAGCTTCAATTGTTATAGATAATTCAGATGGAAAATTGCCAATAGAGTTTAGTGAGGTTGTAGTTACAAGGAGAATTTTTAGAAATGGAGATAGTGGCTACTATATAAATAAAACACCATGCAGATTGAAAGATGTTCTAGAATTATTTATGGATACTGGAATAGGAAAAGATGGATATTCAATAATTGGACAGGGGAAAATTGATGAGATTTTAAGTAATAAGTCAGAAGAAAGACGTAATATCTTTGAAGAAGCAGCTGGGATAGTAAAATATAGAACAAGGAAAAATGAGTCTGAAAAGAAACTTGAACAAACGAAATTAAATTTATTGAGAATAAATGACATAATATCGGAAATAGAGTCAAATATAGAGCCATTAAAAGCACAGTCTGAAAAAGCTAAGAAATATTTGAGTTTAAGGGAAGAATTAAAAACAATAGAGGTGGGTTTATTCTTATATAATATTGATAGTTATAAACAAAAAATAGAAGAACTTGTGCAAGATATAGAAATTATAAATGCAAATAGAGCAGATGAAGAAGGTAGACTTTCTGTATTGCAGAATTTAAAAGAAAATTTGAAATTGGAGATAGAAGATATTTCTTCAAAAATAGAAGAAACACAAAACTTGGGTTTTGAAAGTGAAAAGAAAATAGAACAAGTAAATTCTGAAATTAATGTTCAAACAGAAAGAATTTCTAATAACAATAAAAATCATGAAAGATATTTAAAAGAAATAGAAGAGCTACAAAAAAGAAATGAAGAACTAACAGAAGAAAAAAAAGGCAGACTACAGAAAAAAGATAATTTAATGGCAAATAGAGAAAAATTTGTTAAAGAATTAGAAAAAAAAGAGAATAAATTAAAAGAGCTATCAAATAAGTTAACAGAAGAAGAAAAAAATTTTGAAGAAAAGAAAAGAACAGTAGAGAAAAACACGGAGACAAAATATGAAAATAAAGAGGCAATAAATACAATTGAAATAAACAACCAAAACTTACAAAAACGTAAAAAAACCATAGAAACTGAAACACAAGATACAATATCTAAGCTAGATGAAAAAAGAATGGTAAGACAAGATTTATTAAAAACATTTAATGAAAAAGAAAACAAAAGAAATGATCTTAAAAAAAGACTTGAAGAGATAAGGATAAAAAGAGAAGAAGCAAATACAAAAATAAAAGAATATGAAGAAAAAATAAATAAATTAACATCAGAGTTAAGAATAAAAGATTCTAAACAAAAATTCTTAGTGGAAATGGAAAAAGAAAAAGAAGGCTATTCTAGAGCAGTGAAGGCAATATTGCTAGAATGTGAAAAAAATAGTAGGCTAAATTACGGAGTAAAAGGAGTTCTTGCAAATCTTGTTTCAGTTCCAGAAGAATATCAAACAGCAATAGAAACAGTGCTAGGAGCAACACTTCAAAATATAGTTACAGAAACAGAAGAAGATGCTAAAAAACTAATAGAATATCTAAGAAAAAATAGTTTAGGTAGAGCATCATTTTTACCAATAGCTTCAGTAAAGGGTAAGAAAATAGATAGGTTAATAAAAAACAACTTAGAAGGAGTAATTGGTGTTGCAGCAGAACTAATAAAAACGGATAAAAAATACGAAGGAATAATCTTAAATTTATTAGGAAAAACAGTAGTTGTAAAAGATATGGATACAGCAATAATTCTTGCAAGACAGAATAGTTACAGCTTTAGAATAGTTACATTAAAAGGAGATATAATAAATCCAAGTGGGGCAATTTCAGGAGGTTCAGTAACTCAAAAGGGCTCAAGTATAATAGGAAGAACAAATCAAATAAAAGAATTAGAAAAACAAATAAATGAATTAAACAAGAAAATTGAAGAAATAAGCAAAGAAAAAAATCAATATGAAGATAGTATAGAAGGTTTACTAGAAGAAGTAGCAAGCATAGAGCAAATATCACAAGAAACCCAAATAGAATATGCAACAGAAAAACAAAGAATAGAGTCGCTAGAAGAAGGAGTAGCAAATCTAGAAACAAAGCTTACCAGTTTAAGAGAAGAAAAGACGCAAATAGAAGAGAATATAAGAAAAAATGAAGAAGCTAAAATTCAAATAGAACAAAAGAACACACAATTAGAACAAGAAATGAACGCTTTAACTTCTGAGATACAGCAATTTGCAGAAAAACATAAGGAAAATCAAAAATACATAGACGACTTAAATTTTGATATAACAAATTTAAAAATATCTGTAAGCTCATTTGATGAAAGTAGCAACTCTCTAGAAGAAATTTTAGAAAGAATTGAAACAGAATTACAAAACAACATAAGCAAAATCAATAGCAAAAAAGAACAAAACGATAAAATGATAAAGGAAAATGAAGAACTAAAACAAACTATAGAACAAGCAAAAGAAAAAATAGAACAAATAAAGCTAGAAGTAAGTACAAGCTCAGATACAATAGAAAAATTAAAACAAGAGAAAATAAACAAAAATGCAAACTTAGCAAAAACGGAAGCAGAAATTGAAGAAAAATATTCAATAGTAGAAGAAATAAAAAATCAGGCAAATAAATTAGAAGTAAAAAAATCAAAATTTGATGTAGAACTAGAGCAAATTATAAATAAAATGTGGGAAGACTATGAAGTAACTCCAAACAATGCAGAAGAATATAGAAGACCAGATAATGTACAAGAAACAACTAAACAAGTAAAATTATTAAGAGACCAAATAAAAGATTTAGGAAGCATAAATATAGATGCTATAGAAGAATACAAACAAACAAAAGAAAGATATGACTACATGTGTGAACAACGCCTAGATTTAGAAAACTCTAGCAATAAATTAAAAAAAGTAATACAAGACATGACAAAAATAATGAAAGAACAATTTGCAAAACAATTTAAAATAATAAATAAAAATTTTGGAGAAGTTTTCAAAGAGCTATTTGGAGGAGGAAAAGCAGAATTACAATTAACAAATGAAGAAGACATATTAAATTGTGGAATAGAAATAGAAGTACAACCACCAGGAAAAAAACTGCAAAACATGAACTTGCTATCAGGAGGAGAAAGAGCATTTACAGCAATTGCACTATTGTTTGCAATACTAAAAATAAACCCAGCACCATTTTGTGTGCTAGATGAAATAGAAGCAGCATTAGATGATGTAAATGTATATAGGTTTGCCGATTATTTAAAAAAATTTACAAAAACAACACAATTTTTAGTAATAACACATAGAAAAGGAACAATGGAAGCAGCAGATACAGTATATGGCATAACAATGGAAGAAAGTGGAATAAGTAAGTTACTTTCAATGAAATTAGCCAAAAATTAGAAAAGACTAAATAGAAGTGAACCCAAATTATTAGATAAAAAGTTTAATAATCTGGGTTCATTTTATCTTTAAATATTTAAATTACAAATTCCATATAAATAGGATAATGATCTGAAGTTTGAGTAGGAATAGTTTCAAATTTAGATAATACTAAATTATTAGAATAAAAGCAAGAATCTATACAACCACTACCTTCTTTAGAAAACCAAGTTGGCTCAGTATTACCTAAATGTAGGAATCTTTTCTTTAAAATTTCATATTCTTCGTAAAAATCCTTTTGATTAAAAACATATTTATGATTTCCAATTTTAGAAATACCAACATTAAAATCACCAGCAATAATAATTCCTTCGGACTTACTAATCTTTGATGTAATACGCAAAATAGCTTGACTTGCCAAAATTCTTTCCTCTTCAAAAACAGAAAGATGAAGAGAAAATAAATTCAACTTAAAAGTTCCTATACCAATTTTTATGCACAAAAAACCTCTTTGCTCATGTTCTGGAGAAGTAGTAGGTGATAAATAATTCCCTGAATACTCAATAGGAAAACGAGATAAAATGCCATCACCATAAAACCCGTTTTTATACTTAATATTAGTTCCCATAGCTCTGTATGGTAAATTAGTATATTTACTAAAAGTATAAATTTGATTTTTATTATAAGCACGTTTTGTATATAAATCAATT